>NZ_JBKEUU010000014.1:0-520 GCF_056356715.1 Bifidobacterium sp. LH_450 | reverse complement strand
CGCCGCGCACGCAACCCCCGGCGGGTATCACGCGCACGCGGTTTAGCCTGATCCGCTTTCGCTCGCCACTACTCACGGAGTATCCCTTCCTGCGGGTACTGAGATGTTTCACTTCCCCGCGTACCCCCCAGCCGCAAAGCGGCTGGTGCCAGCCCATGACGGCTGGCGGGTTCCCCCATTCGGACACCCTCGGATCAAAGCCCTGTCGGCGGCTCCCCGAGGCCTATCGCGGCCCCACGCGTCCTTCATCGGTACTGTCTGCCAAGGCATCCACCATGCGCCCTGATCACCAGCAACCCAACAAGGCTGCCGGCAACCGGCCCAACAAGATAACCAAAACGACAACTAGATCATCACACAAAAACGATCACAAACGATACACGCCACAACCCCAAACCCAAAAGCCAGGGCCATGGCGCACAGTACAAGCAGACAACAGTCCAAACCGGACCATCGTCTGCCCGCGTCCACTCTCCAGTTCTCAAACCGCCACCCCACGCGCCGCCGCCAAGCACCCTCC
>NZ_JBKEUU010000013.1:0-1361 GCF_056356715.1 Bifidobacterium sp. LH_450 | reverse complement strand
GGGTTAAGTAACAAAAGATGGGTCTTATATTGGCGTCCATCCGTTGCGGCGCTTTGCGTGTCGGGGTGCCTTTAATCCGAAAAGAGTTAAAAGGGGCGTGACGCGGCCTGTTTTGGGCTTGACTGGCGGGTATGCCACGCAAGAAATCGATCAGGGCCCGCAGATGCCCTTCCTGCCACAGGCCGATGCGCAAGAAGGGGTTCACCCCGGCAGGGGCGCAGCGCTGGAAATGCGACGCGTGCCGGCTGAGCTGCACCGGGCCTGACAGGAAGGATCTGCGCGACAGGGCGGTATTCCGCCATTGGATCGCATGGATTTCCGGCCGGACGACCGCGGCCGAGGCGGCGTCGGCGATGGGCGTGAGCCGCCAGACGTTCTGGCGGCGCACCTCCTGGTGCTGGCAGGTGCCCGTCCCGCAGCCGGCGAAACGCGGCGCCGACTACGTGCAGGCCGACGGCACCTACCTGCCCTACGGCTGGTGCCTGCTGATCGCGTGCGACGCGCACGCCGTGCCGATGGCCTGGCAATGGTGCGACAGGGAAAGCACGGCCGCCTACGGCGCGCTGTTCGCCAGGATCGGCAACGCCAGGGCCCTGGGATGCGACGGGTCGGCCAGCGCATCGCGCGCCGCCAGGGTGCGCTGGGGGCGCCGCGTCGCCATCCAGCGCTGCCTGGTGCACGTGCAGCGCGACGGACGGCGCGACCTGACCTGCCATCCGCGCACGCAGCCAGGCCGGGAACTGCGCGCGCTCTACGCGCGCCTGACGCGCATACACGCCCCCGAAGACGCCGCCCGCTGGGCCAACGACCTGAATTCCTGGCACCGGCGCCACGCCGCCTTCCTCAAGCAGCGCACCTGGGCCGGCGACGACCCGGGCCATCCCAACGCCCTTGCCGGCAAGCAGTGGTGGTACACGCATCCGCGCGTGCGCCGCGCGTACTTCCGGCTCGCGCACCTGCTCGAACGCGGCGAGCTGTTCGCATTCCTCGACCCCGCCAATCCCGCGGCAGGCGCCGTCAAGCCCACCACCAACGGCATCGAGGGAGGCGTCAACGCCGGGCTCAAGCGGATGCTCGACCTGCACCGCGGCCTGAGCGAGGAACACATGAAACGGGCCGCGGAATGGTACCTGTACCTAAAAACCGGCGCCGACCCGCTCGACGCCCTGGACGCCTACCTCGCATCCCCGCCCGAATCCAACGACCCGGTCCGGGACGATCCGCCGGCGCCGGGAACCGAGACCGGCATCCAGCAGCCCGGCCCCAACCCCGACAACATCAACGCCTACGAAAGCGGATTCGGCATCAGGAAAGGATGGCTCCGATAGGAGCTATAAGACCCACGATTTGTTACTTAACCC
>NZ_JBKEUU010000012.1:0-1413 GCF_056356715.1 Bifidobacterium sp. LH_450 | reverse complement strand
GAACTCATGCGGGACCGCCGGGGTTAACTCGGAGGAAGGTGGGGATGACGTCAGATCATCATGCCCCTTACGTCCAGGGCTTCACGCATGCTACAATGGCCGGTACAACGCGATGCGACGCGGCGACGCGGAGCGGATCGCTGAAAACCGGTCTCAGTTCGGATCGCAGTCTGCAACCCGACTGCGTGAAGGCGGAGTCGCTAGTAATCGCAGATCAGCAACGCTGCGGTGAATGCGTTCCCGGGCCTTGTACACACCGCCCGTCAAGTCATGAAAGTGGGTAGCGCCCGAAGCCGGTGGCCCGACCACCTTCTGGTGGGGGGAGCCGTCTAAGGCGAGACCCGTGATTGGGACTAAGTCGTAACAAGGTAGCCGTACCGGAAGGTGCGGCTGGATCACCTCCTTTCTACGGAGACATGAAATATCAGGACGCTTCGATCCCTGGCCGCTTGGCCCGGGGGCGTCCGTGCTGGCTATGGAAGAAATCGAAGGCGCGCGTCCTTGTGGCGCGGGTATGGTGCATGCTGTTGGGTTCCCAAACCGCCACGTGTGGCGTTTGGGATGCCCTCCCTGCCTGAAGGGCCCTTGCGTGGGGCGTGGATGGTGGTGGCGGGGTGGCGGTTTGAGAACTGGAGAGTGGACGCGGGCAGACGATGGTCCTGTTGGGCTGTTGTCTGCTTGTACTGTGCGCCATGATCCTGTATGGGGTTGTGGCGTGTATCGTTTGTGATCGTTTTTGTGTGATGATCTAGTTGTCGTTTTGGTTATCTTGTTGGGCCGGTTGCCGGGAGCCCGTGTTGGGTTGCTGGTGATCAGGGCGCATGGTGGATGCCTTGGCAGACAGTACCGATGAAGGACGCGTGGGGCCGCGATAGGCCTCGGGGAGCCGCCGACAGGGCTTTGATCCGAGGGTGTCCGAATGGGGGAACCCGCCAGCCGTCATGGGCTGGCACCAGCCGGTTTTGCTGGCTGGGGGGTACGCGGGGAAGTGAAACATCTCAGTACCCGCAGGAAGGGATACTCCGTGAGTAGTGGCGAGCGAAAGCGGATCAGGCTAAACCGCGTGCGCGTGATACCCGCCGGGGGTTGCGTGCGCGGCGTTGTTGGGACGGCGTGTCCAGGAGCCGGCGCTCCTGGCCGCAGTGATAAAGGCGCGTGCGAGGCGAACCGGATTGAATGCCGGGCCGGAGAGGGTGATGGCCCCGTAGCCGTATGCGCGCGTCCTGTGGACCGACCGTTCCCGAGTAGCGCGGGCCCCGTGGAATCCCGCGTGAATCCGCCCAGACCGTTGGGCAAGCCTAAGCATACCTGTCTGACCGATAGCGTACCAGTACCGTGAGGGAAAGGTGAAAAGCACCCCGGGAGGGGAGTGAAAGAGTTCCTGAAACCGTGCGCCTGCGAACCGTCGGAGCC
>NZ_JBKEUU010000011.1:1107-1884 GCF_056356715.1 Bifidobacterium sp. LH_450 | reverse complement strand
GCTGACGGATCCTCTTAACCTTCCGGCACCGGGCAGGCGTCAGTGCATATACCGCGGCTTGCGCCTTCGCATGCACCTGTGTTTTTGGTAAACAGTCGCTACCCCCTGGCCTGTGCCACCCCCCGGGGCTATGGGAAGCTGGTTCCCTCACCCCAGGGGGTCTCCCTTATGCCGAAGGCACGGGAGCGATTTGCCGAGTTCCTTGACCAGGATTCGCTCGATCGCTTCGGTATGCTCTACCTGACCACCAGTGTCGGTTTGGGGTACGGGCGGCAACGCGCCTCGCGCCGAAGCTTTTCTCGGCCGACGGAACACACCGGATATCGCCCCCAAAGGGGGCCCATCATCACGCCTCGCCCTATCACTCCCCCGGATTTGCCTGGGGGAAGGGCCGCACGCTTGACCACGGAAAACCACCTCCGCAGCCGGCTGCCCGTCCGCGTCACTCCATGCGCTCGCCTACACACGCGCATCCACCCCAACACGCATATCAGCCACGCCCCCGAAGGGACGGGCATCCACGCGCGAAACGGCTTCAGACACGCTATCGGCCTGCCGGTTCGCTGCCGGTACGGGAATATCGACCCGTTCATCCATTCGACTACGCCTGTCGGCCTCGCCTTAGGACCCGACTCACCCAGGGACGACGAACGTGGCCCTGGAACCCTTGGTCATCCAGCGCGGGAGATTCGCACTCCCGTCTCGCTACTCATGTCTGCATTCTCACTCCCCGGCAGTCCACCACAGGATTCCTCCGCGGCTTCGCCCCGGCCGGGG
>NZ_JBKEUU010000011.1:0-1099 GCF_056356715.1 Bifidobacterium sp. LH_450 | reverse complement strand
CTACCAAACATCAAAACAAATTGACGCTTCCGCGTCTTCGGTGGCGTGCTTGAGCCCCGCTACATTGTCGGCGCGGAACCACTAGACCAGTGAGCTGTTACGCACTCTTTCAAGGATGGCTGCTTCTGAGCCAACCTCCTGGCTGTCTATGCGACTCCACATCCTTTCCCACTTAGCACGCGCTTGGGGACCTTAGACGACGGTCTGGGCTGTCTCCCTCTCGACGACGGAGCTTATCCCCCGCCGACTCACTGCCGGCATACACATGACGGGTATTCGGAGTTTGGCTGCTATTGGTACCCGATACGGGCCCGCAAGCATCCAGTAGCTCTACCCCCCGCATGCAATCAACCGACGCTGCACCTAAATGCATTTCGAAGAGAACCAGCTATCACGGAATTTGATTGGCCTTTCACCCCTAGCCCCAGTTCATCCCCCCGGTTTTCAACCCAGGTGGGTGCGGTCCTCCACGCGGCCTTACCCGCGCTTCAACCTGACCAGGGCTAGATCATCCCGCTTCGGGTCCAGGACACGCGACTGGAAACGCCCTATTCGGACTCGCTTTCGCTACGCATACCCCACCACGGGTTATGCTCGCCACATGCCACTGACTCGCAGACTCATTTTTCGATAGGCACGCCGTCACCCCACCANGGCTCCGACGGTTCGCAGGCGCACGGTTTCAGGAACTCTTTCACTCCCCTCCCGGGGTGCTTTTCACCTTTCCCTCACGGTACTGGTACGCTATCGGTCAGACAGGTATGCTTAGGCTTGCCCAACGGTCTGGGCGGATTCACGCGGGATTCCACGGGGCCCGCGCTACTCGGGAACGGTCGTCCACAGGACGCGCGCATACGGCTACGGGGCCATCACCCTCTCCGGCCCGGCATTCAATCCGGTTCGCCTCGCACGCGCCTTTATCACTGCGGCCAGGAGCGCCGGCTCCTGGACACGCCGTCCCAACAACGCCGCGCACGCAACCCCCGGCGGGTATCACGCGCACGCGGTTTAGCCTGATCCGCTTTCGCTCGCCACTACTCACGGAGTATCCCTTCCTGCGGGTACTGAGATGTTTCACTTCCCCGCGTACCCCCCAGCC
>NZ_JBKEUU010000010.1:0-4782 GCF_056356715.1 Bifidobacterium sp. LH_450 | reverse complement strand
CCCAGCCCCGAAGGGCCAGGATCCCGTTCGACTTGCATGTGTTAAGCACGCCGCCAGCGTTCATCCTGAGCCAGAATCGAACCCTCCACAAAAAACTGTGTCAGGAACCATATCGGCTCCAAAAATAAGAAATCAACCACCCAGCCCAAAGGCCAGGCATTGAAGTACCGCAAGCCCTTATAAGGAAAGGGCAAGCAAAAACCCCGGCCCCCATCAACCAACCTAATGGACTCCCAAACGGGAGCGGAAGCCGGACTGGCAATCAAAAACACTCGAAAAACAATGTTATATTTATTCAAGTAGTACAGTACACGCTCTTGAGTTCTCAAACCACCACCACGCGCCAAGCCCGGAACACCGGGGCGGAACCCGCCCGGCCGGCTCAGCGGCAGCAAGAGAACAACTTACACGCCCAACGCGAAAACCGCAACCCCCAACCCCAAAACCCCTGCAAACACTGGGCTGTACGGCGTGTCGCAAAACAGCCACCGCCAACGGGGGCGGCGTGAGGGTTAGAGGGTTTTCTCGATGATGTAGCGGGGGCGGTTTTTGACTTCGGTGTAGATTTTGGCGATGTATTCGCCGATGACGCCGAGGGCGACGAGGATCATGCCGCCGAGGAGCCATAGCGAGCACATCATGGACGCCCAGCCTTCGACGGCACGGCCGCTGACCACCGACACGATCGTGTAGACCAGCATGGCAACGCCGACGACGACGGCAACGACGCCCAGCCAGGTGATGATTGCCAGCGGCTTCGTCGAAAACGACGTGACACCTTCGATGGCGAACGACACCATCTTGCGCAGCGGATACTTCGACTCCCCTGCCACGCGGCTGCCGCGCTTGTAGTACACCTTCGTGTTCGGCAACCCGATCGACGGCACGATGCCGCGCAGGAACAGGTTCTCTTCGGGGTACTGGGCGAGCGCTTCGAGCGCGGCGCGGCTCATTAGCCGGTAATCCGCATGGTCGCGCACCGTTTCGGTGCCCATCTTGTCCATGAACGTATAGAACATCTCGGCCGTGCCGCGCTTGAATGCCGTGTCGGTATCGCGGTTATCGCGCACCCCGTACACGATTTCGGCGCCGTCCCGATAGTCTTCGATCATCCGGTCGACGGCGTTCGGATCGTCCTGCAGGTCCGCATCCATCGATACCACGGCGTCGGCGTCCATATCGAGCGCGGTCATCAGGCCGCCGAGCAGCGCGTTCTGGTGCCCCTTGTTATGGGCAAGCTTCACCCCGTGAAACATCTCAGGACGTTTCACGTGCAACTCTTCAATGATGCCCCACGTACCGTCCTTCGAACCGTCGTCCACGAACAGCACTGCGCTGCGCGGTCGCACGCGCCCCTGCGCTTGCAGCGTCTCCAGTTTCGTTTCCAGCACCTGGGCCGTCGTCTGCAGCGCGGCTTCCTCGTTATAGCAAGGCAATACGAACAGCAATTTCGGCGGTTCGCGCCGCCCGGCACGCGCAGTGTCGGCCGTCGCCGCAGCGGCTGCGGCAATCTTGTTTCCTGTGAAACGTTCCTTCTCTGCCGGTTGCGCGACGTTATGTTTCACGTGTTGCATTTCGCTTGTCTCCCGGACGCTCGCATTCATGAACGGTTCCTTCCTTCGTGAATCTCTCGCCGTATACCGCCGAAGTGCGAAGGCGACCGGACGGCTCAGCGCCGGCGCCCTGTTCTCAAAAATTTCCCTGCGACCCTCTAGAAGCGATAGTACCCGAAAAGCGCGGGCCGTTTTTCGTTCCTGCCCCGCTTTACGCCTTCGGGAGAGCCCCAGCCTGCCCGAAGGGACGCGGCCTAGGTTGGGCGCTGGCGGAAACCGCAGGTTTTCCGCAACTGGCTTACTCCGGAAGAAGGACGAAACAACGATGATGAACAACGGATTCGTGCCGCTCGCAACGGCCTCGCCGCTGGTCAAGGTCGCCGACCCGGCGGCCAATGCCCAGCTGTGCTACGAGGAGATCCTCAAAGCCGCCGATCAGGGCGCCAAAGTGGTGGCGTTCCCGGAAATGACGCTCACTTCCTACATCGCCAACGACTTGCTCTACCACGGCATCCTCCTTGAGAGCGCGGAACGGGAACTCGGGCGGCTCGTGGAACGTACCAGCGGACTCGACGTGCTCTTCTCCGTCGGCATGCCGCTGTGCGTCAACGGAAAGATCTACAACGTGCTGGCAATCTGCCACGCCGGCCGCATTCTCGGCGTCGTTCCGAAAACGTTCATCCCGACATACGGCGTGGATTTCGAAGGCCGCTGGTTCTCGAGCGGGCCGGCCGAAGTGAGCCCGATCAGTGTCGCCGGACAGGACAACGTGCCCTTCGGCTCGCACCAGGTGTTCCGCAACGCCAAGATGCCGCAGATGTGCCTCGGCTTCGAAATCTGCGAGGATATCTGGTCGCCCGATCCGCCGTCGATCAAGCTGGCGCTGGCCGGCGCGACGATACTGATCAACGGTTCCGCTTCGAACGCAAGCCTCGACAAGGACGTCTACCGTCGCGGGCTGATTTCCGGCCAAAGCGCGCGGCTGCTCGCCTGCTATGCCTACTGCAGCTCCGGCACCGGCGACTCGACCGGCGACGTCACCGTCGGCGGCCAGGAAATCATCGCCGAGAACGGCACGATCCTTGCCGAAGCGAAGCCGTTCGGCGCCGCGTTCGCCATCGCCGATATCGACGTCGAAAGCCTGTGGGGAGCGCGCCGCGGCATGTCGTCGTTCCATGTCGCCGCAACGCCCGCGGACGCCGGCTATGCCGAAACGTTCTTCGACATGGAGATTGACGAGCGTCCGCTCAACCGCCCGGTCAGCTCGGCGCCGTTCCTGCCGGCAAAGGATTCCGACGTCGCCGACTGCTGCGACCTCGCGCTGGCGGAACAGGCGCACGGCCTGCTCGCGCGCATCCATAACCAGGGCGTCACGAAGATCGTCATCGACGCGACCGGTTCCGGCGAAGCGAACGCGGCGCTGGCCATCGTCGCCACGGCACGCGGCGCCGCGCTGGCGTCGCTGGACGCGTCGGCCGTGCATGTCGTGACGTCGAGCGCCGCCGGCAGCGGGCGGCTGGAACGGCTTGCCGCGCTGGCCCGCACGTTCGGCTTCTCGTACGACGAACTCAAGATGCCGGCGACGCCGGATGCCACCGCCGTGCGGCAGTACCTGTTCCAGCAGGCTTCCGGCGCCTCCACGCTCGTCGTCACGCCGACCGACATGACGGAACTTGCGCTGGGACTGACCGACGAACCGACCGACGTCTGCCGCCAGTACGGCATCAACAGCCAGATGGTGCGCAGCTTCATTGCACCGATGCTGCGCCGCTTTGCCGAACGGCTGGAGATTGCGCGCAACTACGAGGGAATCTGGGCCGATGCCGGCTGCAGCGATCCGGAGACGACGTCGAAGATCGGGGACGCGGCGACCGTCGCCTGGTTCGCCGACGAAGGCGCGCGCACATCGTTGCGTTCGACGCTGGCCGACATCGCCGCACAGAGCGAACCGATTGCCATTCCGGCGCACGATCCGTACGCGACGGCCCCGGGCCACACTGCCGGCCCGGTGGAAGTCGTCGATTTCTATATCGACGGCTTGCTGCGCGCCCAGTACCGCCCCGCAAAGCTGTTCCGGCTCGCCAAGGCGGCGTTCGCCGGCAAGTATGCGGACGGGGACCTGCTGGACTGGATGGAAGCGTTCTACAGCCGCTTCTTCGCGACGCAGTTCATGCGCTACAGCCTGCCCGACGGGCCGCGCATCGCATCGGCCGGCCTGGATCTGCACAGCGGCGTCATGCTGCCGAACTTCGCCGACCCCACGCTGTGGCTCGATGAAGTGAAGTCGCTGCGCTAGCGTTTGCCGAAACGAAAAAGGGGACCGTTCGCCTGCCGCGGACGGTCCCCCTTTCGTTATTCCTTAAGATTTTCCCCGGCAGCCGTTGCTGGACTTCGCCGAGATTGTGCCGGAATCCGCAATCGCTTTACCGATGGCGCGGCTTGTAGCCTTTCTTACGCGACGTCGGCTTGCCTTTGCCGCGCAGCGCCTGCGTCTGCAGATTCAGCTGCGGGTCGCGGTGCGTCAGGTGCCATGTACCGCAGTAGGAGCACTGGTAGACCCACAGCTGCGTTCCTCGCTCGATGCGGCTGTCCTCAGCCGCCTGCAACGCCTGTACCTTGGTAGCGTACATGATCTTGTTGCTTTGCTGGCAACGCTTGGGAACGAAGAAGTGCATGCTAGCCATGCTAGCGCGCCGCCACAACCCCGCCATCGCCCGCTGGCCGCGCAAAACACAGCCCGTCCCTGCGTCCCCGCATTCCGGATAAGTGTCGCTACGATTCCCGATAACGACACTTATCCGATTATCTGTCGCTATCAGTCTCTTCAGCGACAGATATCAAGCAAAAGCCTGCCGTGGCTGCCGCTCCGGCGGGTATGCGAAAGGCCCCCTTGGGGCTTGCGCCATCCAAGGGGGCCTTGTAAGTGTAAACCGCGGCGGCGTGCTACTCTCCCACATCCTCTCGGATGCAGTACCATCGCCGTGCCAGGCCTTAGCTTCCGGGTTCGGAATGGGGCCGGGCGTATCGCCTGGGCCATGGCCGCCGCGAAATCCTGATGCGGAACCCGCGCCCCCGAGGGGCGGGTTCCGGGTGTCCGGTTTGGGAACCGGATGGTGGACGCGTAGAAGAATGGGATCGGTCTTGCAGTGATTGCCAACAGGGTTCCAATGGAACCACGCTGGCGTGACCCAGTGCCGTTCTGGCCCTTGAAAAGGGCTGGTTGCACGGG
>NZ_JBKEUU010000009.1:0-12913 GCF_056356715.1 Bifidobacterium sp. LH_450 | reverse complement strand
CTGGGTGGACGAACCTCTGGTATGCCAGTCGTCACGCCAGTGGCGCGGCTGGTTGGCTACGTTCGGGAGGGATAACCGCTGAAAGCATCTAAGCGGGAAGCCTGCTCCAAGATAAGGATTCCTCGCGTCTTTCGAGGCGCGTGAGGCCCCATATAGACCATGTGGTGGATAGGCCGGACGTGGAAGCCCCGCGAGGGGTGGAGCTGACCGGTACTAACGGCCGAACCGCAACCAACACTATGACTCCCGTGCAACCAGCCTGATAAGGGCCAGAACGCACGGCTAGGTCACGCCAGCGTGGTTCCTTCGGGATCCTGTTGGCAATCACTGCAAGACCGATTCCAGACATTTTCTTCTACGCGTCCACCATCCGGTTCCCAAACCGGACACCCGGACGGCCGGCTCTTGTGCTGGCTGGTCCGCATCAGGATTTCGCGGCGGCCATGGCCCAGGCGATACGCCCGGCCCCATTCCGAACCCGGAAGCTAAGGCCTGGCACGGCGATGGTACTGCATCCGAGAGGATGTGGGAGAGTAGCACGCCGCCGCGGTTACACTTACAGGAAGGCCCCGGAAAGGCTTCGAGCCCCCGGGGGTTTCCCATATCCGGGCCCCGAAGCCGCCATGGCTCCCGGAGCCCTTTCGCTTAAACCTGGAAGCCCCCGCAGGCTTGCATGTCTGGCGGGGGCTTCCCGTATCCAGGGCCTTGTCCTTGCGGGGCTGGCTGCCCGCGCTGGCGCGCGGGACCACCCCCCGGATCGCGCTTCGCTCCGCTCGCGCTCTCCGGCCCCCGCCAGCGGGGGCGGCAACCAGGACAGGCCGGACCCCCTGGCGGCTGGCCACTATCCCACCAGCCGGAGTGGCAGCCAAGGTGCCCGGCCCCCGCGATGGATGCCCCCAGCGGGAGCACCCCATGGCGGCCGTTCCTATGGAGATGAGCGGCAAGCGGGACGGGGAGGTTAGTGGAGGGTTTGGAGTTCTTGGTGGGAGGACTCTACGGACTTGGTGGCGATCTGGAGGGCCTTGGTGAGGTTCTGGACGTTTTCGTTGTAGAGGGTCAGCATGTCGCCGGCGGCGCGCAGGTCGTCGGTGCTGTCGTCATCCGAGCAGGTGGGCGGATCGGAAATCGCGTTGGCGCGGTTGATCATGTCCTCAAGATCGTTGAGCGTATTCGGGTCCGCAACGTCGCGGGACGAGTAGCCGGAAGCCGTCGTGGAATCCTTGAGCGCTTGCGCAAGCGCCTCGCGGCTTTCCGTAACCTCGCTGGAAGCCGCCGAACAGGTCGCCAACGCGGCGGTATGCAAATCTCGGTGGTAGTTGACGCTCGTCATGACGCTCGCGACGGCGATGGCGATGCAGGCTGCCCCGCACGCCACGGCGATAATCGCCATGCGGCTGCGCTTCGAACGCGACAGTTCCTCCTGCGCCTGCGCCGCTGCATTGCGCTGCGTTGCGCCGGCGTTTCGTCCGTCCCTTTCCGATTCGTTCGCCGGTTCGTTCTTCTCGTCGAGCCCCATAACCCACCTTCTGCAGTTTCGTCTAGGCAGAGTATAGCAATGCGCGGCGGAAGACGTTTGCCGTTGGGAGAGTAGGGGTAAGAATCTGAAGAAATCTGGGAATTCGATGGAAGTAAAACGTTTTAGCGCTTTCCCCGCCAGCCGCGTTTCCGTTTGCGGTACGCTAGAACCGATTCTCAACAAAAAAAACTTCACGATTAAGAGCCGAGGACATCATATGCATCGCACAACGCTCCGTGACGTAGCCAATGCCGCGAAGGTATCGGTGACCACCGCGTCGCTGATTCTCAACGGCAGGCCGGCGCGCGTCGCTGAGGAAACGAGGGCGCGCGTCGAGCGCGCCGCCCGCGATCTTCAATACATCCCCAATCAGAACGCACGCAGCCTCGTAACCAACAAATCCCTGCTGATTGCACTGATCGTCCCCGACATCGAAAACCTGTTCTTCGCCTCCCTCGCCAAGCAGCTGGAAGACTGGTGCGCGGCGGACGGCTACTCGCTGATCATTTCCAACTCCGACGACTCGCGCAATGCCGAGCACGCGCTGATCAGCCGGCTGTCGGCGCTCGACATCGACGGCATCCTGCTGATTCCGGCACGCGAATCGTATGAAGCGCTGCGCGACCTCAAAGCCGACGTCAAGCGGCTGGACTGCCCGGTCATGCTCCTCGACCGCATGTTTTCCGACGCATGGTGCGATGGCGTCGGCATCGACAACCGTCTTGGCGGCCAGCTGGCGGCGCAGTGCCTGCTCGACGAAGGCCACGTCAATATCGCCTGCATCACCGGAGGAACGACCGACGGCAATGGCGCGGACCGCGTGGACGGCTTCAGGGAGCGGCTTGAGGAAGCGCGCAAGGGCGGCACGGACATCGTGTACACGCAGCTTGAGGGCGATTTCCGCTTCGCCAGCGGATACGAAGCCGCCGATACCGTGCTCGACAGCAAGGCGACGGCCGTGTTCTGCTGCAACGACCTGATGGGCGCCGGCTTCATGCAGCGCTGCGCCGAACGCAACGTGATGGTGCCGGAAGACATCTCCGTCATCGGCTACGACAACATCCTCAGCCGCTACGGGCTGTTCCGGGACATCACGAGCGTCGACCAGGGCATCGACCAGCTGGCGCAGGCCGCGTGGCAACGCATGCTCGAACGGATCGAAACGCGCGCCGACGCCATCCAGGAACAGAAGAAGCAGACGGCGGAACGCGTGCGCATCGCGCGCGAGGCGATTGCCGGTGGCCACGTCATCGACGAAGTGGCGGAACGCGAAATCGCCAAGGTCGTCGCGCAGATCGAATCGGACGGCGAAATCGAAGCGGCGCGGACCATCGGCAAGCCGTGGCTCGACGACCCGGAAACGGTGGTGCTCGACCCCCAGCTGGTCATGCGCTCGACGGTGGGTTCTCCGGCCGAACTGGACTGAAGCGCGCCGTCTGTGCTCTCCTTGCCTCCGCGAAAGCGGGGGCTTTCGTTGTTCCGAAGGCGTGCGGAAGCGGGAATCCTGTATGCAAGATTTCCGGCGCGCGTTGCCGCGGTTTCGTTGCGCAGCGTACCGGGATTGCCGGAAAGCTGCGGCTAGGCAAATCTAAGCGGAATGTCGCCCGGGGCGCCGGAGGTAGAGTGGAACAGGAAACGCACGCGCCGAAGCGTGCGCCGAAACGCCGCATGGCCCCGAAATTGACACGTTTCCAGCGCGGATTTACCATAGCAATTGCTTGGTAAAACGTTTTATCAAACACGTTCAGAGAGAACGCGACCGCGTCAATGGAGACCTCCAGCCTCACAGAGACCGTGATAGCGACCATGGCGGTGACCATGCGCGAAACAGGAAGGCACAGACATGAAGAAACTCATCCTCGATCTCGATACCGGCGTCGACGATACGCTGGCGATTGCCTATGCATTGGGCAGCCCCGAGGTGGAGCTCATCGGCATTACCTGTACATATGGCAACGTGCTGACCAGCCAGAGCGTGCGCAATTCGCTCGCCATCACCGAAATGCTTGGCCACCCCGAAATCCCGGTCTTCGCGGGCGAGCCGCACTCGAGCACGACGGAAGGCTTCGAGGTGCTGCCCATCTCTGCATTCATCCACGGCAAGAACGGCATCGGCGAAATCGACATCCCGGAACCGACGCGCGAAGCCGAAACGGCGCCCGGCGTCGACTTCATCATCGAGTCGGTGAAGAAGTATGGCAAGGACCTTATCTATGTGCCGACCGGGCCTCAGACGAACCTGGCCGCCGCGATTCGCAAGGCTCCGGAAATCGTCGATGAAATCGGCCGCGTCGTGCTGATGGGCGGCGCGCTGACGGTGCCCGGCAACGTGAGCCCGTGCGCGGAAGCGAACATCTCGCAGGATCCGGAAGCCGCCGACTTCGTGTTCCGTTCGGGCATTCCGGCGACGATGGTCGGCCTGGACGTCACGCTGCAGACGCTGCTCACCTATAAGGACACCGCTCTCTGGCGCGAAAGCGGCACCTTCGCGGCCGGCAAGATCGCCGACATCACCGACTACTACATCAAGGCGTATGAAACGACGGCGCCGAATCTCGGCGGATGCGGGCTACACGATCCGCTTGCCGTCGGCGTGGCGGTCGATCCGACGCTCGTCGACTGCCTCGACATCAACATGAAGGTCGATACCGAAGGAGCGTTCCGCGGACGTACGATTGGCGATACCGACCGGCTCAACGACCCGGTCAAGACGATGAAGGTCGCCGTCGGCGTCGACGTGCCCCGGTTCCTGGACGAATTCATGACGCGCATTGGAAATCTTGTCAGCAACGCACGGTGACGCCGGCGCTACGCACGCGTTCCCACGGCAGGCGAGGAAGGAAGAAGATGAGTGAGAAAACGCCGCTCGCGGCACTGGACAATATTTATGGAACGGTTTCGGTCGTCGGCTCGATGAACGCCGACTACACCGTCACCACCGAACGGCTTCCCAAGCCGGGCGAAACGGTTAACGGCGGCCCGCTGCAGGTGCTGCCGGGAGGCAAGAGCGGCAACCAGGCCGCAGCGGCCGCCCGGATCGGCGCGAAGGTGCTGATGTTCGGCGCCGTCGGGTCGGACGCGAACGCCGAATTCCTCCTGACGAAGCTCGGGGAAGCCGGAGTCAACACCACGCACGTACGCAAGGTGCTCGGCCCTAGCGGGACGACCGTCATCACCGTCGATGCTGACGGCGAGAACACGATTGTCTATTCGCCCGGTTCCAACGCGCACGTGACCGTCGACTATGTCGAATCGGAGCGCAAGGCGCTCGCCGGCTCGAAGGTGCTGGGACTGTGCCTGGAAAGCCCGATGGACACGGTGACGGCTGCGGCGAAGATGTGCCACGACGCCGGCGTGAAGGTGCTGCTCAACAACTCGCCGTTCCGGCCCTCGTTGCCGGAAGAGCTCATTGCCAACACGGACATCCTGCTCGTCAATGAACACGAAATGGCCCAACTGCTCGGCATCGAAGAGCCCGAGAACGACGACTGGGACCATTTCGACTGGGATTTCGCGCTCGCGAAGTTCCAGGAGTTCGGATACGAGCAGGCCATCGTGACGCTGGGCGGCGACGGCTCCGTGGTGCTCGATGCAACCGACGCCGTGCCGGTGCACCGGATCGATCCGGTGCGCGTGCACGCCGTGGACACCACGGGGTGCGGGGACTCCTTCATGGGCACCGTACTCGCCGCTTTGGCTTCCGACATGACCCTCGGCGACGCCGCGGAGCTTGCCTCCTACGTGTCCGCCTACGCAGCCACGTCGTATGGGGCGCAAGCCTCGTACGGCAACGCGGCGCAGATACGCGAGGCGTTCGAGGACAAGTGACCTCTTTCCTCCAATAACAGGAAGGCCCCTTCCGCGTGGTGCGGGAGGGGCCTTTGCTTTGCGATAGGTGTGGCGCGGGTAGATGCCTTAGACCATCCCTCGGTTCGAGCTTCGCTTCGCTCGCTCTCACCGATCCCCGAACAAGGCCGCAAACGCTTTCGCGTTTGCATATTTCAGCGGCGGCCGCCAGCGGGGATGGAGAAAAGGTTAGGCGTAGATATTGCGGGTGCGCATGTCTTCGGGGAGGCCGTTGAGGAGGGTGGAGACCGAGCGGGACTCGAACACCGAGCGGATGCCGGCGGCCAGCAGCGGGGCGGTGGACAGCACCGTCATGTTGTCGAGGCGCTTCTCTTCGGGAATCGGCACCGTGTCCATCAGCACGATCTCCTTGGCGCCGCAGTCGCGCAGGCGGTCGACGGCCGGGCCGGAGAGCAGGCCATGGGTGGCGACGAGCGTTACCGACTTCGCGCCCTTGGCATACAGCGTGCGCACGGCTTCGCTGATCGTGCCGGCGGTGTCGATCATGTCATCGATGACGACGCAGTCGCGGCCCTCGACGTCGCCGATGATGCCGTGGGCTTCGGCATGGTTGGGGCGCGTGGTGTCGCGGGTCTTGTGGATGAACGCCAGCGGCAGGCCGCCGAGCTTGGCCGCCCACTGTTCGGACACCTTGATGCGGCCGGCGTCGGGGGAGACGATCGTCGTGTTCTCCAGCGGCAGGCGGCCCTTCATGTAGTCGATGAGCACCGGCATCGCCGTCAGGTGGTCTACTGGGCCGTTGAAGAAGCCCTGCTCCTGCGAGGCGTGCAGGTCGACGGTGATGACGCGGTCGGCGCCGGCCGTCTTGAAGAGGTTGAACATCAGGCGCGCGGTGATGGGCTCGCGGCCCTGGTGCTTCTTGTCCTGGCGCGAATAGCCAAGGAACGGCGCGACGACGGTGATGGAGGCTGCGGACGCGCGCTTGGCGGCGTCGATCATGATCAGCTGCTCCATGATCCACTTGTTGATCGGCTGCGTATGCGCCTGCATGATGAAGACGTCCGCGCCGCGCACCGGTTCGGTGAACCGCACGTACATCTCCCCGTTGGCGAAGTCATAGGCCGTCGTTTCGAGCACGTCGGTGCCCAGGTAGTGGGCCGTTTCGTGAGCCTGCTCCGGGTAGGCGCGCCCCGTCACCAAGGCAAGACGTTTATCGGGGGTGCCTTCAAGGATTGCAGACATGGTTCACCTTTCGTGGGGAAGCGCTTCGCGAAGCGTTGAGGGGAAGCTTTCGAGACGGCTCCCATGATAGCAATGCGGGTAGTCGCGCGGGGGCCTGCGCGACCCTCCGGCACGTCGAGCCGCGGGGGTATGCTGGGCAAGTTGCCCTGCATGGCAGGGCGTTTGCAAACACACTCCTGCCGCGGAACGTCCGCGGCCGATAAGTCCGAAGGAGGTGGGTGATGTCTGCACACAAGTATGAACTGATGTTCATTGCCGATCCCGAACTGGATGAGAACGGCCTGAAGAAGCTGACCAACCAGTACATGGAAATCGTCACCAAGGAAGGCGGTTCCGTGGAGAACATCGACATCTGGGGCCGCCGCAAGCTGGCCTACGAAATCGATGGCAAGAACGAAGGCAACTACGTCGTCGTCGAATACACGGCCGAACCGGCTGCCAGCGACGAACTCGACCGTCTGCTCAACCTGAACGAATCCATCATTCGCACGAAGATCCTGCGCCGCGACAAGTAACCGATAAGCGGACGGGATTTTCCCCCGACAAACCCGTTTCCAATTCCAAGGAGCGTCATGGCAGGCGACACTATCATTACCGTGGTGGGCAATCTCACCGCTGATCCCGAATTGCGCACGATTGGCAGCGGCGCAACCGTTGCCAGCTTCACCATTGCGTCCACTCCGCGCACGTACAACCGCAACACCAACCAGTGGGAGGACGGCCAGGCCCTCTTCCTGCGGTGTTCGGCATGGCGCGACCTGGGCGAGCATTGCGCCAAGAGCCTTTCGAAGGGCATGCGCGTCATCGCGCAGGGGCGCCTGCAGCAGCGCAACTACCAGGCACAGGACGGTTCCAACCGTTCCGTCATCGAACTCCAGGTCGACGAAATCGGCCCCTCGCTGCGCTATGCCACCGCCGACGTGCACCGCACGCCGTCCAGCGGCGGCTTCGCCGGCGGCCGCGGCAATAACGGCGGCGGCTTCAACGGCGGCAACAGCGGCAACGGGGGCTACTCCGGCGGCGCTGGCTACTCTGGTGGCGCGCCGTATTCCGGCGGGGCCCAGGCCGGCGGCTTCAACGCCGCGCCGCAGCAGCAGACCGCAACGGACCCGTGGGGCTCGGAAAGCGGCGCTAGTGCATCGTTCGGTTCCTTCGGCACGTCGGAATTCAGTTCCGAAAGCGACGAACCGGAGTTCTAGCGCCATAGGCGGCAGGGAAATCCTGGCCGCAATCTTGGGAAATGGAAACGCCCCGGAACATTACAGAACATCAGTTTAAGGAGACAACGAATATGTCACGCAAGAGGCCGCAGCCGCCGGTCAAGCCGTTCAAGAAGAAGCCGAATCCGCTGAAGGCCGCCAAGGTCACCGAGATCGACTACAAGGACGTCGCGCTGCTGCGCAAGTTCATTTCCGATCGCGGCAAGATCCGCTCGCGCCGCATCACCGGCGTCACCGTCCAGGAACAGCGCAAGATCGCGAAGGCCATCAAGAACGCCCGCGAAATGGCGCTGCTGCCCTACGCCACCTCGGGCCGCTGAGTTTTAGGAGGACATGAACATGGCTGATACCAAGATCATTCTCACCAAGGCCGTCCCGAACCTCGGCCAGCCGGGCGACGTCGTCGACGTCAAGGCCGGCTACGCCCGCAACTACCTGATTCCGCAGGGCTACGCCACGAAGTGGACGAAGGGCGCCGCCCAGCAGATCGAAACGATGCGCCGCTCCGCCCAGGCCAAGGCCGTCGCCACCCGCGCCGACGCCGTTGAAGCCAAGGGCAAGATCGAGGGCACCGTCGTCGAGATCCCGGCGAAGGTTTCCGAGTCCGGCAAGCTGTTCGGCGGCGTTTCCGCCGACGCCATCGCCGCCGCTCTGGCCGACGTCGTCGCGCTCGACCCGAAGGCCATCGCCGTCGAGTCGATCAAGACGCTCGGCGAGTTCCCGGCGACCGTCGCCCTGCACCCGGAAATCTCCGCGAACTTCACCGTCAAGGTCGTCGCCGAGTGATTTTCCCCGGTCCCGTGCGCTGCGTTCCGCGCGTTCCGAACGGCTTCGGGCGCGTCGGCGCCGGCGGACGGACCGGTTCTCTACAGACTCTGAACAGGCAAGTCTGGGCTTAAGCATCAGCGCCCCGCGCGCGCCGCTCCATGCGGCCGCGCGGGGCGCTTTTTCGTGCGCCGCCCGGAAAACGTCGCCGGAACGCCCACGTTCCGCGTTTCGGCCATCCCAAACCTGCCTCCGAAGGGGGCCGACACGCCCACCTCCTACGTAATGGCGACGTTCCGAGCCCCAATCTAGATTGCCAACACGCCTGTGCCTCGCATTTCGGCGACGTTTTCGGAGACGCATGGAACAGGAACAGGACGGAAAGGCGGGTGGGTCGGTCGATTCTGAAGGGAAAGCAGCGGCGTGTGGGGGAGTCGCGAGAATTGTTCGCTGACGGTAAACTGCACAGAAACGGCAGCGCGGCGTCGCGTGCCGCTTCAGAGAGCCAGAATGAGAACGATGAAGGGGGAAATCCATGTTCTGTGCCAATTGCGGTTCCCGGGCCGAAGGGAACGAAAAATTCTGCGCCGCGTGCGGCGCGCGGCTGGAGGCGCCGCCGGCGCCCGTGCAACAGGCGGCTGCCGCCGTACCGCAGCCGGCGCGGCAGGCGACCGGGCAGATGCCAGCCGCTGGCACGGTGCCGGGAACCGCAGCTGCGGACGCCGGTTCCGGCGCGCAGGGTGCTCCTGTGCCGGCTCCCACGCCTGCAAAGACGCTGGATGCGGCGCAACAACAGCAGACGGTGAAGGCGTTCGGCGTTTCGCTGGGGTTCGGCATGGCGGCAGCGGCCGTCGTGGCAATCGCGGCGGCGCTGCTGTTTGCGCTGGGCATGTCGGGTGTCGTCGACGCCGTGAAGGCGTCGCTGGCGCAGCAGATGCCGTCGGCGACGACAATCTCGTCGGTCATGGCGACCGACGTGACAATCGGCGCGGCCAACGTCGTGCAGGCAGTCGTGTTCATGCTCGTCGCCGGCGTCGGCGGCTCGTTCAACGGCACCGTCGCCGTGACGTCTTCCGAAGCCGTCACCGGCCTCGACGTCACGCGGGACGTGAGCGTGCTGTCGCTGTCGATGCCGGTGTCGCTCGTCGGCATCGCGCTGCTCGTTGGCGCCGCGTTCGGCGCGTTCTTCATCGCCCGGCGCCGTCCGCTGCCGGTGGGCAGCGCCGGAGCCATCGCGTCGGCCGCGACCGGGGTGGCGAGCGGCATCGTATTCACCGCGCTTGGGGCGATTTTCCGCGTTCCGGTGACGGTCGGCATCTCCAGCGGGACGCAGTCGGTGACCGGCACCGCATGCACGCTCAGCGGTGCCACCGGACGCACGTTCCTGTTCGCGTTCCTGCTCGCCGCAGCCGGCTGTCTCGCCGGCTTTGCGCTCGCCAAGGCCGCGCCGGCGAAGGGCAACGTCTTCGCGGCGGCCTGGGACTGGGCGCATCGTGCACGCGGGCCGGTGCGCACGCTCGTCGAGGCGGCGTGGACGTATTTCGTGGCGTTCGGCGCCATTGCCGTCGTCGGCTACGCGGCCGCCTGTCTTTTCAGCGGGCATGCGGCGCTGATCGGCTTCCTGCCGTTGCTCCTGCCGTTGCTGCCGTGCATATTCGTTTCGGTGGCGTGCTTTGGCGTGTTCGGCGTCGGCCTGTCGTCGGGATCCGGCACCGCGCTTGACTGGACGGCCGCGCTGTTCTCGTCGAAGGTCTCGGCGACGTCCGGCTCGTACAGCGTGGACGTGTCGGGTTCCGAAGGGGTTCCGGTCATTGCCATTCCGACCGCAGCCAGCGTCGCGCTGCTCGTCGTAGCGGTCGCGTGCGCGGCGTACGTGGGGTGCCGTGCCGCCGCGCGCAACTATTACGACGAACGGTACGCCGGCTGGCAGCACTGCTGGCAGGCGTCGCTTGCGGCAATCGTTTGCTGGCTGCTGGGGCTGGGATTGCTGTCGCAAAGCCTCAACGTGCAGCTGACGGCGCTGGTCGAAGCCCTCAACGAGATTCCCGGCGTGCACTTGTCGGTTTCGTCCATTTTCGGTTCCTCCGCGTTCAGCAGCGGACAGCTGTCGCTGTCCGGCGGGACGCAGCTGTGGTTCTGCCTGCTGGGCGGCGTATGGATGCTGGCGATTGAAGCGTTCGCGCGCACCGGTGGCGCGTGGGTCGTAGCGAACGTTGGCGCCTTGTGGAAGCTGTTTGCCGGCGGCACGGTGCGCATCGGGGCGGAAACGGCGTCTGTTGCCCGGCAGGGCGAGCCAGGGGCTATAGCTGCCGCAGGGCAGACGCCTATGGGCTCGGTTGCCGCAGCGGGGCAGCAGGGGCTTCAGGCACCGCTGCAGCCGATAGGTGAAACGCAGCCCATTCCGGTGGCCCCGCTAGGCACGCAGGACGCGCCTACGCAGGCGATGCCTGTCGCGGCGCCGATGGGCGGTGCGCAGCCGATGGCGGCGACAGCCGTACAGCAGCCGCATAGCCGCAATAAGGGGGCGGTTATCGGCGTGTGCGCCGGTTTGGCGGCGCTGGTGCTGCTCGGCATTGCATACGCAGTCATCAACGCGAACGTATTCAGCGCGAAATCCGTAGCGTCGCAATACCTGACTGCCATCGAAACCGGCGACCTGGAAACGGCGAACGGCATGGCCGATCCCGGCGTCGAAGGCAACGAGGCGCTGGTCGTTGCCAACGAAGCGGCGCAGGGTGGCAGAGCGACGATGGCGAACGTCGCCATCAAGTCGGTGACCAAGCAAGGCGACAACGCCATCGCGGTCTATTCGTACACGCTGGATGGCGAACGCAGCGAAGGAAGCGTGCAGCTGGTCAAGCGCGGGCATCGCTACGGCGTGTTCGACAACTGGCAAATCGCCGCGTCGCTTGCGACGACCCATACCGTCGCCAAGCCGGCGATGGTGAAGACGCTGAGCGTCAATGGCGTTGACGTGTCGGCGTCGGTCAAGGAAGGCAAGACGACGTATTCCTTCGTCGCATACCCGGGAGTCTATGACATCGAAGCCGCCGATACCGACTACTACACGGCTGCCGGCGCGACGGTGACGACCGGTGACGGCGGGGATGCGGCGATAACGGTCGAGGCGACCGATGCGCTGGAGGAGGCGATTGAAACGGCCACGGCCGACTACCTCGACGAATGCGCGAAATCGACAGATGCAGCGCCGGAAAGCTGCCCGTTTGAAGCGTACTGGTACGACTTCTACGACGGGTCGGATTCGTACGACGTACGCAACCCGGCGTGGCAGATCGTCGACTATCCGACCCTGGAGAACGTCGACCTGCAGACGGGGACGTTCAGCGCGGACGGCGGTTCGGCGAAGTTCGTGTTCGAATACCGCTATACCGGCTCGGATAACTGGCAGAAGCAGTCGGAAACGGACAGCTTCTGGTTCTACGGGACGTTCCAGGTGAGCGAAAGCGGGCTGGAAGTGGGCGACCCGACCGACTGGTAGGGTTTCGGGCCGGCAGCTGCCGAATGCGGGGATCTGCACGGCAGGTCCCTGTTGAAATGGCCGGATGCTGGGGTCGGCGAGTCGTTACGGGCGCTCGCCGGCCCTTGCTCATTTCGTTGGAATCTGTTGCGACACGCCGACGATTTTGCATTGGCGTAGAACGTGAGTATATTAAACATTCGTTGCTTCAAGGAAGCACTGAGCAAGCCCCTTTAGCTCAGTTGGTTAGAGCAGCTGACTCTTAATCAGCGTGTCCAGGGTTCGAATCCCTGAGGGGGCACAATCAAGTCCCGGCTGGTCTCCAGCCGGGACTTCTTCGTTTTCGTCGGCGCGCTGCAGGGGCCGGCGCTTGGGGGTTAAGTAACAAAACGGGGTTAAGTAACAAAACGTGGGTCTTATACGGCTGCTGAATGGATTGCGGTCCGGTCCCCGCGGAGAACCAGCCGTCGTGCTTAATCATTCCGCGTCGGGGCCGATTCCTTCTAGCAGAAAGGTTTGCAGGTGATGGATGGCCTGTTGGCCCCTAGACAGCCGTTCAGCTGCGCCTGTCCCTTAAAGCGGCCACGCCCTACAAGCCGCCCTCTTTAATCCATTTCAGATTAAAGGCACCCCGACACGCAAGGCGCCGCAACGGATGGAGGTGAATATAAGACCCATCTTTTGTTACTTAACCCACAAAACGTGGGTCTTATAGGGTTAAGTAACAAAAAGTGTGTGTTTAGCCCGGGCGTGTTGTCTAGTGGATCCATCCTTTCGGGTTAAGTAACAAATCGTGGGTCTTATAGCTCCTATCGGAGCCATCCTTTCCTGATGCCGAATCCGCTTTCGTAGGCGTTGATGTTGTCGGGGTTGGGGCCGGGCTGC
>NZ_JBKEUU010000008.1:0-20509 GCF_056356715.1 Bifidobacterium sp. LH_450 | reverse complement strand
CCCGCCCCGCCCTACCAAGGCAGGCGCCGCGCCCAATGAGAAAGCCCGGGGCCAACCGGCCCCGGCCCCCTGTCAACTATCCGCCGGGACATGTGTCAAGCATGCGCTGAGACATGTGTCAACTATCCGCCGAGACAGGACATCCTTTTCGCGGGTCGTCCTTTTTATGAAGTGGGGGAGGGGACGGTAGGATACTGAGATTATGAGTGAAGACGTGCGTGAAACGCGTGAAACAGCCGAGATTGCCGCGAAGGGAGAAGCAGGGGAGGGCAACCCGCTCTATGGGCGCAAGGTGCTGTCGTTCGTGCGCCGCTCGGCGCGCCTCGACGACCGCCTGCAGCGTGCGTGGGATGCGTACGCGGACCGCTACCTGCTGCCGATTGCCGAACGGGAGGGTTCGCTGTCGGTGCCGGAGGGTTTCGCGCTGACGGAAGACTACGTGCGCGAGGCGTTCGGCAATGCCAATCCGCTGGTCGTCGAAATCGGTTCGGGGCAGGGCGAGAACATCGTCGCGGCCGCCGCGGCCGATCCTCACCGCAACTTCCTCGCGCTCGAAGTCTACGATCCCGGCGTTGCGCACACGATGCTGCTCGCCGGCAAGCAGGGCCTGGAGAACCTGCGCATCGCGCAGGTCAACGCGCCGGAGCTGATTGCGGCGGCGCAGCCGGGCGTCATCGACGAAATCTGGACGTTCTTCCCCGACCCGTGGCCGAAGATGCGCCATCACAAGCGCCGCATCGTGCAGCCGGAGCTCGCGGCCGACGTGCGCCGCGCGCTGCGCGACGGCGGCGTGTGGCGCATCGCCACCGACATCGAGGACTACGCGCTGCATGTGCACGAGGTCATGGACGGCGCTCCCGGCTTCTCGAACGCGGGCAGCCTCATCGTCAGCTTGCCGACCGAGCATGTCGGCAAGGGCAATGCCGACGAAGCCGCCGCGCTGCCGCATGCCGACTTCACCGAGTCCGAGCGCTTCGCCGGCCGCGTGCTCACCAATTTCGAAAAGAAGGGCCTCGCCGCCGGCCGTGTCATCCACGACTTTTCCTATGTTGCCTGCTGAGCTGTAAATGCGACACGCCGGTTTGCGCTTTACTGGTCTTCGTGTAATATAGGTCAAGTTGTCGAAAGCCCCCTTCGTCTAACGGTTAGGACACCAGACTTTCAATCTGACAACGAGAGTTCGACTCTCTCAGGGGGTACCAGCAACGCCGATAATTTCACAGCGCCCCCTTCGTCTAACGGTTAGGACACCAGACTTTCAATCTGACAACGAGAGTTCGACTCTCTCAGGGGGTACCATTCCAGCCGACTTCCCGCCGGTTTTTTCGTCTCTGCCGCCCTTTTTGATTCCTCTGCGGTGCATTCCCTCCTATGTTCTTGGTTATAAGTAGCAAAAGGGGGCCAGATAGTACGGTGGAAAGCTCGCCGCTCGACTGATAGGATGGTTATATATTGTATAACCATGTATTGGGAGGCCGTCATGACCACGGTGAAGGTAGCCCGGTGGGGCAACAGCCAGGGAATCATCATTCCCAAGAAAATCTGCGTTGACCATGGCATCCAGGTCGGCGACAGCCTGACCATCACGGAGCAGGATGGCGCCATCACCCTCGAACCGGTGAAACGGCGCAAGCGCGCACGCACCAGCATCAAGAACCTGTTCGAAGGCTGGGATGGAACCTATGAGACTCCGGCCGGCTATGCTGCCGGTTGCGGCAAGGAAATCGACTGGGGCGAGCCTCAGGGAAGCGAGACGCGATGATTGCTCGGCAAGGCGAAATCATCATGGTCGATTTCGCGCCCAGCGCTGGGCATGAACCCTGCTATCCGCATCCGGCGGTAGTCCTCAGCGGCGACGATTTCAACATGAAGTCGTCGCTGACCATCGTGGCTCCGGTAACGAGCACGTCCAACGGCTACCCGTTGCATGTGCCGATTGACCACCCCGATATCCACGGCTTCGCATGCATGGAGCAGATACGCGCCATCGATCTCAATGCCCGGCGTTGCGAGCATGTCGGGCAGCTGGAGCAGCGGCAGCTCGACGGCCTTTTAGCGTATCTGGACGCGATTTTCGACCTATAGCGACCTGGAGCCGTTGATAGTGCCGTTGATAGGATGGACTGCGCGATTGGAGAAAGGGGCAGCCATGCCGAAGAACGCACCTGGAATGCCGCCGATTTTCGGCGAGTGGGGCACCGAGGGGATGACCGGGCCCGACGGCATGCCTCCGGAGGAAAGCGAAAACCAGTCCGCCGTAGCGCAGCTGGGCGTCGAGGCCCGCGCGGTGCGCGACGTGTCGTCGGCGCGCGGCGCGCAGCTGGCGCGGTTCCTCGCGAAAACGGAACTGTCCGCTTCGGTCAGCGCGAAGAACGTCGAATCGCAGCGCTACTTCAATTTCACGATGTGGAAGGAAAACTCGCCTTCGGGGCAGCATTTCGCCGATTTCCTGCGCCGTGCCGACCAGCAGATGGAAGGCGTGCGCTCCAATACGTCGGCGTACGCGGTGGCGCGGCAGGAGGACCTGCGCCGCATCGCCGAAAGCGGCATGGAGCGCGACGAAGAGATGCAGCGTTTGGAAGACCCCGAAATCATCGAGCCGTACAAGGAACCGAACGTCCTGGCGATCCTGCTGTTTGCCGGCGCGCTGGGCTTCCTGTTCATCGCCGTGCTCAACCTGTTCGGCATGGCCACCGAGCTGGCGGCCGGCACCGCCAGCTGGACCGACAGCCTGTGGCGCGGGCTGGGCTGCCTCGCCGCCTCCGCCGTCCTCGCCATTCCGCGCATCGTCTACGAAATCCGGCTGCACCGCTGGAAGCAGACGCACATGACCCGCGCCGAACGCAGCGAAGCGCTCGAGGCTCGCGCCGCGTCCATCGCGCAGGATGCCGACGCGATGCTGCCGTCGCCGCTCGCATGGTGCGAAGAGAATCTTGAAGAGTACGTGGATTCGCTCGCCGCGGCCGTCGCCAGCGCTCCGGAAACGCTGCCGGAACCCTCCGCATTGCCAACGCTTGCAGCGCTGCAAACGGTTGCGTCGGACGCCGCCGGGCTGCCCGAAGAAGCCGTGGCGATGCGCAAGGCGCTGGCCGCGATGCCGCCGGTTTCGGTGCCGGAGTAACGCCCGCGAATCTCCTACAGTGGAAGCGAAGGCCGCCGGTTCCAGCGCGGCCGCTGCAAGCGAGGAGATTCCATGCGAGTCAAGGAACTGAAGAACTTTACCTATGCCGGCGCGAACCCGTGGGACGGCGCCGACTTCTGGCGCGGCACGATCATCGACGACAACGGCGACGAAGTGCATGTGCAGATTATGAACGACGATCCGCGCGACTCGAACCCGGAAAACGTCGTGCGCGCGCTGATGAAGCAGCTGCGCGACAAGCAGATCGACGAGGACTTCTTCGCGCGCCAGCTCATGCGCTACGACGACCCCGAGGCTATTGCGGAGGAGAAGGACGGCCGGCTCGTTTCCGAATTCGTGGCGATCGAGGATTTCGAAATCAAGGATCCGCACGGCGACTCGAAGCTCGCGTAGCCGGGCGGCTGCGTTTTCTTGAACCAGGATTCCCTGCGCCGGAACGTTCCAGCGCAAGGAATCCTCGCGCAACAGGGCCGACCGTCAGTACAGGTCGTCCGGCTCCATGCCGTCGCCCTGCAGCATCTGCTTGAGGAACGCCATCGGGTCGTCCGGCATGTCGTCTTCGGGATCGGGCTGCCAGTCCGGATCGTACTGGCCCAGAATGGTCCCCTTCAGCGACGCCTCGGCAGCCGGGAAGTTGAGGACGTAGCGGGCCGCTTCGCGTGACATCCCTTCCTCGTGCATGAGGAATTCATACAGCTTGTTGCGGTAGGGGCGCCCCGTGCCGTCGTTGTAGTCGCGCACGATCATGTCGACCTGGGCATTCCACGAGCCCGAGCGCAGCCCGTACAGCTGCTGCAGGCTGCGATAGGAGAACCTGTTGTACGACGTCGCTTCGACGACGCGCTCGCGGTACATCTTCATCAGCTGGCGGCGGTTGCCCAGCGCCTGCCATGCGATTTCGCGCAGCGAATCCCAGCCGTAGGGCACCAGGGACTGATCGAACAGGAACTGCGGGTCCTGCACGCCCCAGTCGTGGTACGTCTCCACCTTGTCGACGAAGTCCAGCAGCTCCTCCCAGCGCTCCGCCTTCATCAGCTGCGCCGCGTACGCCTCCGCGTACGGTTCCTCGAACCGGCCTTCCATGATGAACGCGTCGGCCTTCGCGTTTTCGCCGCCCAGCCGCGCGACGTCGTGGCGCACGTAGCGCATCAGCGAATGGAAGCGCACCCATACGGCGAACGCCAATGCCGGCGTGTGCTCGGTGAACCGGTGCTCGTCGCCGCAGCTGGGGCATGCCATGGGCTGGCGCAGCGGGGCGAGCTTCGCGCCGATCCGCTCGTACGCGTCCATCGCCTGGTCAAGCGCCTCGTCATCGTCGCCATCGTAGATGCGCAGGTCGGGCCACGGTTCGTCGGCGAGGGGAGCGGCCGGCGCGCCTTCGTCGAAGACCCCGCGCTCCGCCGCGAAATGGTGCACGTAGCGGCGCACCTGCTCGATGGCGTCGTAGCCGAAGATGCGCCGGTCCTCCCACTGCATGTAGGACAGGCAGCACGACAGCAGCTCGACCAGCGCTCCCATGTTCGGCATGAACTCCTGCGTGCAGCACACCTGCACGATGCTGTTGAGCGCCTGTTCCGCCGACGCCATGTCGGCATGCGCCGCCACCGAATGCATGTACGCCTTCGTCTCGCCGACCAGCGAGTTGAACTGCGCGATGGCATGGCCGTCGACGTCGTTGGCGACGTCGAGCAGCTTCGTCGTTTCCTCGAGGCACATCGCCAGCAGCGCCGCGCCCTGCGCCCACTGCGTGCTGCGCCGTACCTGCATGATCACCGCGTCCAGTCCGGAGAAAGCGCCCGACTGCGCGGGGAACGGTTCAAGGTCTTCCGGACCCTGCGGCTCCTTGCCTCCGTGTTCGCGGATGCTGCGCTCGATGGCGGCCTGCGCATACCAGCGCATCGGCCGGGCAACGACTTCGCGCGCGTCCTCCACGTCCGGAAGCTTCCAGTCGGAGCGCAGGTCGTCGAACTGGTCCATCATCTTCGAATGCGACGGGCGCCACAGCAGGAACGGCCCCACCTCCTTGCCGTCGTCGTGCGCATAGATTTCGTCCCCGGCGAGGAACTCGCGCATGCTCTCGAGTTCCTCGATCGTGTTGACGCCGTGCTGGATCGGATTGTCGCGATCCTTGCGCTTCTTCGTCCCGTTGTTCTGTGCCGCCATGTGCTTTCCTGTTCTACGCTGTGTTTGCTGATGACTGTTCCAACCGTCGTCGCCGCACGCCGTCTTCCGTGCGGAAACCTTCTTCCTCAACGATACGGGTTTGCGTGCCCCGGGGCAATGTCCTTTCCGGCACCCGCGCCGTTTCTCCCCAAAGCCGGAACCGCTCCAACGGAACCGCTCCAACGGAACCGATCCAGCGGAACAGCACGGCGACGGCTACGATGGGCGGTGCCGGCGCCAGCGGCGCTGGAAATCTTAAGGAATAAAGAAAAGATCGGAAGAAAAAGAAAGGAACACCATGATCCGTCCCGCCGTCGAAGCAGACATTCCCCAGATTCTCGGCTTGCTGCGCCAGGTCGCCCAGGTGCATTGCGACGCGCGTCCCGATCTGTTCCGCGGGGACGGCGCGACGAAGTACGGCGCCGACGAACTGCGCGCCGTCATTACCGACCCGCAGCGTCCGGTGTTCGTATTCGACGACGGCGGACGCATTCTTGGCCATGCGTTCTGCGTGTTCCAGCGTCACGAAGGCGAGCGTGTCATGGTCGACGCGACGACGCTGTACATCGACGACATCTGCGTGGACGAATCCGCCCGGCACCGGCACGTAGGCAGCGCGCTGTACGAGCATGCCGTGCGGTTCGCGCGCGACGCGGGCTGCCATAACGTCACGCTGAACGTATGGGAAGGCAACCCGGACGCCATCGCGTTCTACCGCGCGCTGGGCATGCACGTCCAGAAATACGGCATGGAAACCGTCCTTGACTGAAGTCCCCAGCGCCTTTTGCCGGTTTCTGCGGCGCCGGGAAGTCCGCAGCGGCACCGCAGACTACGCAACCGGCCGCTCGACGCCGGTTTCCTCGCGCACTTCATTCCAGTCGATGGCGCGCCCCTTGAAATACGTTTCGTAGTCGCGTTCGTCGACGGCACGCAGCACGCGCGCGGGGTTGCCGACGGCGACGACGCCGTCCGGAAGGTCCTTGGTCACGATTGCGCCGGCGCCGACCACGACGTTGTCTCCGATCGTGACGCCGGGCAGCACGATGACGCCCGCCCCGATCCAGCAATTGCGCCCGATGCGCACCGGCGCGTTGTATTGGTAGCCCTGCTCGCGCAGTTCCGGCGCCAGCGGATGGCCGGCGCTCGCCAGCGTCACGTTCGGGCCCATCATCGTGTAGTCGCCGACGAAGATATGCGTATCGTCAACGCAGGTCAGGTTGAAGTTCGCGTATACGTTCCTGCCGAAGTGGCAGTGCAGGCCGCCGAAATTCGCATGGAACGGCGGTTCGATATAGGTGCCTTCCCCAATGGACGCGAACATGTCCTTCAGCAGCGCGCTGCGTTCGGCGCCTTGCGACGGCCGCGTCGCGTTGAATTCGTACAGCAGTTCCAGGCATTGCTGCTGCCTGCGCAGGATGTCCGGATCCGAGGGCAGGTACAGTTCGCCGGTATGCATTTTCCCTGCCTGCGTTTTCGTTTCGCTTGCGTTGGCCGTTTCGTTCATTGTGGCTGCCTCCTCGCCATGCCGATTGCCGTTTCCGTTCGCCATTCTATGGTTTTGGACGTTCGCCAACGCCGTCTCCCATAGCAAAATCGTCCGCGCTTTTGCGATTATCGAAGCCCAGGATTCCGTCTCGCGCAGTCCTGGCTTGCGCAGAAGCCGATGCTTCCGCAGGGGAGGACGAAGCGAAAGCAAGGAAAGTGGAAAGAAACGGGCGGCTGTGGGCAACCGAACGGCCGGTTTCTGTATAATCGGGGGCATTGTAACGTCACCGCGAGCGAGAGTAGGGAGTCGGGATGAACGAACGGTTGCGCTGGCTGAAGGCGCTGTGCTGCGCGACGGCTGCGGCCGCGCTGCTTGCCGGAACCGCCGGGTGCGGTTCGAGCGCGGCGGAGGAAAGCGGTTCCAGCGCATCTTCCGCACAATATTCCGCCTCCGCCAGCGCCGAAGAAGCCGACGCGACGTCCGGCGGCTCCGTTTCCCAAGGCGACGCTGTCGACCTGAGCGGTACGTGGGTGCAGAACAACAGCGATTCCGACGAAACGTGGATGGAAGCTGAGATTTCCGGCGACACGATCGAAGTCTACTGGATCGGCACCGACCTGCACGCGCTGTATTGGAAGGGTTCGTACGTCGCGCCGACGTCCGGCGGCGACTACGAGTGGACGTCCGTCGGCGACACCGACGAAATGTCGTCGGCGCTGCTCGCTTCCAGCGACGATACGAAGACGTTCTACTACAGCGAATCCGACGGCGTTTCGTTCGACGCGACGATTCTCGACACGACGGTCCGCGTCACCACCGCCCGCGAGTAGCGGCGCCGCTTCCCGTCTGCGCTAGGCATTGCCCAAGATTCCGTCCGCTGCTGCGCGCGGTGCGAACGCAACCGGGCGGCGCGCGGAATGTTGCCCGTTCCCGGACGCCGGGATGCGGGCTGTAATGGGAGCAATATGAAACGGCGGGGCGGTTCGCGCGGCGTTGGCAACGACGTACAGCGCAACGACGCATAGCGTCGCGCCTTCCAGCAAACGGCGGTAGGGTAGCGGTATGAGCAGCGATCTGTATGAAGCGCACGAACGGCGCTATGAACCCGACACCATGCAATACGCCCGCGTCGGCGCGAGCGGCCTGAAACTGCCGAGGGTCTCGCTGGGGCTGTGGCACAACTTCGGCGACCCGGGCACCTTCGACAACATGACGGCGATGTGCCGCACCGCCTTCGACCATGGCATCACCCACTTCGACCTTGCGAACAACTACGGCCCGAAGTACGGCGCCGCCGAAGCGAACTTCGGGCGCATCCTGGCCACCGATTTCGCGCGCTACCGCGACGAACTCATCATCAGCACGAAGGCCGGCTTCGACATGTGGCCCGGCCCGTACGGCATCGGCGGCAGCCGCAAGTACCTCATTTCCAGCCTCGACCAGAGCCTGGAACGCCTCGGCCTGGACTACGTCGACATCTTCTACCACCACTGCCCGGATCCGGACACCCCGCTGGAGGAAACGGTCGGCGCGCTCGAGCAGATCGTGCGTTCCGGCAAGGCGCTCTACGTCGGCCTGTCGAACTACGACGGCGAGCGGATGGCGCAGGCCGCCGCGCTGCTGGACGATCTGCACGTTCCGTACATCATCAACCAGAACCGCTACAACATCTTCGACCGCACCGTCGAGCGCAACGGGCTGCTTGGGGCCTCGCTCGACGCCGGCAAGGGCGTCATCTGCTACAGCCCGCTCGCGCAGGGCCTGCTGACCGACCGCTACGTCAACGGCATCCCGTCCGACAGCCGCATCGGCGCCGACGGCCGTTTCCTGCACCGCGAAGACCTGACTCCCGACGTCCTCGCCGCCATCCGCTCGCTCAACGCCATCGCCGCCGCGCGCGGCGAAACGCTCGCCGACATGGCGCTCGAGTGGGTGCTGCGCGCCCCGGCCGTCACCAGCGTCGTCGTTGGCGCGTCGCGTCCGGGCCAGATCGAGGATTCGGTGCGCGCAGCCACCGCGGCCGCCCCGTTCAGCGCGGAGGAGCTCGCCGCCATCGACGCCGCCAGCGCCGGCATCCAGCGCTAGCGGGGGTTCCCGGCAAACGTTCAGGCAGCGCACGGAAACGCTGTCGGCAAACCAAGATTGGCGCACTATCATCGTGCGTAGCAACGCTTACGGAACCGTAACTTTTGCGTTGGCATGAGATTGGCTTGGCGATGGAAGGATGCATGATGAACGTTTTGACGACGATGCAACAGCGGCACTCGGTGCGCAGGTTTTCCAAGGAGCCGCTGTCCGCGCAGGAAATCGGCGCCATCGAGGCGCTGGTCAGCGAAGCGAACGCCGAATCCGGGCTGCACATCCAGTTCATGGCGAACCGGAAGGTGTCGTTCGCTTCCATCATCGGCCTGGCGACGTACGGGAACTTCGCGAACGTCAACAACTACCTTGCGCTGGTCTGCCGGCCGACGCCGGACGCGCGCGAACGGCTCGGCTTCTACGGCGAGAAGATCGTGCTCGCGCTGACCGAAATGGGGCTGGGGACCTGCTGGGTGGGCGGCTCCCTGTCGCGCCGGTTCACGAAGGCCGAACGCGTCGGCGACGAAACGCTCAACCTCGTCATCCTGGTCGGGCATATCGGCGAGCCGGGGAAGGCGCATCATTCCAAGGGCATCCTCGACATGTGCCGGCTTAACGGGCAGCCGATGCCCGAATGGTTCCACCGCGGCATGGTCGGCGTCGAGCTCGCCCCCTCGGCGATGAACCATCAGGACACGGTGTTCGAGCTGATGGCCAACGGACTGAACCAGGTGCGCGTCCACCCGGGCAAGCGCGCGTTCAACATGGTGGATGCCGGCATCGCGAAATACCACTTCCTGGCGATGGCCGGCCGTGAGAACTTCTCGTTCATCGGCTAGCGGCGCCTACCGCACGACGCTGACCGGCGCCGCCATCGCCGCGTCCGGCTCGTCGTTGCCGACTTCGGCGCCCAGCATCGAGGCGAGGAACGCCAGCAACGCAACGCCGGCGACGATGATCGCGGCCATCGTCAGCGTGCCGCCGTGCCACCGCGAGCCGCGTTTCTGCCGCTGCTGGATAATCTTGGAGAATTCGTGCACGTCCTTCATGTCGCCGGACAGCCGCCGGCGCGGGGAGTGCGGATGCCGCTGCCGCTCGTATTCGGCGGCGTACTTCGCTTCGTGAGCGTAGCCGGGTTCGACGAGCGCGTCGTCGCCCGCTTCAAACTGCGTGTCGTCCATAACCGATCCTCCCAGCCGCTTGCAACCCCCGTTGGCGCAATGGTTCCATTGTAGCGGAACGTGGGCGGCGCGCTGCATGGCGCCCCCGGAAATCTCATTTCCCGGCGGCGCGGTAGGCGGTGGGCGTCGTCCCCATGACCGAACGGAACGCGGCAGCGAACTTGCCGGGATTGCGGTAGCCGACCTTCGCGGCGATGTCCACGACGGCGTCGTCGGTGTTGCGCAGCATGACGGCGGCCGCGTTCATGCGGTACGACTTCATGTACGCGGCAATCGACATGCCGTAGCGCTCGCGGAAGCACTGCTGCATCGAGGTGAGCGGGAAATCGAACCGTTCCGACAGTTCGGCGAGCGTATACCAGCGTTCCAGATCGGACGTGACGAGGTCGGCGATCTGCTTGACCGCGTCGACCTGCGTACGCCGGAAATACCGGCGTTCGGTGGCTTCCGGCGCGTCGGTTCCTTCGAGCAGCGTGAGGATTTCCAGCACCTTGAGCTGCTGGTAGCGCTTGCGCACGCGCCGCGGCACGCGGTAGAGCCCGTCGAACGCTTCCTGCAGCGTTTCGTCGTTGCGCAGGATGCACGAGATTCCCTCGCCGCAGAAGCGCCGTTCGAGCGCCTTCAGGTCCAGCGTCCAGCCGGCATACAGCGCGCGCAGCGACGCCTGCGCTCGCTTGACGTCGATGGCGAGCGTCAGGCCGTGGTAGTAGCCCAGCGGCAGCGAGAACCGCTCCTCCTGCCACGCCGTGCCGATGCCGATGTCGCCGGTTTCCAGATGCGAGCAGCGCGCGTGGTCCTCCCACTCGAGCCGCCCCTCGCGGCAGTGGTCGATCAGCAGCAGCGGCTCGCCCAGCAGCGCCGCCGCCGGCCCCTCTACCGTCGAGACCCCTTCGTGCAGATCGTTGCGTATGACGGTGATGCCGGGCAGCACTTCCTGCGCCGCGAACGGCACCGGCACCTTCGCGGCGGCCTTGCGCGGCAGCACCGCGCAGCCGGCGTCCTCGCACGCCAATCTCAGTTCGTCAGGCCAGTCAGTCAACTCCACCGAATCCCTCGCCTTCGCTTGCCGCGGCGAAATGCGCCGCGAGTTTCGCCCGGCCCGGCGCGTCGAGCGCGTAGGAGCCGGCGATCTTGCCTTCCTTCAAATGTACGGCATGGGTTGTCAGCTGCTGGTTTTGCTGTTTGTTTTCGTTTGCTGTGGTCTGTTTTTCGTTGGCGTTGGCTGGCTTTGCCTGCCGTGCTGGCGTGTTTACAACCTGCCATCTTTTATACTGGACTGTGTTAGAACATTTGTTCGAATGCTGGGAGGTGACGGGGCCATGCGGTCGACGTATAGCGTTTTGCACGCCCTGCGTGCCTTCCGGTTTTCGTTGGGGGTGGCCTGATGTTGCGGGCGGTGCGGGTGCGCCTGGACCCCTCGCCGTCCCAGGAGCGGTTGCTGCGTGCGCATGCGGGCGCTGCCCGGTTTGCCTATAATTTCATGCTCACCTTGGTCAAAAGGGCGATTGAAGGGCATATTGGCTGGGTGGGCTGGTCGCGCGCCGAGCTGCGCAAGACGTGGAACTCATGGAAGGACGACGTGGCCCCCTGGTGGCGGGAGAATTCGAAGGAGGCGTACTCGTATGGCATCGAATGCCTGGCGAACGCGTTGAAGAACTGGGCGGACTCCCGGCATGGCAGGCGCAAGGGCCGCAAGATGGGGTTCCCGAAATACAGGACGCGCGCTAGGCATATGAAGTTCGCGTACACGACCGGCAGCTTCGGGCTTATTGAAGGCGACCCGAAGGCGTTGAGGCTGCCGCGGATCGGCCGCATGCACTGCTTCGAGAACGTGGAGAAACGCGTCGGCGCCGGGCGCGTGGTGCGCATGACCATCAGCCAGCACGCCGACGCATGGTATGCGTCGCTGACCGTCGAATACCCCGACCGTCCCGTCGAACGCAAGAATGAAGGCAGGCGGGTCGGCGTGGATTTGGGCGTCAAGGCGCTGGCCACCTTGTCGGATGGCACCGTCATCGCCAACCCCAAAAACTACCAGCATGGCGAGCGGAAGCTGCGCCGCGCCAATAAGCGCCTCGCGCGCCGCGTGCGGGGATCCAGCCGGTGGAGGAAGGCGAGGCTCGCCGTGCAGAAACAGCACGCCAGAATCGCCGCCCGGCGCCGGGACGCCATCGACAAGGCGACGGCGATGATCGCCCGCGACTACGATACGGTTGTCATCGAGGATTTGAACGTGGACGGCATGAAACGCAACCGTCATCTTGCCAAGGCCATATCGGATGCGGGATTCGGCGAGTTCCGCCGCCAGCTGGCATACAAATGCTTGGAGACCGGGGCGACGCTGATCGTGGCCGACCGCTGGTATCCATCCTCCAGGACATGCTCGAAGTGCGGGACGGTGAAAGCCAAGCTGTCCCTCGCGGACCGCGTGTTCGTCTGCGACAACCCGTCATGCGACTACCCTGCCCATGGCGTGGACCGTGACTGGAACGCCGCCGTGAACCTTGAACACTACGTCGCCCCGAGTGCCGCGGGAGACGCTAAACGCGCGCGGAGGAACCATAAGACGACCGGCCCCAAGATGGCCGGCAACGCGGGACCCGGTGAAACGCGAACCCAGCAGAACGCTCTCATCAGCGTTTCGTGAGTCTTGGAGCCTCCCCGTCGCAAGGCGCGGGAGTGCAGCCGGCAATGCTTTCGTCCGGCAAACGAAAACAAAGCCAGCTGCAACGGTGCAGCACGCCAGAATGAACTCCGGGTCGTGCGTGACGACGAACATGGCCGCGCCGTCGCGTTCGTGCGCCTCGCGCAGCAGGTCCGCGAGCGTCTGCATATGGTCGCGGTCGAGGCCGCTGGTCGGTTCGTCGAGCACGAGAAGGCGGTGGCCGGCCGCCAGCGCCGCTGCGTACAGCACGGCGTAGATGGCGGCGCCCCTGCGCCGGCGTTCCGCCAGCAGCAGCACGAACGGAACCGCCGCCAGCGCCGGCTTGACGAACTGCATCCCCGGCTTGCCGGCGGCGCCGAGAATGACGGTGGAGACGGTGAGCGTAAGGGCGATTTTCGTGCGCGGGTCCAGCAGCGTGCGCTGCGCGGGCGCCGTCGCCGCCATCAGCTGTTCGTTCATTATGCCGCCAGTCCGGCGCGCGCGAAATGCCGTGCGCAGGTCTTGAGGCCGAGCCGCGCGCCGGCGATGCCGGAAAGGAAGCAGGCGGCGAGCGGGACCGGCAGGATCCAGTCGGGCATGAAGCCCATCAGCGCCGCGACGCCGTAGCGCATGAACATGATGGCGCCGAAGACGCCGACGGCAATGAAGTCCTTCGCGTGCATGGTTCTCCCTCTGGTCCTGCGATGCGCGTGTGGGTGTATCGAAGGCCTCGTTCCCGTCAAGTTCGGCGCATGAGATCCTGCGATGCGCGTGTGGGTGTATCACCACCTTTGCGAAGATTCGGTCGCCGCGCAATCGTTTTCCCGAATCTCCACCGTTTTTCCTGACAGATTGGACTACCCTCCGCAAAACGGAGCAGTCGTTGCTGGCGCCGTCCGCCTTCGAATGTGCATGAAGCTTGGTCCGGGCTGGTATGTCGGAATGGACGGCGAGGCGAGGGGTGGACTCCGGGCGCGGCAAAGCCGGATTCGCACGGTTTCAAGGCGAGGGTGGCAAACCCTCCGGTGGTTATTCGCGGAAAAGGCGAGGCTGCCTTATGGCGGGCGGCCGGCAGAGGCGGTGTTTTGGTGGCCGCACTGTCTTCCGGTAATCTTGGAGGCAATGTTCGCTCTGGGAGAACGCAGGGGTTCTGTACAGCGAAAGCAGGGGAGGGATTCAAATGTTTGGGAAACGTATATCTGGCTGGCAAAAGGCCGTCGGTTGCCTAGCGGCCGCCGCCATCGGCATCGGCCTGGCATCTCCGGCAGCGTTCGCGACGGAGCCGGGCGCAACGGACGCCGGCGATGTTGCGCAACCGTCATCGACGCTGGAACTGGAAGACGGTACCTACGTCAACGGCCAGGCTCTCGTCATCTACCACGAGAGCGGGCTGCCCGGAGGAACCGAATCTTCCGGAGGAACCGAATCTTCCGGAGAAACCGAATCTCCCGGAGGAACCGGAACCGGCGAAAGCGGTGCGGATTCGGCCCCGGTTCCTCAACACGCCGAAAACGGAGGAACCGGATCCAGTGCTGACAGCTCAGATTCAGGTTCGGTTCCTCAATGCGCCGGCGACGGAGGAACCGGAGCCAATGAAGACGGCGAGGAGAGCGGTTCGGTTCCTGGGCTGGAGGGCATGACGCTGGAACTGGAAGGCGAACCACTTGAGGATGCCGGTTTCACGGTCCAGCAGACATGGGATTTCTCGGTCTGCGACGAATTCGAGGATGAAGATTCGTCCGCAGAGCGGTCCCCGCTGGCGGGGACCGCTGAGAGCGAGCGCAGCGAAGCTCGAAGCGAGGGGTGGTCAACCCAAGCCGATACGGACGAAACGTTTGTCGCCCCGGAGGCGCCCGGAACGCAGGGGTCAACTCAAGCCGATACGGATGCAACGTGGGAAACGCTCGACGCCATCCCCTCCGGCGACGATATCCGCATCGCCTTGGTCTCGAAGCCGTACACGGACACGGCAACGCTGATTGCGGAACTTGAGCAGCTTGATTTCGTCGAATCAGCGGAACCGAACTATCTTCTGGAAACCGACGATGACGCCGCCGACGACACCGACGACACCGATGACGCCGGCGACAGCGGCTACCCGACCAACGACGCGCTGGTGAGGCTCCAGTATCCGCTGCTGGACGGCGACGGCGGCATCAATCTGCAGGCCGCGCTCGACAAGGCGGCCGCAACCGGCACCACCGACGGAACGGTCGTCGCCGTCATCGATTCCGGCGTCGACTATACGCATCCCGACCTCGCCGGCAATATGTGGACCGGCGGCGACGAGCTCGCCGCGCTTGGCATCAAGTCCGGAACCTACGGCTACGACTTCGGCGACGATGACGACGATCCGATGCCGGCCCCGGACAACGGCTCTGGCTCGGCCCACGGCACGCACGTCGCCGGCATCATCGCCGCGGCGGCGAACAATGGAGAAGGCGTTGCCGGCGCATCCACAGCCAGTGAAATCATGGCGCTGAAAATCGAACCCGACAACGCGGCGCAGCTGTCTGTGAGCGCCATTGTGGGCGCCTACCAGTACGTAGTGGCCGCCACGCTTGCCGGCGTCAATGTCGTCGCCGTCAATACGTCGTTCGGCGGCTATGGCGAGGAATCCTTGGTAATGGAATACCTGGCTGCCCAGGGTGGCAACGTCGGGGCGCTGACGGTGAAATCGGCCGGAAACAACGGCGCGGATGCCGACAGCGGCGACATCGTGAACCAAGGCGTCGCCCGGCAGACGCCGTACCGCATCAACGTGGCCGCCACTACCGAAAACAACCATTACGGCCTCTATACCGATTACGGCCGCGCCAGCGTCGACGTAGCCGCGCCGGGCTCCAACGTCCTCTCGACGGTTCCGGTACAGGATGCCGGAGCGTACGCCATGTCGGAAATCTCGGCGATGGCTACCGGAACGCTGTATGAAAAGCCGGTCGCGTGGATTGCGGAACAGGCACGGTACGCCACGCTGGAAGAAGCCGCCGCCATCCAGGATGGCGACGTGCTGTACACCATCGCCAAGCCGGCCGAAGACGCAGGCCTGTCCGCCTCCTACGTCGACGCCCCCGAATATGCCGATGCCGTCTCCATCGCGGCGGTTCAACGCGAGGGCCGCACGCAGCTGTCGCTGAACGTCGACCTGGAAAAGCTGCCCTATGCGGCGGACATCGAGTCGCTGCAGGTCGCTTTTTACTGGCGCGACGCCAATCCCTATTACGGCATGGCCGAGGACGAGGCCATCGTCACGGACGGCGGCGTGCCGGCCGCGTTCGCTTCGGACGGCAACCCGGCTGCGGTCGCGCTGACGTCGCTGTCCGTCCAGGGCGACGAACGCACGGCCGTCTTCAACCAGGAATGCCGGGGCCGTGACGATACGTATGCGAATTCGCGCGGCAGCCTTCCGGACGTCAGCAGCGAGCGGGCGACGTTCGCCGCGACCGTGGATTTCCGGATTGCCGGCGTGCTGGAGCGTACCGACATGCCGTTCACGCTGTATATGGACGATCCGCTGATCGCCAACGGGACGGTGCCCTATTCCTACATGACCGGCACGTCGATGGCCGCTCCCTACGTTTCCGGCATGGTCGGACAGCTGGCGGCGCTCTATCCCGACGCAAGCGCGCTGGAACTGCGCGGCATGGTCGTCGGCGGCACGGTGCCCGTCGACGGCGATCCGTATACGCTGCAGGATGATGACATCGTGACGGCGACGAACGGACGCGTCGACTACGGCACGATATTGGACGGCCACGTCAACGCGAACACATGGTCGCTGTCCGTCGACGCAACGACGGGCGACGCCGTGCTGGAAGGCTACGGCCTGCAGGATGCGTCGCTGGAAATCGAAGACGCGGTTTTCGGTAGCGTCGGCGATGGGAATCTTGAGTTTTCCGGAACGCCAGACGGCCTTGGCTGGCTGTCGTTTTCGCTGGCCGGCGACGCGTTCTCGTGGCTGATGGATGGCGGCTCCCACTGGTTCACCGTGGTGGACGGCGCCACCGGACGCGCGCACGACGGATACTACGCCGTCCCGATCCGCACGGCGCCGGCCGCGGACGACAGCAGCGGCGACGACGGTAGCGACGACGGCAGCGCCGCCGACGGCGGAGGCGTTTCCGACGCAACCGCCACGGCATCCCTCGTCGAAAGCCTCGCGCTGCCCGACGGCTTCCTGAACGCGGCGTCGGCACAGCTTGTGGAGCATGCCGACGGCCTCTACATGGCGGATACCGTCGCCGGCTCGTACGTTTGGGAGCGCGGCGCCGACGGACGCTGGAACGAGCTGCCGGCGCCCGGAATGCCCGGGTATACGGGACTTTCCACGCTGATCGACGGCAATCTGGACAGCTACGGCATGAATGCGGACACCAGCATCCGGTACGTGCAGGCCGACGGCGACCTGGTCGCGGTGGCGTCGACGCAGATGCGCATGGGCGCACAGGCCACCGATGGGCGCGCCGTGTTCATGCATGCCAACGTGTTCTCGAGCAGCGCCGGGCAGTGGAGCGGCTGGCAGCTGCTATGGACGTTCGACAACGAGCATTTCAGCCTGATGGGCGACTACATCCCCACCTATTACCTGATCAACAGCTTCGACGTCGCCTGGTACGACGGTTCCGTATGGATAGTGGCGCTCGAAGGCTATGGCGAGCCCGATGACCTGATGACGCGCCATGTCATGGCCCGCACCGTGCGCTTCGATCCGTCCGACATCGCCGGCGCGCAGCTCATCGGCATTACGTGGGATGAGCCGGAAGGGCTGGAATACAGCGACGACATGCAATACGGTCGGCTGCTGCCTACCGAAAGCGGCCTCGCGTACCTGCATCCGACGTTGGCGCGCGTCGTCGGCGGCGGCGACGACTTCGACCCCAGCGGCGCGCTCGGCTCGGTGAGCCCGTTTGGAACGTCCGGCGCCGGGATGCTGGAGGGCGCAACGTTCCGCGACGGGTTCGCGCAAGCCGCACGCGAAGGCGACGGTTCCGGCGAGAGCGGCTTTGGCGGCGAAGATTCCGCTTCGGCAGACGCAATGACGTCCCTCCTCGGAGCGTATGACCTTTCGGTAGCGCAACTCAGCGGCGACGAAAGCGCCTACCAGAACGTTCCGGCCTCCGATCCCGTCAGCGGCGGCGACGGCATGGGCGTCGACCACGGCATCTGGCTCAGCGACGGCATCGTGGACGACGTGCCGGCCATGACCGTTCACCAGATCAAGGCGATGTTCACCGCCAATCTGGTGATGCCGACGCTGGACGGCGCGGTGCTGTACGGCGCGGCGGTGGCCGGTTCCGGCGACGCGGCGCTCGTATCGCGCGACGCGGACGGCCTGTGGGCGTGGCATGGCCTGGGATCGTTCGGTTTCGACGCGTCCAACGGCGTTGCGGCGGTGTCGGCGGCGATGGTCGGCGACGTCCCGTATTTCCTTGCGGTCCCGTATGGCGACGCCGGCAGCGCTGCCGGAACCGCGGGCGCCCTGTATACCCTCGATGAAGCTTCAGCCTCCCGTTTGCGCGGGTTCCATGCCGCGGTTGGCGCCGACGTTGCGTTGGCGTCCGGGTCGGCTTCTTCCGGAAACGAGATTCCCGGCGCTGCGACCGTCTCCGATTGGCGCGGCGCTGCCGGTTCCTCCCTGGACATGCGGCGCCAGGACCACGCGACGTGGGCCGCCGAGGCCGCTGACGGCTACCGTTTCGCTGGCTGGCTTGACCAAGATTCCGGCGACGTCGTGTCGACTGACGCGACCTACCGAGCCGTGGTGTCCCGGCCGGTGACGCTGACCGCGCTGTTCGAGCCGGTGTCGGTGGCTCCGGCGGATCCGGGGTCTGCAACTACGCCGGTTCCGCAAAACCCAACCGTTCCGGAAACGCCTGTGACGCCTACAACGCCGGCTGGTAACGTCACCGCCGCCGCGACCGCGTCCGTGACGTCCCTGTCGCGCACCGGCAGCGAAATCGCGCTGGTAGTCGCCGCCGCCCTGGCCGCTCTCGCCTTCGGTCTCCTTCTTTTGGGCGGTTCGAAGAAGGGGTCTGTCTCTTCCGACGGGCGGAGCTCTCAATAATCTTGTAATAAACTTGTAAAAACCGTACGCGCCGCTGAATTTTTCAGCGTGACGACATTAGCTGGATGCGAGCGGAACCATCTTTACAAAACCATTGAAAAACAAGACGTTGTCCCCAATCTCGCATCCAGCTTTTTTCAAGCTCCTTTCCGTAAGTTAGCATCATACCGAAAAGCGGAAATAGCGAAATCGTATGGCAACTAATAAGGAGATGAATTCCATGAACAACACCGTCACCCCGAACAACGACGCTACCCAGCAGTTCGACCCGCAGGCGACCGCAACGCAGCCGATGGCTCCGGCGACGGCGCAGACGCAGTCCGGCGCGCAGACCCAGCCGATGGCCCCCGCTGCTCCGGTTCCTCCGTACGCCCCGGTGCCGCCGGTCGACGAGAACGGCAATCCGATCGATCCGGCTGGGCAGGGCGAAGAGAAGAAGAAGGACGGCCGCGAGTGGAACGGCCTGTCGATTGCCGGCTTCGCGAGCTCCTTCGTGTTCGCGCCGGTCGGCATGGCGCTGTCCGCCATGTCGCTCGTGCAGATGCACAAGGAAGAGGCGAAGGGCAAGATCATGGCGATTTTCGGCTGCGTCATCGGCGGCATCGGCTCGCTGGCGATGTCGGCTGCGCTGTTCGGCGGCGCACTGGGCGGCGGGATCCACGGCGGCCATGATTTCGAACGGATGGAGCGCGGCGGCGCCGGCATGAGCCAGATGGAGGACCGTTCCTTCGGCGGCTTCGGCGACGACGAAGGCTTCAGCTTCTCCGGCGGCGAGATGCGCGGCGGCATGGGCGGCGACTTCGAGCGCGGCGACGCCCCGCAGCGTTCCGAAGGCGCGCCTTCCGACGGCGAATCCGGCAAGTCCGACTCGGACAAGTCCGGCGCTGAAGATTCCGATTCCGGCAAGTCCGGTTCCGATTCTTCCGACGCGAACAATTCCGAAAGCCGCTTCCGCGGCGACCGCGGGCAGCGCGGCGGCTCCCAGCCGTCTGAAGAGGCCACCGAAATCTAGTCAATCTCAGGGAGTGCAAGGCGACACGCCGAATGCTTGCACTCCCGAACCATTTGTGTAATATATACATCTGTTGCCCGCCGGTGAGAACCGGTGAGACGCAACGGCCGCGTAGCTCAGTTGGTTAGAGCGCCGCCCTGTCACGGCGGAGGTCGCCGGTTCAAGTCCGGTCGTGGTCGCGCAGGAATGGAAAGTGATTTCCATTCGGGCAACGGCCGCGTAGCTCAGTTGGTTAGAGCGCCGCCCTGTCACGGCGGAGGTCGCCGGTTCAAGTCCGGTCGTGGTCGCGAATCGCATTGGTTGGCAGATGTTCAAGCAGCATTGGTCGACCTGTGTCGTTTCATGGCTCTGTAGCTCAGTTGGTAGAGCGAACGACTGAAAATCGTTAGGTCAGCGGATCGATGCCGCTCGGAGCCACCACCACCCGCGGGAAACCGCGGGTTTTTCGTTTTCCTCGGCTGCCCTTCCGGCCTGCCACTACGCCTGTGGCTTTTGGCTTATAGACCGGCCTTTTCGTCTCTTTGTATGGCAATGGTTTGTCCTGCTGCCGAAGAGGGTTAAGTAACAAATCGTGGGTCTTATAGCTCCTATCGGAGCCATCCTTTCCTGATGCCGAATCCGCGGGTTAAGTAACAAATCGTGGGTCTTATAGCTCCTATCGGAGCCATCCTTTCCTGATGCCGAATCCGCTTTCGTAGGCGTTGATGTTGTCGGGGTTGGGGCCGGGCTGCTGGATGC
>NZ_JBKEUU010000007.1:0-39314 GCF_056356715.1 Bifidobacterium sp. LH_450 | reverse complement strand
GGGCCATGGCGCACAGTACAAGCAGACAACAGTCCAAACCGGACCATCGTCTGCCCGCGTCCACTCTCCAGTTCTCAAACCGCCACCCCACGCGCCGCCGCCAAGCACCCTCCAGCAGGAAGGCCCCGGAAGCGGGGAGGGCATCCCAAACGCCACACGTGGCGGTTCGGGAACCCAACAGCATGCACCATACCCGCGCCACAAGGACGCGATCCCCGATCTCTTCCATAGCCAGCAAGGAACCCCCAGCACCCCGGAAAAGCAGGGACGCTTGGGAAGGGATTCCAGTTTCATGTCTCCGTAGAAAGGAGGTGATCCAGCCGCACCTTCCGGTACGGCTACCTTGTTACGACTTAGTCCCAATCACGGGTCTCGCCTTAGACGGCTCCCCCCACCAGAAGGTGGTCGGGCCACCGGCTTCGGGCGCTACCCACTTTCATGACTTGACGGGCGGTGTGTACAAGGCCCGGGAACGCATTCACCGCAGCGTTGCTGATCTGCGATTACTAGCGACTCCGCCTTCACGCAGTCGGGTTGCAGACTGCGATCCGAACTGAGACCGGTTTTCAGCGATCCGCTCCACCTCACGATGTCGCATCGCGTTGTACCGGCCATTGTAGCATGCGTGAAGCCCTGGACGTAAGGGGCATGATGATCTGACGTCATCCCCACCTTCCTCCGAGTTAACCCCGGCGGTCCCGCATGAGTTCCCACCATGACGTGCTGGCAACATGCGGCGAGGGTTGCGCTCGTTGCGGGACTTAACCCAACATCTCACGACACGAGCTGACGACGACCATGCACCACCTGTGAACCCGCCCCGAAGGGAAACGCCATCTCTGGCGCTGCCGGGAACATGTCAAGCCCAGGTAAGGTTCTTCGCGTTGCATCGAATTAATCCGCATGCTCCGCCGCTTGTGCGGGCCCCCGTCAATTTCTTTGAGTTTTAGCCTTGCGGCCGTACTCCCCAGGCGGGATGCTTAACGCGTTGGCTCCGACACGGAACCCATGGAAAGGGCCCCACATCCAGCATCCACCGTTTACGGCGTGGACTACCAGGGTATCTAATCCTGTTCGCTCCCCACGCTTTCGCTCCTCAGCGTCAGTAGCGGCCCAGAGAACTGCCTTCGCCATCGGTGTTCTTCCCGATATCTACACATTCCACCGTTACACCGGGAATTCCGTTCTCCCCTACCGCACTCAAGCCCGCCCGTACCCGGCGCGAATCCACCGTTAAGCGATGGACTTTCACACCAGACGCGACGGGCCGCCTACGAGCCCTTTACGCCCAATAAATCCGGATAACGCTTGCACCCTACGTATTACCGCGGCTGCTGGCACGTAGTTAGCCGGTGCTTATTCGAACACTACACTCAACCACCCAGAAGGATGGCCTTGCTCGTGAACAAAAGCGGTTTACAACCCGAAGGCCTCCATCCCGCACGCGGCGTCGCTGCATCAGGCTTGCGCCCATTGTGCAATATTCCCCACTGCTGCCTCCCGTAGGAGTCTGGGCCGTATCTCAGTCCCAATGTGGCCGGTCGCCCTCTCAGGCCGGCTACCCGTCAAAGCCTTGGTGGGCCATTGCCCCGCCAACAAGCTGATAGGACGCGACCCCATCCCACGCCGCCAAAAAGGCCTTTCCNATCCGGAATTACCACCCGTTTCCAGGAGCTATGCCGGTGCATGGGGCAGGTCGGTCACGCATTACTCACCCGTTCGCCACTCTCACCCAGCCCCGAAGGGCCAGGATCCCGTTCGACTTGCATGTGTTAAGCACGCCGCCAGCGTTCATCCTGAGCCAGAATCGAACCCTCCACAAAAAACTGTGTCAGGAACCATATCGGCTCCAAAAATAAGAAATCAACCACCCAGCCAAAGGCCAGGCATTGAAGTACCGCAAGCCCTTATAAGGAAAGGGCAAGCAAAAACCCCGGCCCCCATCAACCAACCTAATGGACTCCCAAACGGGAGCGGAAGCCGGACTGGCAATCAAAAACACTCGAAGCAAACCAGAAGGTCTGCCATATTCAAGTAGTACAGTACACGCTCTTGAGTTCTCAAACCACCACCACGCGCCAAGCCCGGAACACCGGGGCGGAACCCGCCCGGCCGGCTCAGCGGCAGCAAGAGAACAACTTACACGCCCAACGCGAAAACCGCAACCCCCAACCCCAAAACCCCTGCAAACACTGGGCTCCACGGCGTGTCGCACACACGGCAAAAATCAGGCAGGCGCCGGCGTAGAATCGCGGGTATGGGTAGAAAGATTGCTGTGCTTACGGGAGCGGGGATTTCGACGTCGGCTGGAATTCCGGATTTCCGTGGGCCGGATGGCGTGTGGACGAAACATCCCGATCAAATGTCGGTGTACGACATCGACGCGTTCCTTTCCGACAAGGAAGCGCGGGAATATTCCTGGCGCTGGCAGAAGGAATCTCCGGTATGGAACGCGAAGCCAGGCAAAGCGCACTATGCGCTCGTCGATCTCGAGAAAGCGGGGATGCTGAGCCTGCTGGCCACGCAGAATTTCGATGCGCTGCACGAAAAAGCCGGCAACAGCCCGGACCTCATCGTCAATCTGCACGGCACGATCGGCACGTCGCACTGCATGAAGTGCCACAAGAAGTACGATACCGCCGACATCATGGCGAATCTCGATGAGGAACCGGACCCGCATTGCCATCGCCAGCTGCCGTACTCGGGCAATATGCCGTGCAACGGGCTGCTGAAAACCGACGTCGTCTATTTCGGCGAGGCGCTGCCGGACGGCGCGATGGAACGCTCGATGCGCGAAGTGCAGAAAGCCGACGAACTGTGGGTCATCGGCTCGACGCTGGAAGTGTTCCCCGCTGCTTCGCTGGTGCCCGTGGCGGCGCAGGCCGGCGTGCCGATCACCATCATGAACATGGGGCGCACGCAGTACGACCGGCTCGCCACGCGGCTCATCCATGAAGACATCGCCGAAGCATTGCCAGCGCTCGTCGAAGAAACGATTGCCGGGAACTAGTAGATCCGCTTCGGGGTGAAGCCGGCGTCGCGCAGCGTGGCGAGGATCTGCTCGATATGGTCCGGGCCGTTCGTTTCGACGGTGACGCCCAGCGCGACGGCATTCGTGTAGTGGCCCGACGCCTTGAACTGGTCGTGGTCAAGCGCGATGACGTTGGCGCGGCACTGCGCGAGCAGCGATGCGACCTTCAGCAGCTGGCCCGGCACGTCCGGCAGCTCCACTTCGAAGTTCATGATGCGGCCACGGGCGATCATGCCCTTCTGGATGACGGCGCCGATCGTGACGGTGTCGATGTTGCCGCCGGACACGATCGGAACGACGACGTGCTCGCCTTCGGCCGCCGCGAACTTGCGCGAACGCAGGTTCAGGTGCTCGAGCGCGGCGAGGGACACGGCGCCGGCCGCTTCGACGACCATCTTGTGCTTTTCAAGCATCAGCAGGATCATTTCGTTGATGTCGCGCTCGGACACCTCGACGAGGTCGTCGAGGAACTCATTGAGCAGCGCGAACGTCAGGTCGCCGGGGCGCTTGACGGCGACGCCTTCCGCCGACGTCACGACCTGGTCGGCAGGCACGACGCGTCCGGCGGCGAACGACTTGCGGAACGCCGGCGACCCTTCCGGAATCGCGCCGATGACGCGCACTTCCGGGCGGAACATCTTCACGGCGAGCGCAACGCCGGCGCCGAGGCCGCCGCCGCCGAGCGGCACGACGATGTCGGTGACGTCGGGGACGTCTTCGAGGATCTCCATCGCGATCGTGCCCTGGCCGCACAGCACCTCGTAGTCGTCGAACGGCGCGACGTAGGTCATGCCCTCCGTCTGGCTCAGCTCGATGGCGTAGGCCGCGGCCTCGTCGAATACGTCGCCCTTGAGCACGACGTCGGCGCCGTACGCCTTCGTGGCGTCGACCTTGAGCGGCGGCGTGATCTGCGGCATGCAGATCGTCGCCTTGGCGCCGCGTTCGCGCGCCGCGTACGCCACGCCCTGCGCGTGGTTTCCAGCGGAAGCGGTGACGATGCCGCGCTCGAGTTCGTCTTCGGTAAGCGACGCGATCTTGTTGTAGGCGCCGCGGATTTTGAACGAGCCGGTCACCTGAAGGTTTTCCGGCTTCATCAGAATCCGGTGGCCGGTCATTTCGGAAAGCGCGGGAGATTCGATAATCTCGGTGTGCCGCGCCGTTCCGTCGAGTCGTTCCTTGGCCAGCTTCAGTTCGGCAGCGTGGTCTCGCCGCATTGCCTGCAACACGTCTTTTTGTTCCATAAGCGAGATTCTAGGAATTCAAGATTCCCGCGGCGAGGGGATGTCCGTTCTGTGACCACAAACGTGGAACGCCCCATCGAGGGGACGTTCCACGGCGCTGTCAGCGGCGGACGATGACGCCTTCCCAGGGGCTCAGCGTGCCGGCGTTGAGGCTAGCGGCGCTGTGCACGGCGTCATACGTCGACAGCACGATGGCGTTCGGGTCGACGGTGCCGTCGCCGCCGCGCGGCACGCGCTTGGCGGTGTGCTTCGGCAGCTTCGCCTCATGGTCGGTGAGGTTGATGGCGACGAGCAGCTCCTCGTCGCCGAGCGTGCGCGTGAATGCGTACACCGACTCGTCATCGTCGTCGACGAGCTTCCACTCTCCGGCGGCGACGACCGGCTCGCGGTGGCGCAGCGCGATGAGCTGCTGGTAGAACGAGAACACCGAGTCCGGGTCGCGCACCTCGAGCGCGGCATTGATGGTCTTGTGGTTGGGGTTGACGGCGAGCCACGGTTCGGCGCCGGCCAGCTGGGCGGCGACGGCATCCATGAAGCCGGCGTACTTGGAGGCGTCCCATTGCATCGGCGTACGAGAGTTGTCGCGGCCGAAGCGCGCGAACCCTTCCATCATCGAGTCGGCCGACTGTACCTTGGCCTCTTCGACGCGCTGGCGGTAGGCGTTGAGCGTCTCCAGGTCGCGGTACTGCTCGAGGCGCGTGAAATGCGCGTTCGTCATGCCCAGCTCTTCGCCCTGGTAGATGTACGGGGTGCCGCGGTGCAGGTGGATGAGCATGCCGAAGGCCTTGGCCGATTCGGGCGATTCATCGCCCCAGCGCGAGGCGACGCGCGGCTGGTCGTGGTTGGACGTGAACAGGCTCGTCCAGCCCTTCTCGCGCACCGCGTCCTGCTGGGCCGCAAGCTCGTGGCGCAGCCGGCGCACGTCGAACGGAATGCCCTGCCACTTCGAGCCTTCCTGGTCGATGCCGACGTGGTCGAACTGGAACAGCATGTCGAGCTCGCCGTTGGCCGGATCGGTGATGACCTCGTTGCGGTCGGCATGCACGCCCGGCGCCTCGCCGACCGTGAGGAACCCGTCGCGGCCGTCGAACACCTCGCGGCGCATTTCCTTGAGGAACTCGTCGAGGCGCGGGCCGTCCGAGCAGAACGGGAACGGCGACGAATAGCCCTCCTCGCCGACCGGCAGGTCGTCGATTTCGCTGCCCGCTTCGCCAGGCAGCTTGCCGTTGGCGTCGGTGACCTTCGAAATCTGCGTGATGACGTCCATGCGGAAGCCGTCGATGCCGCGGTCCATCCACCAGTTCATCATGTCGTACACCGCGCGGCGCACCGCCGGGTTCTCCCAGTTGAGGTCCGGCTGCTTCTTCGAATACTGGTGCAGGAAGTATTCGCCGCGCTTGGGGTCGTACTGCCAAGCGGAACCGCCGAAATACGAGCCCCATTCGTTCGGTTCGGCGCCCGGGGTGCCGGGTTCGAAGCCGGGGCGCGCCGGACGCCACCAGTACCAGTCGGCATGCGGATCGTCCTTGTCGCGCGAGGCCTGGAACCACGCATGCTCGTCGGACGTATGGTTGACGACCAGGTCCATGATCACCTTGATGCCCAGCTCATGCGCCCTGGCGATCAGCGCATCCATGTCGTCCATCGTGCCGAACATCGGGTCGATGGCCTGGTAGTCGGAAATATCGTAGCCGTTGTCGTCCTGCGGCGAGGCGAACACCGGGCTGAGCCACAGCACGTCGATGCCGAGGTCGGCGAGGTACGGCAGGCGCCGCGTGATGCCCTTGAGGTCGCCGATGCCGTCGTTGTTCGAGTCCTGGAAGCTGCGGGGATAGATCTGGTATGCAACGGCGTTGGCCCACCAAGGGTTCGGCTGCGCGCCGTTCGTTGCGATGTTGTCGGGAAGTGACTGCCGTTCTTTCGACGTCATGACGTTCGCTCCTTTGCTTCGAATCTTGTGCCCGTTGCGTTCCATTGTGCCCCTCGCAACCGGCTCTTGGAACGGCATTGTACGGCACTGATATTGGCTGCGGCGATTTTCATACTCGCACGTTCGCATTCCGCTTGTCCGTTGACATTGCGCAACGCGAGCGCACTATATTGGCACTATGACTGAAGATTCACCGCTGGTCGGCCGGCCGTCGCCGGTCGTTCCCGGCCGCTTTGGCGAGCCGCTGGAAATCTCCCATGCCGTTACGTCGCGCGGCGACGGCGCCGCGAACCCCACCCGTCCGCTGTTCCTGTGCCTGCACGGCTGGGGTTCGAACGAGAACGACCTCGCCGACATGATGCAGTACGTCGCCCCGTACAACGACTACGTGTCGCTGCGGGCGCCGCTGACGCTGCAGGCGGCCAGCAACGCCGGGATGTTCGGCACTCCCGGCGCCTATTCGTGGCTGCACGACGCGGTGCCGTCCGGCGACGACCTCGACTACGACGCGTTCGCCGCCGCCAGCGCCATCGACCGGTGGGTCGCCGCGAACGTCGCGCCGGAACGCGACGTCGTGCCGATCGGCTTTTCGCAGGGCGGCATGCTGGCGATCCAGCTGCTGCGCGTGCACCCCGAACGCTACCGGGCGGCGATCTGCCTGTCCGGATTCCTCGCGCCCGGCAACGTCGCCGGCACGGCGCCGGCCGACGAACGGCTCACGGACCTGAACATCCCCACGTTCTACGGCTACGGCACCGCCGACAACGTCATTCCGCGCTACGCGATCTACGAAACGATTGCGTGGCTTGAAGAGAACACATGGCTGACCGTCAAGGAGTACCCGGGCGTCGACCATGCCGTGTGTCTGCCGGAGTTCGCCGACCTGCGCGAGTGGCTCGTCGCCAACGACATTACGTCGGGGCTGATGTAGCGGCCGGATTGGCCGGAATCTTTCCTAAGATTTCCGCTTCCTGGCCGGGTCGGAAGGGCGCGCAGCGTCAGGATTGCGCGCGCCGGGCGCGGAAGAAGGCGGAGAGCTGGGCGGCGCACTCGCGTTCGCGGATGCCGCCATAGACTTCCGGAACGGTGCCGACGTGCGGATCGCGGGGAATGTCCCAGACGGAACCGCACGCGCCGAGCTTGGCGTCCCAGGCGCCGAACACGATGCGCCCGACGTGCGCCTGCAGGCACGCGCCCGCGCACATCGGGCACGGTTCCAGCGTGACGACGAGCGTGCAGTCTTCCAGATTCCAGCCGCCGAGTTGCGCCGCGGCCTCGCGCATCGCCACCACTTCGGCGTGGGCGAGCGGATCGTCCGTTTCCTCCCGGCGGTTGCGTCCGCGGCCGATGACGTTGCCGGCGGGGTCCAGCACGAGCGCGCCGACCGGAATCTCGTTCGAGGAAGCGGCGTCGGCGGCGAGCGCCATCGCCGCTTCCATCGCCGCATCAAAGCGGCGTACGTTCCCTGACTGCGTGGCTAGCTGCATGCCTCCCAGCGTAGCCGTTGCCGCGGCGGGTTTGCCAGCCGCAATGTGAGACGTTCGAAATATTGGACAGATAGAATCGATTGAATCTCATACCCCCTAGTTCAAGCGACCAAAGGAGCGGCCAATGGCGGTTTTTGAAATGATCCTCTACATCATCGCTGCGGTGGTGCTGTCATCGTTTCTCAGCCGCTTCATTCCGAAAGTCTCCACTCCGCTGGTCCAGATCGCGCTCGGCATCGTGCTTTCCCAGCTGCCGTTCTTTCCCGACGTCGAACTCGACCCCGAACTGTTCATGGTGCTGTTCATTGCGCCGCTGCTGTACCTTGAAGCGCACGAAATCAACAAGACGCAGCTCATCAAGTCGCTGAAGCTGTCGCTGTCGCTGGCCATCGGGCTGGCAATCGCGACGATGGTCGCCGTCGGGTTCCTGCTGCACGCCATCTGGCCGATCGTGCCGCTCGCGGCGGCGCTGGCGCTCGGCGCGGCGCTCGGGCCGACCGACGCCGTCGCCGTCAGCTCGCTGTCGAACGAGGCGTCGCTGTCGCAACGGCAGGTGGGGGTGCTCAAAGGCGAATCGCTGTTCAACGACGCGTCCGGCATCGTCGGCTTCCAGTTCGCCATCGCGGCGGCGACGACCGGCGTATTCCAGGTGGGCGAAGCGATTGGCGAGTTCGTCGTCAGCTTCATCGGGGGCACGCTGTTCGGCGTCGTCGTGGGGCTGGTGACGAACTGGCTGTTCGAAACGATCCGCTCGCTGGGGTGGGAAACCACCACCACCCGCATTCTCATGGAGCTGTTCCTGCCGTTCCTGCTGTACCTGGGCGCGGAGGCGCTGGGCGTTTCCGGCATCCTCGCGGTCGTGGCGGCCGGGCTGCTCATCAACTTCGACCGCACCGGCATCGGGCCGAACGTCGCGCGTACGAACATCGTGGCGTCCAGCGTGTGGAGCGTGCTGTCGTTCTCGCTCAACGGCACCGTGTTCATCCTGCTCGGCATGCTGCTGCCCGGCGCGATGCGCGCCAGCTGGAGCGACCCGTCGATTTCGAACTGGACGCTGATCGGCGTCATCGGCGTCGTGTCGCTCATCGTTATCGCCATGCGGTTCCTGTGGGTCTCCGGCATGCTGCGCATCACGCGGCATGAAACGACCCGGCAGCGGCGCAAGATGACGAAGGAACGCTGGCGGGCGGCGGCCGTCATGACGTTCGGCGGCCCGAAGGGCACGATTACGCTCTCGCTGATGTTCACGATTCCCTACACGATCGCGAGCGGCGAATGGTTCCCGATGCGCGACGAACTGATCTTCGTCGCCGGCGGCGTCATCCTCGTCACGCTCCTGCTCGCCAACTTCCTGCTGCCGGTGCTCGCGCCGAACCGTTCCGGCGACCCATCGAAGGAAATCAACGAGATTTCGGTGGAGGTGCTGCGCCGTACCGTCGAGGAGCTCGCCGAACGCGCGACCGACGAGAACCGCGCCGCCATCATGCCGATCATCGACTCCTATACGAAGCGCATCACGCGCATCAAGCAGCAGCTCGGCGCCACCGACCCGGCCGGCTACCAGGAGCTGCAGCTCGCCGCGCTCAACTGGGAGAAGGAGTACGTCAAGCAGCGGCTCGCGGACATCAAGGCGCACCCGCTGGAGGACAAGGCGGCGCAGGAAACGGAAGTCGAGGCGTGCGAGCGGCTGCTCGACCAGATCATGAAGACGCTGCGCCATACGAGCACCGACCATGATTCGGCGCATATCGTATGGATGCTGCGCGGCCGGTTCCGCGCGCTGCAGCGCCATACGACGCTGCTGGGACGGCGCATCGCCGGCAAGATCCGCCGCACGGCGCCGCTGGCGACGGACGACGAGGTGTTCGCACGCAGCCGGCAGATCCAGTGCGACGCCATCGACCACGTCATCGACCATCTCTATGACGAAATGGGCGGCGAGCATTACGACACCGAATACTGCTCATCGCTGCTGCTCGACTACCGGCGCGCGGCGGCGACGCTGCGTTCGCGGCCGAGTGTCGGCAATTCGGCGCAGATGATTACGAAGGTCGAGGAATACAAGCGCGAAAGCTACGGCATCGAGCTCGGCGTCATCCAGGACCTGTACGAGGCGGGTGAAATCACGCGCGCGCAGAGCAGGCAGCTGCGGCGCAACGTCTACGTGATGAGCGTGGACGCCGACGCAAGCTTCTAATCAGTCGGAAATGTCGGCGCGGTAGAAGTGCTCGTAGCTGCGCGACGGCGTCGGGCCGCGCTGGCCCTGGTAGTGCGAGCCGGTGCCCTGCGAACCGTACGGATGCTCGGCGGGGCTCGAGAGCTGGAAGAAGCACATCTGGCCGATCTTCATGCCGGGCCACAGCTTGACCGGCAGCGTCGAGACGTTCGACAGCTCGAGCGTGATGTGGCCTTCGAAACCGGGGTCGATGAAGCCGGCCGTCGAATGCGTCAGGATGCCCAGGCGCCCCAGCGAGCTCTTGCCTTCGAGGCGCGCGGCGAGCGTGGCGTCGAGCTTGACGTATTCCCACGTGGAACCGAGCGCGAACTCCCCCGGATGCAGGATCCACGGCTCGTTGGGGGCAACTTCGAACTGCTCGGTCAGCTCGCCCTGGTTTTCGGCCGGGTCCACATAGGTGTACGCGTGGTTGTTGAACAGGCGGAAGAAACGGTCGAGGCGCACGTCAATCGAGGCCGGCTGCACCATTTCCGGGGTCCACGGGTCGAGCGAAACATGCCCTTCGGCCTGCGCGGCCAGAATATCGCGATCGGACAGCAGCATCGTCCCAGTCTCCTTCACGTTTCCCGTGGAACATCGGGCCGCCACGACGCGGCAGCCAATACGCACCTCAGTGTAGCCGCTTAGGGGGATAGTGCGGGCTGCCACGGCGCCCAACGGCGCCACAGGGGCATGGCAGTGCCCTCGGTTCGTTCCCGCCATCCAGCACGTTCCCGCTTTGCGGCAGTGGCCTCACGGATGAAACCAGCCCCCTTGGCATAACGACATCCGTTCCCCCGTCGATGGCGGCCGCTTTCAGGAAACTGCCAGATAAACGCAACGGCTCCCCCAGATTGCCCCTGCATACTTAAACCATCAGCCAAGCTGATACGGAACACCACAGCACAGCGTTCCTTACAAGTGAATATTTCCTCTTTCTTCTTCTCTCTCTCCTTTGAGCTCCGGCGGGAAACCGCCGGAGCTTCTTCTTTGCTCCGGCTTTTTCGGCGACGCCGGGACGTTACGCGATGAAGATATTGCGATGAAACAATCTTTTGCAAGGAAAAACGGGAACAAATCTCCAGATTTCAGTAGTATTTACTTCCAGACGAACTGTTTTTTCCGCCTGCTTTGCGGCATACGGCAACGCAGGCGCCAGAGAGGGGGCAACGTGACGTTTCTCGATCAGGATGAGTCGCCGACGCAGGCAGGCGGCAAGCAGGACGAAACCGGCGCGCAGCCCGCAACCGGAACGGTGCCGCCACCCCCGTCGCCGGCGCAGCAATCGAAGCCCTCTTCCCCGGCGATGCCGGCGATCAGCGACCCGCTGGTGTTCCCCTCGTTCGATGACGACGGCAAGGGGCCCGCGACGACGTCGGTGCAGCCGCTGGCGCCGACGACGACCTTTTCGTTCGGCGATTTCCCGAGCACCGAGCCCGACCCGGAACCGCAACCGCGCAAAAGCGGAACGAATAGAAGCAATAAGAACGCGAAAAAATCTAAATCAAAGAAACACCGGCCACATGCCGCCCCGCACAAGACGGCGACGCAGCCGGTCAAGCTGACGATCGACCCGCTGACGCAGCCGCTGAGCGAAGTGCCGAGCGCCTCCGCGCGTGACGCCGACGGCGAAACGACGGTGACGATGGCGCCGGTGGCCGACGCCTCCACGCAGACGATGTTCCCGCCCGTCGAACCGGGCAAGCCGGAGCATCCGGCGCGTACGGCGAGCGGCACCAAGTGGAAGAGCGCGCCCGGCGGGGGCGCCTCGCCGGTCATTACGCCGCCCAGCGTGCCGGTGAAGGACGAAGCCGACGAGGAGGACGGCGACGCCGCAGAGCACGCGAAAAAAGCGCCGAAGGAGAAGAAGAGCCACGCGAAGCTCATCGCCATCATCGTCGTCGCGGTGCTCGTCGTTGGCGCCGGCGTGGGCGGGTTCCTGTGGTGGAACGCCACCAAGAGCCGCAAGGCGCAGGAAGCCGCGCTGTCGAGCTGCCAGTCGGCGTCGGAAAGCTACGATGCGGCGATTGCCAGCCTGAAGAAAACGATCAGCAGCAACGAGGCGCTCGGCACCACCGCGGCGAGCAAGGTGAGCGACCCTGCCGTCATCACGACGCTGCAGAAGGCACTGAAGGACGGCACGTCGCTGACGGAGGCGGCCGCGCCGCGCGCCTGCACCGCGCAGCTGTCGACGGCGATGCTGCAGCAGACCGCCAACGACTTCACGACGGCCCAGTCGAAGGCCGCGGACGTGCAGCAGCAGATTTCCAACGCCGCCACCGCGTTGACCGACTCGATGAAGGAAGAAAACGTCAAGGTGCTGCAGGATGCGCTGAATTCGGCGATCGACGATGCGCAGGAGACGTACGACACGACGGCCGGGCAGGTCGCCGACGAAACGACCCGCGAAACGCTGCTGTCGGCGATTGCCGACGCCAAGAAGGTGGCCGCGAAGTCCGACCTGACGCAGAAGGACGTCGACAAGTCCACCGCGGCGCTCGATACCGCCGTCGCGGACGTCAAGGCATCCGAAACGCAGAAGGCCAACGACGACGCCGAAGCCGCCTACCAGCAGCAGCTCGCCGAGCAGCAGGCACAGCAGCAGGCGCAGCAGCAACAGCAGAATTCGACGTACGGCTACGATACCGGCACGACGGGGTCGGCTGGCACCGATGACGGCACGGGCACTACCGACAGCAGCAACTCCTACGACACCACCGGTAACACCGGGACCGGCACGGACGCCAGTATCGATACCAGCGGCACGGGGTACTAAACCCGGCAAAAGCGAAGGCCAGCTTGCGCAACCGCTGAATCTTAAGCGTTGCGCAAGCCGGCCTTTGCTATAGCTATTCGGGCTGAGCGGAAATGCTAGGCGAGGGCCGGGGCCTGGGGACGGCGGGCGCGCAGGACGATCTTGCGCAGCTCGCTGGCGACCAGAACCACGGCGGCCAAGCAGATGCACTCAAGCCATGCCATCGGCTCCAGCGGCGTGGTGCCGAACGCGACGTTCAGGAACGGCACGTAGATCACCAGCAGCTGCAGCACGATCGACAGCGCGATGGCACCCCACAGCCACTTGTTCGCGAAGAAGCCGCGGAAGGCGCTCTCGTAGTGGCTGCGCGAGCACAGCGCGTTGAACAGCTGGGCGAACACGAGGATCGTGAAGCCCATCGTGCGCGCTTCCGTCATCTGCGCTTCATGGCCGACGGCGGCGACCGAGCGGTCGGTGAACAGGCCGCCGGACAGGTGCATGTCCATGCCGATCAGCGTGACGATGGCCATGATGATGCCGACATAGATGATGTCGCCCCACATCTGGCTGTCGATGACGCGGTCGGTGAGCTTGCGCGGCTTGCGGTTCATAACGTCCTCGGTCGACGGATCGACGCCCATGGCGAGGGCCGGAGCGGCGTCGGTCAGCAGGTTGATCCACAGCAGCTGCGTTGCCAGCAGCGGCACGGTGACGCCTTCGGAACCCGGCACCGAAATGCCGAGGAACCCGGCGAGCATGACGCCGCCGAACACGGTGAACACTTCGCCGACGTTCGAGCTCAGCAGGTAGCGCAGGAACTTGCGGATGTTGTCGAAGATGTTGCGGCCTTCGCGCACGGCGGCGACGATGGTGGAGAAGTTGTCGTCGGCGAGGATCATCTTCGCCGATTCCTTCGTCACTTCGGTGCCGGTGATGCCCATCGCGACGCCGATATCGGCGGACTTGACGGCCGGGGCGTCGTTGACGCCGTCGCCGGTCATGGCCGCGATGTTGCCCTGGCGCTGCAGGCTTTCGACGATCTCCAGCTTATGTTCCGGAGCCACGCGGGCGAAGACGGACGTCGTGGCCGTCGCCTTGTCGAACGCCTCCTCGCCCTGGGCCTTGAGCGCATCGAGCTCCTCGCCGGTCAGGGCCTTGCCGTCCTTGCCGACGATGCCGAGGTCCTGGGCGATGCGGGTGGCGGTCAGCGGGTGGTCGCCGGTGATCATCACCGTGCGGATGCCCGCGCGGTGCGCTTCGGCGACGGCGTCGCGCACTTCGGTACGCGGCGGGTCGATGATGCCGACCATGCCGGTCCAGATCAGGTTCTTCTCGATGACGTCCGCCTGGTCGGCGATGTCGGTCGGCTGGCCGGCCGCGTTCGTCTTGATGCCGGGGACGTCGGCGAGCGACGCCGTTTCCAGCGGACGGTACGCGGAGCCGAGCGTGCGGTACGCTTCGCCGGAGAGCCGCTCGACGGCGTCGAGGATATCCTGGCGGTCGCCGTCGGTGAGCTTGCGCACGGCGCCCCCGTTGACGGCGATGCGGTCGCAGTAGCTCAGCAGCACGTCCGGAGCGCCCTTGGCGAATACCGACAGCTTGCCGGCATCGGTCGTGTCCTGCGCGATGACGGACATGCGCTTGCGGTCCGACGTGAACGGGATTTCAGCGACGCGCCGGAAGTGCTTGAAGTGCCGGTCGGCGTGCACCTTCTTCGCGGCAACGATGATCGAGACTTCGGTCGGGTCGCCGACGACGTCCCACGTGCCCGGCTTGTCGCCGGCGCGCAGTTCGCCGTCGTTGGCAAGGTAGCCGGCGCCCAGCGTCGCGAACACTTCGTGGCGGATGCCTTCGGGCACCGCGTCGCCGTTGAGCTCGACCATGTCGCCTTCGGGAGCGTAGCCGGTGCCGGTAATCTCCACTTCGCCGGAAGGAGTCACGACGCGTTCTACGGTCATTTCGTTCTTCGTCAGCGTGCCCGTCTTGTCGGAGCAGATGACGGACGCCGAACCCAGCGTCTCCACCGAATGCAGCTTCTTGACGATGGCATGGTGCATCGCCATGCGCTGCACGCCGAGCGCGAGCACGACGGTGAGGATGGCGGCCAGGCCTTCCGGCACGGCGGCGACGGCCAGCGAGACGGCCAGCAGCAGCGAATCGATGACGTCGTCGATGCTGTGGAAGCCTTCCATGACGGCGAGCGCCAGCAGCACGACCACGGCGATGATGCATACGGCGATGCCGAGGATCTTCGAAACGTGGTTCATTTCCTTCTGCAGCGGGCTCGTGTCGTCGTCGGTGGCGGACAGCAGGTCGGCGATCTTGCCGACCTGGGTGTTCATGCCGGTGCCGGTGACGATGGCGCGGCCGGTGCCCTGCGTGACGGAGGTGCCGTTGAACACCATGTTCGAACGGTCGCCGAGCGCCTTGGCGGATTTGAGCGTTTCCGGGTTCTTGCCGACCGGCACCGATTCGCCGGTCAGGCTCGCTTCGGCGATGCGCAGGCTCGCGGCGGCGAACAGACGGCCGTCGGCCGCGACGGTATCGCCTTCGCCGAGCACGAGGATGTCGCCGGGGACGACGTCGACGGTGTTGATGCGCTGTACATGGCCGTCGCGCAGCACGTTCGTCTGCGGCGCCGTCATCTGGCTCAGCGCATCGACGGCCTGTTCGGCCTTCGCTTCCTGCACGTAGCCGAGCACGGCGTTGACGATGAGGATCAGCACGATGACGATGGCGTCGAACGGCAGCGCCTCGGCGCCCTCCCCGCCGGCGTTGTGCGCGCGTTCGATGATCCATGCCACCAGCGAGATGGCAGTGGCGGCCAGCAGCAGGTAGACCAACGGGTCCTGGAACTGCTGCAGGAACTTCTTCCACTTCGGCACCGGCGGCGCGCTGGCCAGCTCGTTGGGCCCGAACTTGGCGCGGCGACGCTTCGCTTCCTCGCTCGTCAGGCCCTTCTTCGGATCGACGTCGAGCAGCTTGGCCACTTCATCGGCGTCGGTCAGCGACGGGTCGTCCCCCTTGAGCAGCGCCTGCTGGGCGCGCACTTCCGCCTCTTCCTTGGGATTTTCGGGTTGCACGGCGGGATTGTCGTCGAACACCGCCGTAGCGTCCCCTATACGTTCGTATTGCTGTTCATCCATATTGAATCTCCTGGGTTGGCCGCGGAGTAGTCAGGCCCTTGCGTCGCTGGCGAACGTTCCGGCGACGCGCAGCGGAACCTGCGCGGTTCGTTGTTGCACCGGACGACCGTCGCGATGCATTCGTTTGCAATTATTCCATATCGGGGGCGCGGAATTAGCTGGCGGGCAAAGCGCCGTGCAGAAGCTCCAAGAAACGCGCATGTTGGCTCGGGGTGCTGGGAAGATGGAAGGCATGGCTAGTAAGAAAGGACCGACCAAGGGGTCGGGAGGAAAGCATCGTAATGCACTGCGCGGCAAGGGGCCCACGCCGAAGGCCGAGGACCGCGTGTACCACAAGGCGTATGCGGCGAAGAAGGAATCGATGAAGCGGCAGCGTTCCGATCCGCGCCTTGCCGCACGCCGCCGCGTCGACAAGTTCACGTCCGACAGCGACGACATGGTCATCGGGCGCAATTCGGTGCTTGAGGCGCTGCGCGTCGGCGTTCCGGCCTCGACGCTGTACATCGCTTCGCACATCGACCATGACGACCGCACCCGCGAAATCGTCAAGCTCGCCGGGGCGCAGGGCCTGAACATCCTCGAGGCGGACCGCCTGGAAATGGACCGCATCGCCCGCTCTTCGCATCATCAGGGCATCGTCATGAAGGCGTCGCCGTTCCAGTACTCGTCGCTGCACGACCTGGCCGAGCGCGCCAACCGCAAGGCGAAGGCGATGGAAGGCGTATCGGAAAGCGCGCGCATCAAGTCGCGCCCGCTGTTCATTGCGCTGGACGGCGTTACCGACCCGCAGAATCTCGGTGCCGTCATCCGTTCGGCGGCCGCGTTCGGCGCCAACGGCGTCATCATTCCCGAGCGCCGTTCCGCCTCGGTGACGGCGGCCGCCTGGAAGGTGTCGGCCGGCGCGGCCGCGCACATGCCGGTCGCCCGCGTCGTCAACCTCACGAAGGCCATCGAAGCGCTCAAGGAGCAGGGCTACTACGCCGTCGGCCTTGACGGCGGCGGCGACAAGCTCGTCGGCGAAACCGGCTTCGAAACCGACCCGCTCGTCGTCGTACTCGGCTCGGAAGGCAAGGGGCTCTCGCGCCTTACCCGCGAAGCGTGCGACGCCATCGCCGGCATTCCGATGACCAGCATGGTCGAGAGCCTCAACGCGTCGGTCGCCGCTGGCATCACGCTCTACGCCGTCTCCCGCGCCCGCCGCGAAGCCGCCGCCAAATAAGCGTGGCTTGCCTTCGGGCGCCTTTTCGGCCTCTCAACGCACTCACTAACACGCTCACACACTCACTAACACGCTCACTCAATCACTAACACAATCATCTTTGTGATTGTGTTAGTGATTGTGTTAGTGCCTGTGATTGAGTAGGCAGCTGCCTCGAGAGGCGAAGAGCCAATCAGTAGGCCTTTTTGGGGGCGCGTTCGCTGAAGAGGTCCTCTGGTTTCCAAGGTTGCTTGGGCTGGGAAGCCTCGGCATCGGCTGTGCCGGTGCCAGCGTTCTGCGCCTTTGCGGTTCTTGGGGCCGCATTTTCGGCTTCGCGGGCGGCGGCTTCCCGGGCTTCGCGTTCAAGGTCGCTCGCGGAGGGATGCGCGGCCGGCGACAGGCGGAACTTCACTTCCGGCAGGTTCTGCGCCGCGCGCTTGACCTGCGAGTACTTGAGCCCGGTGCCCTCGGCGCATTCCTTGCGGGTGGAGCCGGGGTGCTCGGCCATCCAGTCGACGATGGTCTGCTGCAGCGGCGTGTACTTGCGCCCCGCCGCAGCCTGCTCTTCGGCGCGCTGCTTCTCGGCGCGCCGGCGCACGGCCGCCGCTTCCTCAAGCGTCGCGTAGCTGCCAAGGTACTTCTTTTCGCCGCCGACGCCGATAACGACGAAGAACGTGTTGCTCTTCGTGCGCCATACGCCGCGGATTCCCGACGACGAGGCGCCCGAGAACTGGTCGGCGGCGATTGGCCCCGACGGATTCGGCTTCTTCGACGTGCTGCTGCGGAATTTCAGATTCAGCCGGCGACCGATGTCGCAGACGGTGCCGTAGCCGACGCCGGTCTGCTGCGAGCATTCGCGGCGCGAGCCCTCCGGGTGTTCGTTGAGCCAGTTGACGACGCTGCGTTCACGCGGGTTGAGATCGCGATCCTTGATGCCCCGGTTGCTTTCCACCGGAAAACCAAGATCGAACCGCACGTCGATCTGCCGCACCGCCTTGATGCTCACGCCGGTGGCGTCGGCGCATTCACGGCGTCGGCCGATGGGGAACCGCTGATGGAATTCGATGACGGCACGTTCGTTGCCGGTAAGGTCGCGGCCGACCATCTGACGGCATTCTGCAGGAGATTTCGGGGGCTTCAGCCACGCTTCCTGCGGCTCGCCTTCCTGCGCTTCGACATGCTCCAGCGCAATCATTTCCTCGGCGAGGTCGATCGGCTCCGCCGGTTGCGCCGGCTGCGGCTTTACGCGCCGGCGATCGCCATAATACGATTGATTGCCGCGATACGTACGGCGCCTGTCGCCCCACTCCCCGGGACGGCCCTTTCTCTGTGCCATGGCCCCATCATCCCCGCCGTGCCGGACGAAGCAAACTGGCGCGAGAACACACCCAACTTGCTCGCTTACTTGCTCTCTACTCGCTCACTACTTGCTCAAAACTTGCTCGCAACTCGCTCAGAACATCTTAGTGAGCGAGTAGCGAGCAAGTAGAGAGCAAGTTGCCGTTCGTTCTTTTACCGTCGTGACCAGAGGGCGTAGAGGGTGCCGTTGCGGTCGATGGGGATAAGGCTGTTGCCAGAGGCATCGAAACCGAAGACTGAACCCCCGCCGGCAAAGGCGAGCAGGTCGTTCTTGACTGTCGTCCAGCCTTCGAAAACGTAGCCGTCGCGCACCGGGTCGAGCACCGGTTTCGTCAGATAGTCGCCGTCGAACACCCTCTGGTCGGCAAAAACGGCGTCATTGCCGCCGGGGGCGGCGCCGCCGTTCAGGTTGAACTTGACCGTCCAGACGGTGCCGGCCTTCTCCCAGCGCGCGTACAGCGTGAGATTCCCGGTCACCGCCGTACCGCCGCTGACAATCTCCTCGCCAGTCGCCGGATCGGTTGCCACCGTGCAGAACGCGAACTTCGTCGTCGAATCCTGCGTGACATCGCTGGTGTACCAGCCGACGAATTCGTACCGGTCGCGCTCGAGCGTGACGTCCGGTTCGCGCACGCAACCACCGTCGTCGACAATCTGGTCCGCGAGCGCCGCCGCCGTTTCCGCACTTGTCTGCACGTCGTCTGCGTTGAGATTGAACGAGACGGTCCACACCGTCACCCACTTCGGGAACAGCGTCAGGCCGTCCGCAGGTACCGTTTCCGTCGCGAAATCGAATAGCGACGTGCCGTTCGGCTGCGTCGTCCAGCCATCAAGCCGCTTGCCGTCGGGGACGTCGAGACTGATCGGCGAAATCCGCTCGCCGACGACGGCGTAGATGGAAACGTCGCCGGTCGAGTCATACATCGCGCCGTCCGAGTCGGTATGGAACGTGACGAGGGCTACGTTGGTGCCGTTATCCACCCATTTTGCGTAGATGGCGACCGGCTCGGTGACGGGCGCAGAGAAATTGAACGCCGTCGTGCCGCCGTCCTCGCTCACCCAGCCGACGAACTGCTCGTCGGCGCGGCTGCCGACATATTCGGCCAAGTCGTCGACGCTCATGGTCGCGCCGTACTCAACCTGCAGCGCCGTGGCGACGTCGCCGTTGACAACGGTGACGGTCACCATGCCGCGCTGCCAGACGGCCGTCAGCGTCAGGTCGCCATCCAGCGCCGTCGCGAAATCGAACAGTCCATACAATCCTCCAGCAATTTGCTCGGCATCTGCCGTGCTCCACCCGACGAACGTGTAGCCTTCACGGGTTGGCGCTGCCGGTTCACTGGCCGCAGAGCCGAGTTCCACCGTCTGTGCGGCTACGCTGGAACCGCCGTTGCTGTCGAACGTGACGATGGCGCCCCGCTGCCATTGCGCATAGAGCACGGTGCGGGCGGTGATGGCGTCTACGCCGAACTGGAAGTAGTCGCCATCGTCCGCGGCGGTGCGCGTCCAGCCCTTGAGCACGTAGCCGGTGCGGCCGTATGGGTTGACAAGCGGGTCCGGGTTCTGGTTATCGGCAATCGTGACGGTGCCGCCAAGCTGGACGAGTTGCGGGTCGACGTGCCAGTCGAAGCCAGGTTCGAACGTGACGGCGGCGACGGCCGGCTGGTAGGCGTAGACGGTCTTGTCGCTGGAAATCAGCCAAATTTCCGCCTCGCCTTCGGCCGAGTTGCCGGCCGCCACCTGAATGACGGATTCCGGCAGCGCACGGTCGTCGTTGTCCGGGTCCTTGCTCAGCCAGCTGCTGCCGCCCTGCCGCACAATGAACTCGAACTGGTGCACGCCGGCGTCGGCGCTGACGGTGAACTCGGAGACCAGTCCCCAGTCGTCATGGCCGGTGAACGCGAACGAGGCGCTGCTCGTGCCGCCATTCCACCACGTGTACAGGTCCCAGCCGTACCAGGCGTCGGAGGCCATGTCGTATTCCTGGTAGTTGCCGTCGGCGCGCAGGTAGTGCACCTTGACCTTGAGCGTGGTCGGGTTCTTGACGTCGTTGGCGCTCTCGATGGTGGTGGCGGCACGCCAGTCAGCCGAATGGTTGTAGTACTGCGCCTTGCCGTACGCGTCCGGGTTCTGGCCGTCCAGCCAGCATTCGATGGCGCCGCGCACCTTCTCGTAGCCCTTGCCGTTGTTCTCGTTGAGCACGTTGGCACCGTAGGAATCCCACGTCACGCTGATGGCCGGCACGTCAGCCAGCGACACCACGTCGCCTGCCGACAGCGTGGAGTCGTTGACCACGCGGAACATCACCGTCGTGAAATCGTAGCCGTCGAGCGTGGCGGACATCCGCTTGCCCCACGAATCGTTGACGGCGTCGAACGGGAAGTAGGTGGGTTCCATCGTCTGTCCGTTGACGTCGGTTCCCCACGCGACAATGCCGGTCGACGCCGCGGAACCGTTGTAATGCACGGTGAACAGCGTGGCGACGCCGGTCACGCAGGTGTACGGCACGCCGAGCTTGGCGTCATGGTTGCGGATGTAGATCGTCGTCGTGCCGGCGGCGACTTCGTACAGTTTCGATCCGCCGTCCGTCGACAACCCGTCGTTGTAGTCCCACAGGCCGGAGCTGCCGGACGGATCGTTCGTGAACCGGTACGTCGTGCGCGACTGGCTGACGTCGGGAATGGTGACTTCGTACCAGGTGCCGCCCGCCTCATCGAGACCGAAGCAGGTGCGCCCTGCCGTCACGTCCGCCGACGGCGTCATTCGGTACGGGGTGCCGTTGAGTACCGTCCCGTCCGGCGCGACCTGCACGTACAGGTCGTCCCAGCCGTACGAATCCGGCAGGAAATAGTAGATGGTGAGCGCCCGGTCGCCAATCTTGTCAGTCGCCGCCTGATCGTCGTAACCAGGGTTCGCCACCCGGTTGCCGGCCGTGTCCGTCCACGTTGCCGGCGTGGCCGCATAGTAGATCGCGACGGCGCCGCGCTTCGGCACAATCGCCGTGAACTGGCCGTTCTCGACGGTGACGGTCCGCGAACAGTCGGTGCTGTTGTAGACGTCGCAGTAGATGCCATCCGGCAGGTTCGTCGAGTAGGTGACGTCCTGCGATTCCAGCGTGTTGTTGATCGCGAAGAACCCGACGTCGTTGCCGTCGGAGTTCGTCCTGGCGAACCCGAGGTGACCGGTCGCCGGCTGCTGCCAGCTGGCGACGAAAGCGTCTCCGACGGCGTTATGGAAGCCGATCATGCCGCGCACCGACGTCCAGCGCTGCTGGCAAAGCCACTGGCCGTACTCGAGATCGGCGCTGGCCGTCCCGTCCATCGCCGCGCAGGCGACGTCCAGGTCGGTTCGCGGCACCGACGTTTCGCTCGCGCCGGTGGGGCCGGCGTCGGTGTCATTGGGGTCGGCGTAGTAGCTCGACAGAATCTGCGGCTGCCCGTAGCCGTACGCGAGCATGAATCCCATCGCGATTTCGTAGCGGCCGCCGTCGCTGTAGTTCAGCGTTTCGGAACCACGCTCGGTATCCCAGTTGTTGACGAATACGGTAGCGTCATCGGAATCCAGCAGTCCGCTGGAAATCCACTGCAGTTGCGACAGTGAACCGTTGAGATACGACAGCAGCCGGTTCGCGTACGTGAATTCGGAAACCTGACCGGTCGCCACGTACGCAGACGGCGCGAGCTCGGCCGCTTCCCCGCTGTGATAGATGACTTCCTGCTGGAACGGAATCTCGTCGGCGGCGACGCCGATCTTCGCCGCCAGCTTCGCCTTGATGGCCGCGAGATCGGTCTGCGCAATGTGTTTCGCGGAATCCACGCGGTAGCCTCGCACGCCAAGATTCCACAGGTGCGCGAGATACTCCGCCTGGATTTCGCGTACCTTCTCGCTGCCGGTATTGATATCCCACATCGTCGAGAGCCGGCATTCCTGTACTTCCGTCACGTTCGTATAGTCGGCGATCGCCGACTTGCAGCTGTGGAAATCGCCGGACGCCAGGCCGTACTGGTAGTTGTTGCCGCTCTCCTCATACTGCGTGATGCCGATGCCGAGATACCTGCCGTACGTGCCGTTGTATGCGGTGCCGTTGACGCCGAGCTGGTCGTCCACCCACGACACATCGGTACCGGACGTGTGATTGAGGACGACGTCGGCGATGATGTCAATGCCGGCGGCATTGCACCGCGCGATCATGCTTGCGAACTCGGCTTCGGATCCGAACTTCGAGTTCAACGCATACGAAATCGGCTGGTATGACGTCCACCATTCCGTGCCGCGGATGCTCTCCTGCGGCGGGGAGACCTGCACGTACCCCACGCCTTCCGGCCCGTACACGCGCTCGCATTCGTCGGCGATCGTGTTCCACGACTGCTGGAACGCGACGACCGTCACGTCACGTTTCTCGTTCACGCTCCCCTGCAACGATTCGACCGTCACCGGCGTTCCCGTTCCAGAGGCGTTAGCGTTCTCCTGCGCCAATGCAGCTGTCGGAACGCTGAAGGTCATCGCGAGGCCGAGGACGAGCGCGAGCAGGCGCTGCGGCAGTGCGCGCAGGTGACGATCCGCCGGCCAACGCTTCGGCGACGCTGCACGGTACGTTGACTGCCGGCGAGCGCCGGCATGGCGCGGAGGGTCCGAAGCGCGGTGACGGCCATGACGTTCCGCGTGAAACATATGATCGTTCTTCATCGCAGCGTCTCCTTGTCAGTTCCCGAGCCGGTTGCCGGGCGAGTTGCCGAGTCAGTTCCGGTTGCCGTGCCGCCGGCGCGCCGTCGCATGCTGGCCGTGCATGGGGTTTTCCGGTTGGCGAGCAGCGCGCTCATCCACAGCGCGGCCGCGAGTGCGAGTGCGCCGAGCACGCTCCACCCGATCCACAGACCGTCGCCGCCGGTCGTGGGCAGGTTGAAATACGGTTCGGATTTGTTGGTCAGCGCAAAGACGTAGTGGTCGTCAGAACCGACGGTCGTGACGTTGCCGTTGCCGTCAGTCACCGGGTCGCCGTTCTCGTCGGTGACGATGGTGCCGGTCAGGTTGGCGACCGTGCCCTCGTAGTCGTCGAGCGACGTGTGGCCGAACTCGTCGGTGACGGTGAACTGTTCGGTCAGCGAGTAGGCGACCAGCGTACCGTCGGCGTACTTCGGCAGGTTCGTGAACGTGTACGTCCAGTTGTTGGCTTCATTGAGCACGATGCAGCTGACGCCGACGACGGTGGAGACGTTCGTATCCACGCAGTCGCCGTCACTGAAACCGCTCGGATACGTCACCGTGGATTCGTCCACCCAGGTGCCGTCCTCGTCGGCCACCGCGTTGGACTGCGGCACCGGCCAGCCGTTGGATTCCGGCCACAGGCTGGAGAGCAGCCAGACGGTCACCGAATCCGGCCGCGTGCCATTGTGGTCGTCCAGATCGTCCCACGTCTTCGTCACCGTCACCGCGGTGGTGGCCGGCGTGTGCGTGTTGGTTACGGTAATCGCCGTCACCGTGCCGTTGGCGTCGGTCTCCTCCGTCATCTGCGGCGAGCAGTCGGCGATTGCCGCCGTGCCGGACGAATCAGCACCGGCGCCATCGTCGGCCGAATCGTCACTGCCGGTGCTGTCAGCAGCCGCATCCCCGTCCAAAGTCACAGCATCGTCACCAGCGGACGAATCGTTCGCACTGTCGACAGCCGACGTGCACTGCCCGTTCTCGTCGTAGCCGTTGTATTCGACAATCGGCGTTTCCGCGACCGAATACGTGTACGGATTGCCGTACGCGTTGTTCGCCGGCAGATTCTCGAGCGTCCAGTGCCATTCGCCGTCGCCGGTCACGCGCAGATTCGTCGTGATCAGCGTGTCCGTACAGGTCTCTTCGCGGCCGCCGACGGAGCAGATTCCAGTGCCGTAGACGATGACGCTGATGGCAGACGGCCGCACGCCGTCCTGGTTGTCGGCGTCATCCCACACCTTCGTCAGTTTGAGATCGTTCGCATCCGGCGTATGGATGTTATAGATCGTGAACGTCAGTCCGTTGAGCGACGTGCGCTTGTAGATGCGGTTGTGGTATTCGTCGGCGCCGTCGCCGATCACCGTTTCGTTGACCGAGTAGCTGATCTTCGTGCCGTCGGCGTCATAGACAGGCAGATCGGTCCAGTCATATGCCCAGTTGTTCGTGCTGTCGAGCGTCTCCGTGAGTTGCGTGCCGTCGTCATCCCGGCAGATTTCGCCGTTGCAGTACAGCACGGCGGTGACGGTCAGTCCGGAACGGTACCCGTCGTTGTCGCGGTCGTCTTCCCAGCGTTTGACGGCGGAAATCGCCGTGTACTCCTGCTCGGCGTTGGTGACGGCAATGACGTTGCCGCTACGCAGCGTGCCGTTGACGATGACCTGGCCTTGCGCAATGGTGAACGAGATTGGCGACCCGCTCACGCGGAATCCGTCCGGCGCGGCCGTTTCCGTCAGCGTATACGTGCCGTCCTCGAGCGTGCAGAGGGTCGGCGTGACGTCGGTAGAGCACAGCGGGCTCGAGCTCGACCCGCTCACGCCGGTCGTCCACGTCACGTTGACGGCGCTGTGCTCGAACGTCACTCCCGAGAGCGTGAACTCGGCGCCGACGAGTTCCGTACCGCCGCCGATTCCCGTCTTCGAGATCGTCACGTCAGTGGTGCCCGGCGCGTCCGTCATCGTCACCGTATTGCCGCCCTGCGCCACGCCGTTGATCTCGACGGTACCGGCGAGCGTGACGGTGAAGACGATGTCGTCGGCCGTCTCGTACCCGTCCGGCGGCGCCGATTCGTGCAGCCGGTACGTGCCCGGCACGAGCGTGATGGCATGCGGCGTGCCGTTCGTGACCCACGTCACCGGCGCAATCGTCTCGCCGGCGAGCGTGGTGCCGGTGATCGTCAACGTGGCGCCGCTCAGCTCCCCTACGCCGTTCGTCAGGCTCGTCTTGCTCACCTTGGCATTGACCGTCTCGAAATAGTCAACGACGGTCACCAGATTGTCGCTGGCCGGTTTGCCGTTGATCAGCACGCCGCACGAACCGTCCTCCTGCTCGTAGACGGTAAACGCAATCGGGTCGGCCGCCTTGTAGCCAGTGGGACTCTTCGTTTCCGTCACCGTATACTGCCCCGGCTTGAGATCAAGCTGAACCGATTCGCTCCCCGAACTCGTCCACGAAATCGGCTCGATCTGTTCGCCGTCCGTCGTCGTGCCGGTGACGGTCAGCTGCGAGCCTGCCAGCAGATTGCCGCCGACGTCGACCTTCGAAATCCACACGTAGTCGTCTTTCGGATGGTGCGTATTCGTCACCGTCACCGTGCCGTCGGTACCGTTCGCGACGGTCGCCACGTACCCGTTCGGCACGTTCACCTCGCGTACCGTGTACAGGATTGGCGCGCCGGCACTGTAGGCCGGCAGGTCGCTGAACTGGCCACTCCAGTCGCCGTTCTCGTCGGCCCGCAACGTCAGCGTCTGACCAGTGGCCGTGCCGTCCGCATACAGTTCGACGACAACATGGTCGGGCCGGCTACCGTCCTTGTTCTCGTCATCGTCCCAGATCTTCGTGACCGGCACCGCCGTGGTGAGTGGCGTGTGAGTGTTAGTGAACGTGCAGGCGAGCGGCGTGGTGCCGTCCGTCATGCCGATGGCGCTGTCGGCCACGCCGTTGCCGCCGGTCACCGTGTGCTCGCCGCTCGTGCACCGCCACGTCGTCGTGTAGTCGAACCCGGTCGCTTCCTTCATCGTTTCGGTCACCTTGTAGACGATGTCGTCCGAACCGTTTTTGATGGGCAGATTCGTCCATTCGACGGTCAGGCCCGATTCGGCGCCGTTTGGCTTGATCGTCTTCGCCTGGCCGGCCACCTCGGTCCAGCCTTCGCTGTCCTTGTCGCAAACGCTCAGGCCGTCGGTCGCGCACTGCCACAGGTGGAACGTGATGGTCTGCCGTGCGCCGTCCTGGTCGTCGGCGTCGTTCCACACCTTCGTGGCCGTCACCGACGTCGTCAGCGGCGTGTTCGGGACGGTCACGATGTTCGTCTGCGTACCGTTGTCATCAACCGCCACGCTGCGGCCATTGACGATGACGTTGCCGGCTTCGGTGATGACGATGGTGATTGGAGCGGCCTGCGCGTACCCGTCTGGCGCCGCCGTTTCGGTCAGCGTGTAGGTGCCGGCCGTCAGGTTGGCGAACGTCGCTTCGGTGGCCGTGCAGGAGACGAGCACGGCCGCCGCGCTGGCCGCCTGGGCGTCCACGCCGGCGGCGCAGTCGTCGGACCTCCACATGACGGTGTCGAAAGTCGCGTCGCCGTCCTTGGTCAGCGTGAACGTCGCCCCGGGCAGCGGCGCACTGGTACCGTCAACTTTCCTGAGCGTGAAGCCGGTCTTCACCTTGCCGGTGTTGCTGACCGCCCACAGGTAGGTCTGCAGCGTCGTCACCTTGCCGGTAGAATCCTCGACGGTCGCGATGGTCAGCTCATGCTCGGTGCTGTCCTCCTCAAGGATAGTGATGCCTTGATAGGAGGAGGCTGCCATGTTATTCGGATAGACCAGATAGATGACGACGTCCTCGCCGGTGCAGTTCTCGCCGACCGGGTCCGCACCTTTCAGTTCGGCAGCGACCTGGCAATACCCTTCCGGTGCCTGCGTTTCGCGGACGCGGTAGATGGTGTCCGGAGCGAGCATGACCGACGACGTGTAGCCGGTCGAGCTCGATGTCAACGTCGACGTGATGGTCGAGTTGCCAATGACGCGCCACACGGTGCTGTTGTCCTTCAACGGGTCGACGCTCAGCTCGTCGACGCTGAACGTGGCGCCGCCGAGCGGGTTCGTCGTGTCGCCGTCAGCGTACTTGTAGATCTGCAGGATGTTGGCGTCCGACGTAATGCCGGCCTTCGCCTCGATGGCCTCCCCCTGCTGGTCGGTCTTCGTCTGGCCATAGTCGCTGGCCACGCCGGACAGCCTAATCTCATTCGAGCCGAGCCCGGCGAAGCTGTCACCCGGCGTGAGCAGCACGAGCGCCTTGTAGCTGATGAGCACCGGCGTGGCATCCGGCACCTTGAACACGATCGTCTTCGTCGACGGATCATACGAATAGGAGGCCGCCTCGATTTCCTCGCCGGTCGTCTTGTTCGTGAAGGCCACCGAATCCATGCGCAGTTCGAGACCGTCGCCAAGCACATCGGTGAGCGTGAGCGCCTTGCCGCCGTTGAGCGTATTCGCCGTCGCGTTCACGGTAACCGAGTAGGTGATGTACGGCGCCGTAGTGCCGTCGTAGGTGGAGCTCTTGTTGACGAGCTTGCTGGGAGCCGCCCACACCGAAGCGCTGTCGGGCTCCTGCCGCTGGCCGTCGACGCTGATCGTGGCGGAATTCCGGTATTCGCTCGTACCGCTCGGCGCCGTCGCATAGTCGAACGCCGTGTCGTAGACCAGATTGAAGCCGTCTGCCGTCTGCGCCTGGGCAAACGCGGCACTCCCGGCGGCAATCGTGAACGTGACGGTGCCGTCGCCGTTGTCGGTCACGGTGATGCCGTCATAGGCGGGGTACGCGTTCGCGCTGCCGTTCCATACCATGTTCCTGCCATAGCCGACGGCCGAGCCGTCGACGTACCGCAGCCCGGTCGGCAGCGTGTCGGTAATCGCAATGCTCGTCGCGTTGCTGGCCACGTCGTGGATCCACAGCTGCCACGTCATCAGGCCGGTCGTGTCCTTGCCGGTGGTGTTGTACTGGTTGTAGTAGTACAGGCTGGACTTGGCCATGTTGTCGCCGACCGGCTGGAACTGCGCCGTCACCGTCTGGTTGCGCGACGTGGCCGTGTTGCAGAAGTACGTGCCGTTGTCGACGGAGCCGTTGACATAGGTGACGTACTGCAGGTACAGCGTAGTGTCGCTGGCGATCGCGTCGTGGAACGTGATGGCGACCGACTGCTGGTCGGAAGCGACGGCAGTCGAGTAGCTGCCGGCATACGGCTGTGTCATCGCGGCATCGGTGTACACGGTGACGACGGTGGCATCGGCGAAATACTGCTGGTTCGAACCGCACATGTTCCCGGCCGAATCGACGCCGACGGTGTCAGTCAGCACGGTGCCGGCCGGCAGGTCGTCCTGCGCGGTGAACGTGACGGTCCACGGCAGCTGGCTCATTTCCATCGAGCTGCCGGCGTACGTTTTCGCGAGCGCGACGGCATCCTTGCCGATTGTCACGGTGCCGGTGCCCGTCGCCGTGCCGGTGCCGTCGCCGGGCGTGACGGTGACGGTGTTCGCATACGTGACTTTCTCGCCGCTGCCGGCCGCCGGCAGGCTGGCCGGGTCGGCCGTCACCGAATACGTGAGCACATACGCCGGGTAGGCGGTCCCGTCAGCCTGCGCCGGCAGCGTGACGGTGCCGGCGAGCAAATCGGCAATCGTCGCCGTCGTGACGAGCGGATTGGCGTCATACCACTGGTTCTGCTGGGACCTGATTGTCACTGTCGCGTTGCTGTCGGCGCTCATGTTGCTGCCGAGCGCGTCCTGCACGGTGGTGGCAAACGTCAGCGGGTCGGCATCCGCCGGCGGCACGATCGTAATCGTCCAGGTAATGACGCAACCGGTGCCGCCGGCCAGGCAGTCGGCGTCCGCACTGGCCTGCGAGCCGCTCTTCGTAACCGACCAGTTACTGTTCATCCACAGCGAGTTCGACGTCTCCTTGCGTTCCGTCGACTGCTCGCTGTAGTAGGTGACGTTGTTGTAGACGCGCTGCATCTGCGTCCAGTCGTTGCTCGTGGACGCGGCGGTGACGGCAGCGCGGTCGACCTGCACGAAATATTTGACATACAGCGTCTGCCCGTCGGCCATCGCGTTGACGTTGAGCGAGAACGAATGGCCGTCCTGCGTTTCCACATACCATCCGCCGGTGTACGGCTGCGTGCAGTCGGGGTCGGTATAAATCTGGATGGACGGATCGGACAGCAAATTCAGCAGATCGCCGGCGCTGTCCTGAATCTTGACGTTCGTGTTCGTGCCCGTCGACGTGACGTCGACGACGAAATAGTAGACGGTGTTGTCGTCGGTGGAGACGGCGCCGCTCTTGTATGCCTGCAGTCCGTAGCTCGGCGTGACGTAGACGTCGAACGTGCCGTACCCGGGGAACGTGAACGAGGCGTTGCCGCCGTTGGAATCTCCTGTCGCCGAGCTGCTGACGGTACCGTCGACGGTGACGTACGCGGAAACGTTCTTGCCGAGGTCCGACGTGATGGTGACGGTGACGGTACCGTCGGCGACGGTGAACGTGCCGACCTGGTTGCCGTAGTTGTCGTAGACGGCGGTGTCGGACAGATTGCTGAAATCGATGCCGTCCGGCAACGCGTACGTGAACGTGTCGCCGGCCTTGATATCGACGGAATTCGGCACCTCCCACGTCAGCCGGAACTCGACGTCGTCGCCGTACTCCACCGTCATGCCGCTCGAATAGTCTTGGCCGTCGAATTTCAGCGACGACTGGTCGGCGTCGATCCAGCCGGAATTCGTGCCGAGATTGTAGTCGGTTGCGTATGCCGTCATCGCCGGCACCGCGAACAGGCTGGTGAGCAACGACAGCACCAGCGCCACGATCACTACCGCCGCAAGCATCCGCCGTTGCGCCACAATCGCGGCATTGCCCTGTCCGGAATGATTCGCGCCGTGTACGGTATGGCGCGATAGCGGCGTGACCGTCGCGGTGGGCGCCGCATGCCTGCCAGCGTGGGAAGCGACACTGCTCCCACGTTTCCAATTCTGCCTGTGCATAGCGTCTCCTCTGTATGCGCTGCAACACTGCAGTAGCTCTCTGCCCGGTGGGTGAGCGGGGGGTGCTTGCATGCAGTCGCGACGTTCGCCATTAGACGCCGCGGAAGCTGCCGAAATCCACCGAATCAGCAGATAGAGAGCATCAGATTCCTCGTTACCACATATGATACTTGGCAATGCAGGGGCGACACGGACAGCGCTGCGAAGTTTGCCGGAGCGACAGCCTGCAATACGAAGAAACCGTCGGTTCCAGCGGAGCCAACGGTTTCGTTTTGAGCCTCCACGGATGTGAGGCGGTCACGGCTTTGCGCAGCCACAACGGCGGTCAGTGGGACCAGACGGCGGCGTCCGGGTCCTCCTCGGCGTTGTAGCCGTCCTCGTCGGTGCCGTCGCCGCGCGGGGCGTTGTAGGTGGCGGTGTCGTCGACGACGCCGGAATCGGCTTCGGCGTTGAGTTCCTCCAGCGTCTTCGTATCGAGCGCGTACTTGGGCAGGATCGTTTTGATGTAGCTGCGCACGGCCTCCCCCATCGGGATGTCGTGGCCGGCCTTCTCCGCCAGGAACCACTTGTGCTCGAGCACTTCGTGGAAGAACTGCGCCGGCTCGATCTGCGTGCGGTATTCCTTCGGGATCATCCGCACCGTCGGTTCGAACACTTCGCGCATCCAGTCGGTGGCGACGATTTCCAGGTCCTCGCCTTCGCGCCACGACGACGCGCGGTACGATTCGAGGTCGTTGAGCAGGCGGCGTGCCTGGTTTTCCTGCACGTCGAGGCCGGTGAGGCGCAGCAGCTTGCGGTTGGCGTAGCCGGCGTCGACGACGCGCGGGCGCACGAGAATGCGGTTGCCGTCGTCGGTCGTGTTCATTTCCAGCTCGTCGACGTCGAAGCCGAGGTCGTTGAGGTGGTTGACGCGCTGCTCGATCTTCCACATTTCGTTCGGGTTGAAGTCGTCGGTGCCGGTCAGCGCGTCCCACAGCGAGTGGTAGCGGTCGACGAGGCGGTTGCCGATTTCGATTTCGTCGACTTCCGGCGGCAGCAGCTCGCCGGAGCTCAAATCCATCAGTTCGCCGATGATGTTCGTGCGCGCCAGGTCGATGTCGTATTCGCGCTGGCCGTCGGTCAGGTTGACCTGCAGGTCGCCGGTTTCGGCGTCGACGAGGAACGCGGAGAACGCGTCGGCATCGCGCAGGAACAGCACGTTCGACAGCGACACGTCGCCCCAGTAGAAGCCGGCCAGATGCAGCCGCACCAGCAGCACGGCCAGCGCGTCGATAAGCCGTTCGGCGGTGTCGGGGCGCAGCGTGCGGCTGAACAGCGCGCGGTACGGCAGCGAGAACTTCAGGTGCTTGGTGACGAGGATCGCTTCCAGCGGCTCCCCGTCGGCGCCGTGGCGTCCGGTGACGACGGCGATCGGCTGCACGGTCGGCAGGTCCAGCTTCTGCAGCTGCCGCAGGATTTCATATTCGCGCTCGGCGACGTTGCGGGTGATTTCCTTCATCGCGTAGACTTCGTCGCCGACGTGCACGAAGCGCACGACGTGCCGGGAAATGCCTCGCGGAAGATTGACGAGCAGGTCCGCCGGCCACGTCGACAGCGGCTTTTCCCACGGCAGCGAGAACATCTTGGGGTCCGAGCCGGAAGCGGTGATCTTCAGCGACGAGGGTTCCGGGGACGGCGATGCCGGATCCTCGGCCTTGACGGACGTCGCTTTCAGCGCCCGCGGATCCATTTGCGGCATGTCATTACTCATAGGGGCTACTTTACCTCAACGGGTTACTCGGGTTCATAACGGTTCTTGGCAAAAAACGAAGGCCCCGCAGCTATGCGGGGCCTTCGCCAACGAGGCGACAAGAGAGGAAGAAAAACCTCGTTACTTTATGGGATGGAGAACAGCAACTCCATCACAGCTGATGCGGTCAGTTGATGCGCAGCTCGGTGCTCGGGGCGAACAGGTGCATCTTGGCCGGGTTCACCTTGATCTTGACAACGTCGCCGACCTTCGGCAGGGCGCGCGGGTTGACGCGGATCGTGGTGAGCTTGTTCTGATCGGACATCATGGCGTTGTGCTCCTGGTTGGCGACGGCGTCGTCAGTCAGGATGTTGCCGTAGATGTAGCCGTCGGAGCCGAGATCCTCGACGTTGACGACCTTGAGCGAGAACGCGTTGGCGTCATCCGGGCCAGCGAGCGTGGCGTCTTCCGGACGGAAGCCGACGACGATTTCGTTGTTGTCTTCCGGGGTGAGCTTGGCCACGGCCTCCTGCGGGAGGTCGATGGTGTCCTCGCCGATCTTCGCCTTGCCGTTGACGACCGGGTGGGTGTTGATGTTCATCGACGGCGAGCCGATGAAGCCTGCGACGAAGACGTTGGCCGGGCGATCGTACAGCTCGGTCGGAGCGCCGACCTGCTGCAGGATGCCGAGCTTGATGACGGCGATGCGGTCACCCATCGTCAGGGCCTCGGTCTGGTCGTGGGTGACGTACAGCGTGGTGACGCCCAGCTGGCGCTGCAGCGCGGCGATCTGCGTACGGGTCTGCACACGGAGCTTCGCGTCGAGGTTCGACAGCGGTTCGTCCATGAGGAAGACCTTCGGCTCACGCACGATAGCGCGGCCCATGGCGACGCGCTGGCGCTGGCCACCGGAAAGGGCCTTCGGCTTGCGGTCAAGGAATTCGGTCAGGTCGAGGATCTCAGCGGCCTTCTCAACGCGCTTGCGGATCTCGTCCTTCGGGGTGCCGGCGATCTTCAGGGCGAAGCCCATGTTGTCGGCGACGGTCATGTGCGGGTACAGCGCGTAGTTCTGGAACACCATGGCGATGTCGCGATCCTTCGGCTGCATGGTGGTGACGTCCTTGCCACCGATGATGATGCGACCCTTGTTGACTTCTTCGAGGCCTGCGAGCATGCGCAGCGTGGTCGACTTGCCGCAGCCAGAGGGGCCGACGAGGACGAGGAATTCGCCGTCCTTGATGTCGAGGTTGAGATCATCCACCGACGGCTTGTCGTTGCCCGGGTAGATACGAGTCACATGGTCGAAAATGACTTCTGCCATTGTTCATCCTTTCATCGGCAGGTACGTGCCGAACGATCCGTTGTGAGGGGATTACTTATGGTGTTTCCATTCACTGCCGTCGACTTCGACGCGGCGGTAAACTTCCACGGTATTTGGTTTTCAGTCAGTGGAGATTTCTCTTCATTGAGCTGATAGAACACTATACACGAACCGCTGAACCCGTCAAATTTTTCGATGCAATTTGGCGTTTTCGACGGCGTTTTGCACAAGATTCTTCGGCGTGTTGCGCACCAGCGCAACGGTTGCGCGCACTGGGTGCCCGCTGCCGAACTGCGCAATGGCCTGCGCCATGGCGCCGTCGATCCGTCCGCCGGTCAGCTTCGCCATCGCCCGCGGCGGCATGTCCAGCACGAAGCGGGTGGCGAAGTCGACGGAGCCGTCCGGCGCTTCGTGCCGCTCGACGCGGCGCATCAGCGTACGGCCCACCCAGCGTCCGGCACGGCCCGGCGAACGCTCGGCCCAGTCGCGCAGCGGGTCGTTGACGTCCATCTCGCGCACCGATCCGTCCAGATCGCCCGCGCCCAGCGGGACGTCGTCGGGCGCGATGCCGTGCGCCTTGATGCCGAACAGCGTCTGCTGCTCCGCGCGGCTCGCCTGGTGGACGTCGCCGTATATATAGGCGCCCAGCGCAGGGTCGGCCGGCTGCGGCGCCATGTCGCCGTGCACGTGCACCAGGCCGGTCAGCGGCAGGTTCTCGCAATCGAAGCCGACGCCGACCGTCCACGCGCCGCTCGTCGTGCGCCACCGGTTGCTCGCCACGTCGAAATGGCGGAACGTGCGGTCGTTGAACGGCAGCCGCACCGTGCGGGATTCGCCGGCCGGCACGGCCACGCGCACGAATCCCTTGAGCTCGCGCAGGGGGCGGGCGCCCCCGTCGGACGGCGCTTCGACGTACATCTGCACGACCGTCTCGCCGTCGCGCTCCGATACGTTGCGCACCGTGCAGCGCGCCTCGCCGTCAGAAATCTCAAGGTCGCCCAGCTCGAACGCGCTGTAGGACAGGCCGAATCCGAACGGGAAGGCGACCGGCTGGCCGGTCGTCGTGTAGTAGCGGTAGCCGACGAACGGCCCTTCGAGGTAGTACGAATCGCGGCTGGCGACCGGGAAGCGGCCCGCGGTCGGCATGTCGGAAGCTGCTAACGGCCACGTCTGCGCCACATGGCCGGCCGGGTTGACCATTCCAGCCAGCGTACGGGCAATCGCCGGCGCCGCGCCTTCGCCGGGCAGCCCGGCCAGCAGCAGCGCGTCGACGTCCTTGAGCCACGGCAGCTCGACCGGGCTGCCGCCCAGCAGCACGACGACCAGGGGCTTGCGGGCTTCCTTGCACCAGCGGACCGCTTCGCGCATCATGTCGTTCTGCGCCTGCGGCAGCTGCAGGTCGGCGCGGTCGGCGCCTTCCGATTCGCTGCGGTCGTCGAGGCCGACGACGGCGACGACGACGTCCGCGTCCGAGCCGGCGGCCCGGGCCGCATCGCGCGCAATCTTGCGCGCGTCCGACTCGGCGGAGCCGGCAACGTAGCCCTCTTCCTGGGCAACGACGTCCAGACCGGCGTCGCGCAGCGCGGACGCCAAGTCGGTTTCGGCATGGCCGGTCGTCACTTCGGACGAACCGCCGCCCTGGAAGCGCAGCTGCGACGCCATGCCGCCCAGCAGCGCCACGCGCGTTCCGGACGCCAGCGGCAGCGCCCCGTCGTTCTTCAGCAGCGTCATCGAGCGTTCGGCAGCCCGCACGGCCAGGTCGTGGCCGCTTTCCAGCAGCGATTCCATACCGGCTTCACAAGCGCCCGCAGCGTCGGATTCGGCTACCGACAGCGCGACGCGAGCGACGTCGACGGCGCGCTCGAGCAGTTCGTCGCCGGTAATCTCCCCCGCCTTGAACGCTTCCTTGAGCTCGCGCACGCTTACCATGCCCGGCGACGGCATTTCCAGCGAACCGCCGGCCTTGACAGCCGCCACCGCGCTGTTCGAACCGCCCCAGTCGGACACGACCATGCCGTCGAAGCCCCATTCGTCGCGCAGGACCCACGTCAGCAGGCGCGAGTTTTCGTGAGCATAGGTGCCGTTGATCATGTTGTAGGACGTCATGATCGCCATCGGCTCGGCTTCGCGGACGATGATTTCGAACGCCGTCAGGTAGATTTCGCGCAGCGTGCGCTCGTCGACGACGGAATTGCTGGCCTGGCGGCGCAGTTCCTGGCTGTTGACGGCGAAATGCTTCGGGCAGGCGGCGCGGCCGGTGCGCTGGATGCCGCGCACCATCGCGGCGCCGAGGCGGCCGGAGACTTCCGGATCTTCCGAAAGGTACTCGAACGTGCGGCCGCCGCGCGGGTCGCGCTGGATGTTGACGGCCGGCCCCAGCACCATGCCGACGCCGAGAGCGGCGGCCTGGCGGCCCATCGCCTCGCCAATCTCGTCGAACAGCGCTTCGTCCCAGCTCATCGCCAGCGTCGAGCCGCTGGGGAAACAGGTGGATTCAGCGGCGGTGCCGATGCCAAGATTGTCGCCGCCGGCAACGTGCAGCTGGCAGCGCAGGCCGTGCGGGCCGTCGCTCATCGTGAGCGACGGAATGCCGGCGCGGATGTTGGCGCGCGTTGTCCACATCGTCTCGCCGCTGAGCAGCGCCGCCAGTTCGTGCGGCGAACAGCTGCGCAGCATGCGTTCAATCTCGTTCCTGCTTTTCATCACGACTTACTTTCCTTTCCGTCGCGGACTCGTATAGTGCTGCTGCACCGGCCTGCAGCGTTTGCGTGGCGCCGCACCTTGCGTTCCATACTGCGGCGCGAGGTATTGCGCTGCTGCGCCGGTCCCCTCCGGTACAGCGTTGGAAGCCACAGATTGCGCGCCGCCGTGGGCGCCGGGATAGCCGACTCCATGAGAGCCGGCCGCCGGATAGGCCGCGTGGAGCGCGGCATGCGGCTCGCCGTGCATCTGCGCCTGGGCGTTGACGTAGGTCGCAGCCCCGTGGAACACGGGCGCCGGGTGGAACGCGCCGGCGCCGTGCGAATCGGGCACCGAGAACGCATGGCCGGATGCGCTCCCCGCGCCGCGTGCGCCGCCGGCCATGCGCCCGGCTCCGCCCGGCCGCGCAATGCCGGAACGTCCCGGCTGCGCCGACCGTACGGCGGCCGCCGAACGCGTCCGGCGCGCAGACGCGGCGCCGGACGACGCGCCGGACGGTACATGCACCGGCGGAATCGACTCGGTGACGGCGGATTGCTGGTCCGGTTCCGTACCGAAGTTCGAATGTCCCGCATGGTCCTTGTGCCGCTTCTTCGACTTCTGGTATTTCTTCGTCGCATGCCGCAGCTTGACGATTTCGTTGTTGAGGGTGCTCACCGAATCGGACAGCTGCAGCATCTGTCCCTGCAGCAGCCGGGATTCGGCGGTCGTGGCCTGCGTTTCGTCCTGCGCAAGCGTGACGCTTTCGCGGTTCACCTGGTCGATGATCCACGAAGCGATCATCGCCGTGACGATGCCGATCAGCGCGATGCCGGCGAGCATCAGGATGATGGCGATGAGCCGTCCCATGGCCGTGACCGGGTAGAAGTCGCCGTAGCCGACGGTGGCGATCGTGACGAACGCCCACCATACCGCCAGCGGGAACGTCGTGATCTTCGCGCCGGGAGCGTTGTGCTCGGCCGCGTATTCGGCGAGCGCCCCCACGTAGATCAGCACAGCCACCATCGAGCTGGCGTACAGCGTGATGCGCCCGCGCGCCGCGATGCCGGTGCCGTGGTTGAAGAACTGCAGCATCGCAACGAGCCGCAGCAGCCGCAACGGCCGGAATATCGGCAGCGCGATCGTGGCGAGCAGCAGCAGGTTCTTCTTGAACCATTCGCGCCGGTTCGGCGCCAGGTACAGCGATACGGCGTAATCAATGGCGTAGATGGCCCAGATCGCGTCGATGACGTAGTTGCACAGCGCCGTATACGTTCCCGCCAGCACTTCCCACGAATACGCAAACAGGAACACTGCCGACAGTATGAACAGCGGCACGTCGGTGTAGTGGTCCCATTTCTTCAGCGTCATACCTCGATTCTATGCGTTCGGCGCTAGGAAAACGGCGAAAAGCCGCCATTTTTACGCGTCGCGCACAGCTTGGCACGTTAGCATGAAACATCCGGCCGTCCAATGGTGGACGGCCGGATGGAAGGAGATTTTCACAAAGCGTCGGCGAACGCCGCAACGTTCGCCGCACATGGCGCCGATGGAACGATCCGCTGGGTTTTCGCCGCGAAAGAGGGAACGAAAAAGCGGAAACGAAACCCGCTCAGTCGGCGAGCGCCCAGCGCTTCAGGTCGATGCGGTGGATAATCTTGGTGAAGAACTTGACGCACAGCCCGACGCACAGCATCGCTGCCAGCGTTCCCTCCCGCACGCCCGCGGGGGCTCCGAGGCACGCGAACGCGGCAGCCAACGCAAGCACGACGCAGCTGGTGTCGAAAATGATCTTCATATTGCTGAATTTCACGTGAAACTTGCTTGCGAGCGTCTGGACCATGCCTTCGCCGGCGTTCAGCAGCAGGTTCGCGCGCACTTCCATCGCGACGCCGAGGCCGACCGCGACGATGCCGAGCGCGCAGATGCCCCACTGCGCCAGGTAGTTGCCGGGCGTCGCGAACGGCAGGATGGCGTCCCAGATATCGATGGCGACGCCCATGCCGACGGCCATGATCAGCTGCGCGACGGTGCTCCAGCGCGTCTCGCGGCGCAGAATGAGAATCTGGAGAACGACGAACGTTACGTTCATGATGATCGTCGTTGTGCCGACGGTCAGGCCGGAAATGCAGGCGGTGGCGTACGGGATGCTGGAAATCGGCGACGTGCCGAGGTCCGCCTTGATGGATAGCGAGACGCCCAGGCCCATGATCGCCATGCCGGCGAACATGACGACGGCGCGGGCCGGAATATGGCGCGCCATGATGCGCCCGGCGAAGCGCTTCCAGCGGTTCGGCTGGCAGTTGCCGTTGGTTGGGGACGGTTTGGGGGATGTTACGGAGGGGATTGCTGTTCCTTGCGTAAGGAATCACTTCCTTTGGTGGATATATATTGACGTGCTCTCTTGTCTGCGTTGGGTTTCTGCCGGAAACGCGGCCGCGGGAAGCCGGGGAATGGGCTCGCCGCAGAGCGGCTGCCCGGCTTAGTCGTCGGCCGCTTCGATGGCTGCCGCCGCTTTCTCCAGCAACGCCTTGAGCTGGGCGAGTTCCTCGTCGCTCAACGCGTCGTTGACCGGCCGTTCCGCCTGGCTGAAGACTTCCTGCAACGCCTGCGCCGTCCTCTCTCCTTCCGGCGTCAGCGTGACGAAAATCGAACGCCGGTTGTTTTCGTGGCGTTCGCGGCGGATCAGGCCTTTCTTTTCCATGCGCTCGAGGATGCTGCCGATCGTTGCCTTCTCGATCTGGCAGCCTTTGGCGATGGTGCTCTGGTCAGCTTCGCCATGGCTCGCCAAATAGTCGAGGACTTTCGGCTGTCCGGGCGTCAACCCGAACTCTCCAATGCGGGCCGTCACCCGATGAAACAGCATCAAATGCGTCTTCATCAGCAGATAATGGATCGAATCCATGCCGTCCCGTCACCCTTTCGCGTCACAAATAGTAAGAAACCTAACAGTTAGTATTCATACCGTTCCGCCCCGACGAAACCATTCCCCGCGTTTCCCGCCGTAAAGCGCCGCTCGCCGTCGCTTTTCCGCAGCGCCTGCTGGTTCCCTCCCCACCGACTGAAAAATAGCCAGAAATCTACGTTCCAGTCGCTCACACGCCGCCACCGACTGGAACGTAGAGAGGACGGTATATTTCAGTCGGCGTGCGTTACCCTTCGTTCGCCCCGTCCGGTTCCTCTTCCTCGGGTTCCTCTTCGTCGCAAACGGTGGCAGCTCCGTCGCGGAACGTCACCAGCCAGCCAACGTCGCTGGTGTAGTCCCAGAATCTGAAGAAAGCAGATGGATCGCTCACGAACGGCGCTAAATCTTCCACGATTTTCCATTCGGTCCCTGCGTTGCGTTCCGTGTCCTGTCTCGGCGGATAGTTGACACATGTCTCAGCGCATGCTTGACACATGTCCCGGCGGATAGTTGACAGGGGGCCGGGGCCGGTTGGCCCCGGGCTTTCTCATTGGGCGCGGCGCCTGCCTTGGTAGGGCGGGGCGGG
>NZ_JBKEUU010000006.1:0-103191 GCF_056356715.1 Bifidobacterium sp. LH_450 | reverse complement strand
CCATGTGGTGGATAGGCCGGACGTGGAAGCCCCGCGAGGGGTGGAGCTGACCGGTACTAACGGCCGAACCGCAACCAACACTATGACTCCCGTGCAACCAGCCCTTTTCAAGGGCCAGAACGGCACTGGGTCACGCCAGCGGGTTCCACCGGAACCAGCCGGCAATCACTGCAAGACCGATCCCATTCTTCTACGCGTCCACCATCCGGTTCCCAAACCGGACACCCGGAACCCGCCCCTCGGGGGCGCGTGTTCCGCATCAGGATTTCGCGGCGGCCATGGCCCAGGCGATACGCCCGGCCCCATTCCGAACCCGGAAGCTAAGGCCTGGCACGGCGATGGTACTGCATCCGAGAGGATGTGGGAGAGTAGCACGCCGCCGCGTTTACACGTTATGGAAACCCCCGGAAAGGCTTAGAGCCCCCGGGGGTTTCCGCATACCCGGGCCCCTGGAACCCGTTATGGTTCCGGGGCCTTTCGCATACCCGCCGGAGCCTATCCGGATGAAGCCCCCGCAGGCCTATGCCTGGCGGGGGCTTTCCCGTATCCGGGGCTTGTTTCGCATCCGGGGCCTTGTCGCGTGCGGGGCTGGCTGCCCGCGCTGGCGGCGCGGGACCACCCCCCGGATCGCGCTTCGCTCCGCTCGCGCTCTCCGGCCCCCGCCAGCGGGGGGGGGCGACGGGGATGGGTTAGCGGTCTAGGTGGAAGCCTTGGGGCTTGGCGTGGGTGAGGGCCTGGTTCAGGACGTTGGTGGCGACGGCCTTTTCGGCGACCTGGTCGCTGAACGGATCGACCGGGCGGCTGGTGTCGCGCTCGTCGTAGTACTGGTGCACTTGCTCGTCGAACGTCTTGACGTGCTCGAGGATGCGCTCGGGGTCGACATCATAGCCATTGACGAAGAACTGGTCTTCGCGGGCCATGCGCGGCTTGAGCTCCTCGTTCCACGGAGCCGGGTACCCGAGCGCGAGGCCCAGCACCGGATACGTGTATTCCGGCAGGTTGAGCAGCTCGATGAGCCTGGGGATATCGGCAAGGATCGAGCCGAGGATCACGCATCCCAGCCCGAACGACTCGGCCGCGGTCTCCATGGCATGCAGCGCGAGCACCGTATCGTTCTGCGCCTGCGAGAACCGGTAGCTGTCGCGCAGCGTGAACGCATCGGAGTAGATATCGACGCCTTTGCTCTGCGCGATGACGGCATTGCGATACTCGTCCAGCACGAACACGTACAGCAGCGGCGCCTGCGCGATGTAGGCCTGGCCACCGATCTTGGCGAGTTCGGCCTTGAGCTCCGGATCCTCGATGCGGATTGCCGACCAGTCATTGAGGTACTGGCTCGACGCCGCGCGCTGCGCTGCCGATTCCATTGCGTCGATAATGGCGCCGTCAATCTTGCGGTCGCTGAAGGAGCGGACGGAACGGCGTCCCAGCAGTACCTTCATCGTTTCGTTGCTCGTAAAATCGTCCACCATAATGTTCCTTTCCATCCCCTTTCGAAAGCTTATGCCGCGAAGTGCTGCGGGGAAAAATCCTGGGGTTTATTTGCTGCGTTTCGCTTCCCAATGCCTGACCAGCGCGTTCGAACCCTTCGTCGACAGCGACGTAATGGCGGTGCAGAACGCCGCCGACAGCGCTGCGAACAGCATGCTCATCAGCAGCCCCTGCTGGCGGTCCTTCGCGTCGTCGTCGGGCGACGGGTGGATCTTCTTCATGATCGCGTTCCATCCCAGCTGGAACGCTTTGCCGGCCACCGCTCCCGACAGCGCCGGCAGCGCGGCCTTGACGACCTTGTCGCCGGCCGTTTCCGGATCGCTGGCGCGGTCGTTGCGCAGCTTCGTTACCTTCTCGTTGACTTTGTCAAGCTGCTCGACGACGGTGTCGGCGGTGCCGGCAAGCTTGCTTTCGGTTGCGGCCGCCTTGGCGCCGCTCGCAGAAGACTTCGTACTCATATCCTCCAGTGTAGGCGAGTTGGAGCTGCGCGGCGCCTTTGTACCGCGGATGGCGGATGCCGTTTGGACGAAAGTTGGTGGGAAGGAATAATCTCGGGTAACGTCGGTACTCTTAACGAACGCCGCGCCGAACGCCTCTTTCAGGGAAGATTGAGACTGGCGGAGGACAATGCCGCAACGTATGCCGAGAAGCGAAGCCGCTGAAGGGAGCAGATCGAAATGACCGCTACGGAACCCAACGAATACGCAAGCGCCGCGCAAGCCGACCAAAGCGAGCTGCACCGCGGAGGCTGGGGGCGGCTCGTGCTGCTGCGGCACGGGCAGACGGCATGGAGCGTTTCCGGACAGCACACCGGGTGGAGTGACATTCCGCTCACCAGCGAGGGGGAGCGGCAGGCAGTGGCGGCCGGCGAACGGCTGCGCGCCGCGTTCCCGGACGGATTCGAGCCGGCGAACGTGCACGTCAGCGTGCTGCAGCGGGCCCGCAGCACCGCCGCGCTGGCCGGCTTCGGCGACAACCGGCCGACCGAAGCGATCAAGGAATGGGATTACGGCCGCGCCGAGGGCCGTACGCGGCAGGAGATTCAGGCCGGGGCCGGCTTCGCGTGGGACGTGTGGGCGGACGGTCCCACCGCGTTGCCTGCGGCAATGTCCGGCGAACGCGACGTCGCGCTGCCGGACGGCACCGTAATCCACGTCGTCAACGGCGCCGGCGAATCGCTGGACGACGCGGCAGCCCGCGCCCGCAGGGCAATCGAGGCGGTGATGCCGACGCTGGCGACCGGAGTGGACGTGCTGTTCGTCGCCCATGCACACATCCTGCGGATCCTGACGACGCAGTGGCTGGGCGTGGAGCCGGCGTTCGCCAAGCATCTCAAGCTCGATACCGCGCACTATTCGGTGCTCGGCATGTACAAGGGCGAGCCGGTCATCGAAGCGTGGAACTGCTAAGGCGATTTCCGGGAGCCCCTTGCGGCGCCTAGGCGGGGAAGGGGCGGCTTCGGAGAAAACTGCAGCCCGGCGTCTTGATAGGCGCCGGGCTGTTGCGTTTGCGGGAGATTGCGTGCCGCTAGATGCGCATCCAGGCGGCGGTGTCCTGCGGCAGCTCGTAGCCGTCAAACGGGGAGGACTTGAGGATGATCTCGCCGTTCGGCAGCGTTACCGGCCGTTCGCCGAAGTTGACGATGCAGGCGAAGCGGTCGCCGTTTTCGTCGTCGAGCGGGCGCGAATAGGCGATGACGTCGGCGCTCTGGTCGCCGAACGCGCCGGGAGCCGCCCACGTGAACTCGGTGCTGCGCGTCGAGGTCAGCGCCGACTGGCGCAGCGCGATGGCACGGCGGTAGAGGTTGAGCATCGAATCCGGGTCGGCGTCCTCGACGTCGGCGCAGTAGGAGCGGTACCACAGCGGCTGAGGCAGATGCGGGTCCGGGGTCGTGCCGTCGGCTGCAGGGGCTGCCGGGGCGGCAGCTTCTGCATTGCCAGCGCTATTGGTGTCGGAAGCGGAATTGCTGGTGTCGGCGGTGTCGGTAGCGTCGACGGACGGGCCGGAGAAGCCGAACGAGGCGCCGGTGCCGAACTGCGGATCCCAGTCAGCCGGCGACGGTTCGTCAGACGAATCCCACGGCAGCGGCACACGGCAGCCGTCGCGGCCCTTTTCGGCGCCGGCATGGTCGGTGTTGCGGGCTACCGGGTCCTCCAGGCGGTCCCACGGAATCGTCGCCACTTCCGGCAGCCCCAGCTCCTCGCCCTGGTAGACGTAGACGGAGCCGGGCAGCCCGAGCTCCATCATGATGGCGGCGCGGGCGCGGCGGTTGCCGGCCTCGCGGTCCTCGATGTAGGTGGTGCCGTTGCGCAGCAGCCAGTCGTTGGCGAGGCGGTGGTACTCGCGGCAGGCGGCCTGCGGCAGCCCGTAGCGGGTGGCGTGGCGCACGACGTCGTGGTTGCTCATCACCCATGTCGTCGTCGAGCCGGACTCGTCGGCCGACTGAAGCCCCTCGGTGATGGCGGCGCGGAAGCCGGGCGCGTTCCAGTCTGTCTTGGCGAACTCGAAGTTGAAGACCTGGCCGAGCTCGTCTTCGCGCGCGTACAGATGCTGGTGCTCAGGCATGACCCAGGCCTCGCCGACGGCGAAGCGCGGCGGATCGTACTCGTTGAACACCTCGTTCCATTCGCGGTAGATGTCGTGGACCTCGGCGCGGTCCCACAGCGGATGCGTGCCGTCCGGATTCGATGTGTCGAACACCGAGTAGGCGTCGAGCTCCTCGAGCGGGCGCGAGTCGAGGTCCTTCGCCAGGCCGTGCGCGACGTCGATGCGGAAGCCGTCGGCGCCGTGGTCGGACCAGAAGCGCAGCGTGTTCTTGAAGTCCTCGTGGACGTCCGGATGGTTCCAGTTCAGGTCCGGCTGCTCGGGCGTGAACAGGTGCAGGTACCACTGGCCGTCGTCGACGCGCTGCCATGCCGAGCCGCCGAACAGCGACTCCCAGTCGTTCGGCGGCAGCTCGCCCTGCTCGCCTCGGCCCTCGCGGAAGATGTAGCGCTCGCGGGTGGCCGAACCGCGGCCGGCTTTCAGCGCCTCCTGGAACCAAGTATGATGGTAGGACGTGTGGTTCGGAACGATATCGATGATGATCTTCATTCCGGCTGCATGCGCGGCAGCGACGAGGGCGTCGAAATCGTCGAGCGTGCCTAGGCGCGGATCGACATTGCGGTAGTCGATGACGTCGTAGCCGCCGTCAGCGAGGTCGGACGGATAAAAGGGGGACAGCCAGATGGCATCAACGCCTAGGGACTTGAGGTATCCGACGCGTTCGGTGATGCCGGCGATATCGCCGAGGCCATCGCCGTTCAAGTCGCGGAAGCTGCGTGGGTATACCTGATAGACCACCGCCTGCTTCCACCAGTCGGCGTGCGTATTGTTAGCGGTCATGAAAAGCCCCTTTTCTGTTCCTGTAGTTCGCTGACCCCGCCAGAGATTGGCCGTATATCTCCGATGCTACAGCGACGGCAGCGGCTCGCGACACGCTTGGAGCCCGATTGCGCGACTCGCGGAGAGGCATGACGCTCCGCAAGTGCGGGGCAGCAGCCGGCGATGGCTGCAAGGGGCTCCCTAGGGAACGCCGGAACGGAGCTGCTTCAAGCGTTTGCAGCCATTTCAGCAAACGCTTGCAAAATGGTTGACTACGCTGGAAGCGTTGAAAAACGCCGAATCTTAAGCGCTTAAGCGCAGTTCTTGTGACAAAATTTCACTCATTTTCTGATTACGTTTGCATTTCCGGCGAGGTTCGTGCATAATGAGTGAGTAAAGAAGTTATGAGGAAAGCAGCTTCTTGCTAGCGCACAGGCGCTGACATCGTATTCGATGTTTATGAAGAAAGGTTCGATGATGAATCGTAATGTAAAAACAGCACTGGGCCTCGTGGCCGTCGCCGCCATGTCCGTTACGTCGCTTGCCGCTTGCGGCTCCGACAACTCCAGCTCTGATAGCGAAGGCAGCGTGTACTTCCTGAACTTCAAGCCGGAGACCGCGGACGAGTGGACCACCCTCGCCTCGGAATACGAGAAGGAAACCGGCGTGAAGGTCAAGGTGCAGACCGCTGCTTCGGGCACCTACGAGCAGACGCTGAAGTCGGAACTCGCCAAGAGCGAAGCCCCGACGATCTTCCAGGTCAATGGCCCGGTCGGCCTTGCCTCCTGGAAGGACTACTGCGCGGACCTGTCCAACACCACCATCTACAAGGACCTCAACGACCAGTCGCTGGCCCTGAAGAACGGCGATGAAGTCGCCGGCGTGCCGTACGTCATCGAATCCTACGGCATCATCTACAACAAGGACATCCTGAACAAGTACATCGCCACCGACGGCGCCAAGATCTCCTCGATCGACGATCTCAACAGCTTCGACAAGCTCAAGGAAGTTGCCGACGACATCCAGGCGAAGAAGGCCGACCTCGGCGTGGACGGCGCGTTCACCTCTGCCGGCTTCGATTCCTCCTCCGACTGGCGCTTCAAGACGCACCTCGCCAACATCCCGCTGTACTACCAGTTCAAGAAGGACAACGTCACCACTGAGCCGTCGTCCATCAAGGACATGTACATGGACAACTTCAAGAACATCTTCGACCTGTACATCACCGACTCCACGACCGCTGCCTCGCAGCTGAGCTCCAAGACCGGTGACGACGCCAGCTCCGAATTCGCGCTGGGCAAGGCCGTGTTCTACCAGAACGGCACCTGGGCCTGGTCCGACCTCGAGAAGGCCGGCATGAAGGCTGACTCCATCGGCATGATCCCGATCTACATCGGCGTCGACGACGCGACCGAAGGCCTCGCCACCGGCTCCGAGAACTACTGGTGCATCAACTCCCAGGCTTCGGACGCCGACCAGAAGGCTTCCGAGAAGTTCCTGGAGTGGGTCATCACCTCCGACACCGGCAAGAAGGCCCTCTCCGAGACGATGGGCTTCACCACGCCGTTCTCCACCTTCAACGACGTCGAGACCGACAACCCGCTGATCAAGGACGCCAACGCCTCGATCCAGAACAAGGACCTCACCCAGGTCGCTTGGGACTTCTCGATGATGCCGTCTGAAGAGTACAAGGACGACCTCGGCCAGGCGATGCTTGCCTACGCCCAGGGCACCGGCAGCTGGGATGACGTCGTCAAGGCCTTCGTCGACAACTGGGCCACCCAGTACAAGGAAGCCAACGAGTGATCCTCGCCTGACGGCCTGAGCTGATCGGGCCGCCGCGGCACTACTTCCGCCCCCGCCTCGCGCGGGGGCTTTTTCGTATTCGGATGCAGCACATACAGGAAGGCCCCGCTCTAGGCGGGGCCTTCCTGATGGGGCGGCTTGCGGTGTTGCCGTTGGCCTGGGAATCTTGTGTTCCTGTAACGCTGGAACGTTCCGGTTAGCCGACGAGGCGGGCGGGGCCGGTGCTGGAACGGACGCACAGGCGCGCCGGCTCGACGATGAACAGCTTCTCAGGCTGCTCGCCGGAGATGAGGTCCAGCGTCATGTGCGCGGCGGTGCGCGCCATCTCGACCGGGTCCTGCGCAATCGTGGTCAGCCCCAGATCGTGGGCGAACGAGCTGTTGTCGTAGCCGATGACGGAAATGTCGCCCGGAATCGAGAAGCCGTTGCGCATCAGCTGGAACATCAGCGGGATGGCGATGCCGTCTTCCTGGCAGGCGACGGCGGTCGGCAGGTCGTCCATGCTCAGCAGTTCGGTGACGACGCGGCTGATGCGGTCGCGGCCCTCGCCGGCCGTGATGACGGTCGGTTCGATGCCGGCTTCGGCGCAGCAGGCCATGAACGCGTCGAAACGCTGCTGGACGCTGAAGTGCACCGAAACGTTGCGCGCGGTGCGCACGTAGGCGATGCGGCGGTGGTTGAGGTTGATCAGGTGCCGCGCGGCGAGCACCGAGCCCTGCGGGTCGTCGATGTTGATGGCGCCGGTGAAGCCGCGTTCCTGCGGCAGCACCGAGTTGATGCCGACGATCGGCACGCCGATCGTGGCGAGCTCGGCGATTTCCTCCGGCTCGGTGTCGAACGATTCGACGATGACGGCGTCGGCGTTGCGGCGCACCGGCAGCATGCTGAAGAACTCCTTGCGTTCCTCGACGCTGGAAATCTGGAAAATCGACAGATCGTAGCCTTCGGCGCCGAGGACCTCGTTGAGGCCTTCGATGACCGACGCGCCGAACCAGCGGCGGATATGGTCGCTCATTAGCAGCGCAATGCGCATGGAGCGGCCCGTCTTCAGGGCGGCTGCGGAGCGCGACGTCGAGAAGTTCAACTCGTCGGCGACGCGAAGGACCTTGTCGCGCGTGGCCTTCGAAACCAGTTCCGGTCGCGTGAAGGAACGCGAAACGGTGGAAATGGAGACCTGTGCCGCACGCGCAACATCTTGAATGCTCGTGTTCATAAGGGTGACCTCTTCATCGTTGAAGTTCTAGTATATTGCAAACGTTTGTTGTGAAGCCCCTTTCACAAACGTTTGCAAAAGAGTTTTGAATCCTCACAAATGGCTTACTTTCAATCATTATAGGGCAAAACGACGCAGAAACAAATATTGCAACACGCGGGTCAACACGCAAAAAATGACAACGTTTGACATTGCTCCAATGCGTTGATACTCTTAAGGCCTAGAAGGTTCGGCAATGGCGCCTGGCAAACGTCCGGCACTATCGCAGGGCCGTCACCAACACATTCAACCATGCAGGCACGCTGCCGTGGTGCGTGGGTCTTGAATATTGAAGGAAAGAAAGTGGGCGAACTATGATCAGCATGGCCGGTAAGGCGATTCGCCGCTGGTGGGCGCTGTTTGTGCTTCCGACGTTCGCAGCATTCATTATCGGTTTCATCGTGCCGTTTGTTTACGGCGTCTACCTGAGCTTCTGCAAGTTCTCGACGGTGACCAATGCGAAATGGGTCGGTTTATCCAATTACAAGAAGGCGCTGTCGGACTCGACGTTCCTGCACGCGCTGGGCTTCTCGACGCTGCTGACGATCGTCACGACGATCATCATCAACGTCATCGCGTTCGCGGTTGCATACCTCCTGACGAAGGGCATCCGCGGCTCCAACCTGTTCCGTTCGGTGTTCTTCATGCCGAACCTGATCGGCGGCATCATCCTCGGCTACATCTGGATGCTGCTGCTCAACGGCGTCCTCTCCCACTGGGCGAAGTCGCTGACCTATAGCGAAACCTATGGCTTCTGGGGCCTGGTCATCCTCGTGTGCTGGCAGCAAATCGGCTACATGATGATCATCTACATCGCCGGCATGCAGTCGCTGCCGACCGACGTGCTCGAGGCGGCCGCCGTCGATGGCGCCAATGGCCGCCAGACGATGTTCAAGGTCATCATCCCGCTGATGATGCCGTCCATCACCGTCTGCTCGTTCCTGACCGTCACCAACGGCTTCAAGCTCTACGACCAGAACCTGGCCCTCACCAACGGCGCCCCGTCGCGCATGTCGGAAGGCCTGGCGCTCAACATCACCAACACGTTCTACTCCAAGGTCGGCTATGAAGGCGTTGGCCAGGCGAAGGCAGTGCTGTTCTTCATCCTGGTCGCCATCGTCGCCCTGCTGCAGAACAAGCTCACCACTTCAAAGGAGGTCGCAGCGTGAACACCGATAAGCCGAAGCATGGCCTGCTGTGGACGCTGTTCTTCTCGGCGCTGTCCATCGCCTGGGTCTTCCCGATCTTCCTGGTCATCATCAACTCCTTCAAGTCGAAGGTGTACATCAGCACCGACACGTTCTCCTTCCCGGTGGGCGAGACCTTCGTGGGCCTCGACAACTACACCCGCGGCATTGAGACGACGAACTTCTTCGCCAGCTTTGGCTGGACGCTGCTGATCACCGTCGGCTCCGTGGTCCTGATCCTGCTGTGCACCTCGATGTGCGCCTGGTGGATCGTGCGCGTGAACAACTGGGTGGCCAAGCTGCTCTACACGCTGTTCCTGTTCAACATGATCGTGCCGTTCCAGATGCTGATGTTCACGCTCTCCTGGCTCGCCGATCGCCTGGACCTCAATACCCCGTGGGGCCTGTGCCTCATCTACCTCGGCTTCGGCGCCGGCCTGGCGGTGTTCATCTTCACCGGCGTGGTCAAGGGCATCCCGGAGTCGCTTGAAGAATCCGCCATGATCGACGGCGCTTCGGTGCCGCGCATCTTCTTCCAGATCGTCGTGCCGATCATGCGGCCCTCCATCATCTCCGTCGCCATCCTTCAGGCGATGTGGATCTGGAACGACTACCTCCTGCCGTACCTGACGCTCGACCTCAACAAGTACAAGACGATTTCGGTCGCCATCCAGTACCTGAAGGGCGGCTACGGTTCGGTGGACATGGGCGCCATGATGGCCTGCCTCGTGCTCGCCATCATCCCGATCATCATCTTCTACCTGCTGTGCCAGAAGTACATCGTCAAGGGTGTCATGGCCGGCGCGGTGAAGGGCTGACCGGGCCCAGCATAACTGAACAATAACTGAACAACTCTCTTCCATTCTCTCTTCTCTCTGGCAAAACGGGGCTGCTGGCACAACCGGCGCCCCGTTTTGTTTTCCGGGGATGGGCGCATGCCGGGGCCTCCTCCCCGGGATGCGGTTCAGAGCCGAGACGAACGTCCATCAACGAGAAAAAGAACGTATCCCCCGTGTATGTGCGGGAAGCTGGGGTCCGCAGTCCGGATTCCCGGACCGTGTTCACGGGCCGCCCTAGGCTGCATGCGGGCCGGATGCGATACGCTAGGTGCTGCAAGACGGCCGAAGCCAACAAACGAGGTGTCCATGAAATTCCTGTCCGCCGATTCCAAGTTCATGACCGCTTGGACGAACCTGACCGACGCCATCTACATCAACATCCTGATGCTCGTCACCAGCATCCCCATCGTCACAGCCGGGGCTGCGCTGGTCGCCGGCCAGACGGCCGTGCGCAAGATGCACAACTCGGAAGGCCACCTGACGCGCGCCTACTTCAAGGCGTTCAAGGAAAGCTTCGGCCATGCCACCGTGCTATGGCTCGTCTACCTGTTGTCGGGCGCCGCGCTGGCCTATTCGTGGATCGCGCTGCAGATTACGCCGCTGATGGTGCCGAAGATCGCGCTGACGCTGGTGTGGGCCATCGGCTTCGAGTGGACGTTCGCCCTCGAAGCCCGCTTCGAGAATACGGCGGGACGCACGTTCGTCAATGCGTTCATTTTCGGCGTCAGCTACATCTGGGCCACGCTGGCGCTCGCCGCCATCGACGTGGCGTTCATCGCGCTGATCGTGGCCGCATGGATCTACATGCCCGGCGGCCTGTTCCTGCTGATCGTCCTCGGCTACGGCAGCGTGCTGACGCTGCACGTGCCAATCCAGGAATACGTCTTCCGCAAGCACATGTAGCTTTTCTCCCAGCTCGAGTTCCTCAACACGCCGTCCCCAGAGGAACCCAACCCATGAAATCCCGGTTTTCTTGGTTCCGGTTCCTCAACACGCCGGGCGGGGAGGAACCCGACCCATGAAATCCGGGCCATTTTGGTTCCGGTTCCTCGACACGCCGTCATGGGAGGAACCCGACCCATGAAATCCAGGTCATTTTGTGTCGGGTTCCTCAACACGCCGTTCCTGGAGGAACCCGACCCGGAAAAACCGCGCTGTCGTGGTTCCGGTTCCTCAACACGCTGGGCGCAGAGGAACCGAACACAAGAAAAGGCCCCGGCCAGATCGTTCTGGCTGGGGCCTTGCCGTTGGCCGGCGTGCCGACCGCCAACGGCTGGGATGAGGAAAGTCTCCTAGGCGTTCATGATCGCCGCCAGCGCCTTGACGCGCGGCAGGTCGAACACGTCGCCGGCATACACGACGTCGCCGTGCTCGTCGGCCAGCGGCACGCGCCAGTTGCAGTACTCCGAGGACGTGCCCGGCTGGTTCTGCGTGCGCGTTTCGCCGGTGCCGTCGACCAGCGCTGCCTGCAGCAGCAGTGCGGGGGAGTCCTTGAGCATGCGGTGCATCGCCTCGACGATCTCCTGCACATGGCCCGGCACGTAGTCGGCTGCCTCCTGCGCCAGCCAGCCGCCTGACACGAGCAGCTCGAGCATGCGGCGCTGTTCGGTTTCGCAGGCCTTCTGGAACTCCTCGACCGGTTCGCTCAGCAGCCCCAGCTCGTCGCGCAGCTTGACCTGCTCAAACTGCAGGTAGCCGGCCGTCGGCGGCAGGTCGTGCGTCGTCACCGACGCCAGCGAGTATTCGCGGTAGTCCTGCGGCGGCATGTACGGGTCGTTGACGTCGCCGGAATTGTCGACGCGCGCGAACCATTCGACGGTCGCGCCCAGCACGCCGTGGTCGGCCAGCACCTTCGCGACGTACGCCGGAACGGTGCCGAGGTCCTCGCCGATGACCATGCCGCCGGCGCGCACCGCCTCGATGGTCAGCACCGCGAGCATCGCCTCATAGTTGTAGGCCACGTAGGCGCCGTTCTTCGCGCCCTTGCCGGCCGGGATCCACCACAGGCGGAACAGTCCGAGCACGTGGTCGATGCGGATGGCGCCGGCATGGGCGAACATGTTGTGCACCATCTCGCGGTACACCTGGTAGCCGGTGGCCTCCATGAAGTTGGGGTTGAACGGCGGCTGGCCCCAATCCTGGCCCTGCTGGTTGTAGAAGTCCGGCGGGCAGCCGACGGTGACGGTGCCGATGGCGAAGCGTTCGGGGCTCCACCACACGTCCGAGCCGTAGGTATGCACGCCGACGGCCATGTCCTGCATGAGGCCCAGCTCCATGCCGCTGTCCTTCGCGGCCTGCTGCGCCTGCGCCACCTGCTGGTCGGCGATCCACTGCAGCCAGCACGAGAACTCGAACAGCTCCGAATGCTCCTGCTTGAGCGCCTCGATCGCCTCGGTGCCGCGCGTGGCCGTATGGAACCAGTCGTTCTCGGCCTGCCACGGCGCGCCCCACACCTCGAAGGCGACCGACCACAGCGCGAACGCCTCGAGGTCCTCGCCGGCTTCCTTCTTGAACGCATCGAATTCGGCTTCGCGTTCGGGGCTGCGCGGCTGCGCGAAGATCAGCTGCAGCGCCTTGCGCTTCGCGTCCCACGCCGCGTTGATGTCGATTGGATCGGGCGTGGCGTTGGCGGCCGCGACCGTTTCGTGCAGCTGCGCCACCTGCTGCTTGTCCGCTTCCGGCAGCTCCTCGTATTCCGGGATGGCTTCGGGACGGATGTAGGTGACGTTGAGGAAGCGACGCGATTCCGGCAGATACGGCGAGGGTTCCAGCGGCGTCAGCGGCGCCGTGGCATGGATCGGGTTGATCAGCATGAAGTCGGCGCCGGACTTGGCCGCGCCTTCGGCCAGCGTCTTCAGGTCGGCATAGTCGCCCACGCCCCAGGACTGCGGCGAGCGGACCGAATACATCTGCGCCATCCAGCCCCAGCGGTGGCGTTCTGCCACCGCCGGTGGCACCGGAATGCGGGCGGGGGCGGCGATGAGCGTCGCATCGGTCTCGCGCTCGCCGTCGCGTACATGCAGCGTATGGTAGCCGGTCGGGATATCGTCGGAAACAACAAGATTGTAGACTTCGACGTCATCGTCGCGCGTAGCGAACTGCGCGGTGGCAAGCGTGGCCACGTCGGCGACGCGCTCGCCGTTTTCCAGCGTCAGCGACAGTTCCGGCTCGCCGTGGAATGTGCGGATTTCCACCGGCGCCGTTTTGCCGATGAACTTGACGACGGTGGGCGGCACCAGCTGCTCGTGCATGCTGGCGCGGATCGCCTTGAGCGCCGCGTCGATCTTCTCGTCATCGCTGGCGTCGACGCCCAGCGCCTGCAGCACCGTGACGAGCACTTCGTCGCGGATCTCCACATACGTGCCGAGCTGGTCGATGTACGAGGTCGCCACCCCCCACGACTTGGCGAGCTGGATCAGCGGTCGCGCGAGCCGTTCCGCCGATTCCTCGGTGCGGCCGGCGGCAGGCAATGCGGTAGTGTTTTCGGGCATCGTTGCTCTCCTTCAAGCGGCACGCTCAGGGCCGCTTCATGAATAATCCTTGGCGCACGGCGCAGCTCGCATCGTTTGAGCTCCGGGGCGTCTTCCCTTCGACTGTACCGCAAAATGCTATCGTTTGCAATTACCGCAAAACGCCGGTTTCCCTAGGAAAATGGCCCAAGATTGTTGGGCGGCGTTCCGTTTGCGCACGAAAAAACCGCCCACGTTTGCAATCTTGGGAAATGCTAACGCTGAATGAACGCGGCGTAGCTCTGCGGGCCCATCGTGAGCACGGTGCCTTCCAGCGCGGCGTCGCCGATCATGAACAGCGGCTCCCACTGCGCGGCCTGCAGCGCCGTGCGCACGCCGCTGGCGCCGGCGTCGCCCAGATCGTGCGTTTCCGCTTCGCGCGACGGATTGGCGGCGGCGACGATGCGTTCGCCGCCGCCTTCGCGCACGAACGCGAACGTACGGGCGTCGTCGGCGCCGAAGACGGCGCGGAACGCGGCGCCGGGAGCCAGCGCGGCGTGCGCGCGGCGAATCTCGATGACGTCGTGGACCGCAGTCCACAGCGATTCGGGGTCGCGCCGCTGCTCGGCGACGTTCGGCGCGTCGGCGGCCGGGTCGACCGGCAGGTACAGCTGGTCGGGAGCCGCGACCGAGAAGCCGGCGTCGGGCGCGGCGCTCCACTGCATCGGCGTGCGGCTGCCGGTGCGGGTATAGGCGCCTTCCTTCGTGGGCAGCTCCCGGTAGCGCATGCCGATTTCGTCGCCGTAGTAGAGGAACGGGACGCCCGGCATCGTGAACATCGTGGCGTAGGCGACCTTGATTTCGCGCGGGCTCAGGCGCGGCGCGACGCGGGCCGTGTCGTGGTTGCAGGTAATCAGGTCGAAATAGCGGCCGGCTTGCTCGGCGGCGGCCAGGCGCGGCTCGTATTCGGCGAGGAACGGCGCGATGCCGGTGCCGCTGTCGGCGTTGAAGTAGCTCTGGTCGCCCTCGTGCTCCAGCGGGGTGGACGTGTTGCGCAGCAGCATGTTGTAGCCGTTCGGGACGCCGTCCCAGCGCCAGTCGAGGTAGAAGTCCATGTCGAAGCCGGCCTGGAACGATTCGTCGGGGCGCCCCCATTCGGACACGAACACGGCGTCGGGGAACTCCTCGCGGATCTGGCGGAACATATGCTGCCAGGTGGCGATGGTGTACGGCTTGCCGTCGTCGTCGCGCTTGACGAGGCTGTCGGCCATGTCGACGCGGAAGCCGCTGGCGCCCAGCGACAGCCAGAAGCGCATGACGTCGAGCATCGCGTCGCACGTTTGCAGCGCGTCCGGGCCCAGGGCCGGCTTCTCCCAGCTGCGCTGGGGGTGGGCGAAACCGTAGTTCAGCGCCGGCTGGAACGCGAAGAAGTTCGTGATGAACGCGCCGTCGCGGTCGGCCTCGCCGCCGACGAACGGCAGCCCGTCGCCGCCGGAAATCCAGCTGTCGGTCCAGATGAAACGCTGGGAATATTCATTGGGTTGCGCGAGGGAACTCTGGACGAACCAGGGGTGTTCGCTGCTCGTGTGGCCCGGCACCAGATCGAGGATGACGTGCATCGAGCGTTCTTGCGCTTGGTGAAAAAGGTTTTGCAAATCCTCATTGTTGCCATAGCGTTGTGCCACGCGAAGGTAGTTGCGTACGTCATAGCCCGCGTCTCGGAAGGGGGAATCGTAACAGGGGTTCAGCCACAACGCGTTCACGCCAAGATCTGCAAGATAGTCCAGGCGTTCGATGATGCCCGGAATGTCGCCAATGCCGTCGCCGTTGGAATCCGAGAAACTGGCGGGAAACACCTGATAGAACACCGCGTTGGCGAGCCAAGAGGCGCGAGGGGCTGTTGCATTGGTTGCAGTGGCTGCGGCTTGCTGTGCATGGGGATTGGTGGACATGGTCTTTCGTGGACCTCCCTCTTTCCTGTGCCGCGGCTGGGGCCGCGGGAATGCGGGCGCATGGAAACGAACGGGCGCAGGGTGCGGTTGCGCAGGGCGGATGCCCCCGTGGCGCACAGCGCCGATGTCACTATGTGGACTGGAGCCATGTGCCAGGCTCGCGTCCTCGTGGCAACGTTTTCAATTGAACCCGATAGCCGGCGAAAGTCAATTGCGCTTACGGCGCGTTGATGTCGAGGCCAATGCAAAAACGGCCCGACGGATGATGTCTTTGCTGCAAAACCGTTCCGGGTTTTGAGAAAAGAACATGCCGAAGCTTGATAACGTTTGCAGATTGGGTGTACATTGCAAGGTACTGAAACGTTGCAAGTCCGACAACGGGCTTGCAGCATGGACGGCGCACGGTTGCACGCTGCCGGCCATGCTACGGCGTTGAAGTGGTATAGATGAGGAAAGAAAGGCGATCAAAGATGATCAATTGGAAGAAAGTAGTTGGAATCGGTGCAGCATGTGCCATGCTGATCCCGGTGGCCGCCTGCGGTAGCGACAACTCCAGCAGCAGCAGCTCCTCTACTTCCACGGAAGTCACGGATGTCACGCTGAGCGTGTGGGCTCCGTCCGAAGACCAGTCGAAGGACAACGGCGACTGGCTCGGCACGATGGAGGAAGCCTTCGAGAAGGCCCATCCGGAATACAAGATCACCTGGAAGAACGACGTCGTCTCCGAAGGCGACGTGGCCACCCAGGTCAAGACCGACCCGACTGCCGCCGCGGACGTCTACATGTTCGCGAACGACCAGCTGGGCACGCTGATTGACAACAACGCAATCGGCTCCCTGCCGGATTCTTCCGCCGAGCAGGTCAAGGAACAGAACTCGCAGTCGATGATCGACTCGGTTACCGGCACCGACGGCAAGCTCTACGGCGTGCCGTACACCGGCAACACCTGGTTCATGTACTACAACAAGTCCAAGCTGTCCGACAGCGACGTGAAGAACCTCGACACGATCCTCGAGAAGGCCAAGGTGACCTTCCCGCTGAACAACTCCTGGTACATGCCGGCCTTCTACGCCGGTGACGGCGCCTCCTTCTTCGGCGACCAGGGCACCGATGTCAAGGACGGCATCAACCTGGGCGACAACGCTGCCAAGGTGACCGAGTACCTCGTGTCCCTCAAGGAAAACGCCAACTTCACCAACGATGACGGCTCCTCCGGCCTGGCTGCCCTCAAGAGCGGCGACGCCGACGTCTACTTCTCCGGCTCCTGGAGCTCCGCTGACGTCAAGGCCGCCCTCGGCGACAACTACGGCGCCGTGCAGCTGCCGACCTTCACGCTGGACGGCAAGGATGTCCAGATGAAGGCCTTCGCCGGCTCCAAGGCCGTTGGCTACAACCCGAACGCCAAGAACGCCAAGGCCGCGGCCCAGTTCGCCGCCTACCTCGGCTCCACCGAAGCCCAGACCAAGCACTGGGAGATGCGTTCGATCATCCCGACCGACAAGACCCTGACCGACCTGAGCGGCATGAGCGATGACCCGTCCGTGCAGGCCCAGATGGACACCATCGAGAACACCTCCATCGTCCAGCCGACCATCGGCGCGATGAGCGTGTGGTGGGATCCGTGCCAGGCCATGGGCGAAGGCATCGTGAACGGCGATGTGACCGCGTCCAACGCTGCCGAGAAGACCACCGATTGGCAGAACCAGCTCAACGACGCCCTGAAGACCTATCAGGACTGAGCTGAAAACAACACCATAAGGCGATGAGGGCGCAAACCAGTGCAATGCCGGCACGCGCCCTCGCACCAACCAGCGGCGCATGAGGAAATGTGGCGAATGTTTCCTCCATGCGCCGCCCGCATAGGCAGATTCGGTTAATATCTGCCTTTTGCATGTCCGGGTTTCGCCGCCCTGGCATGCGCTCCGTTCCACTGTCCGAAAGCTTTAAGAGAGGCGGTTAGGGGTACCAATGACTACTGCGACCCTTTCCCCCGGCGAACGGCAAAAGAAGGCCCACAAGAAGAAAAAGAAGTACGGGCCCGACTACATTGCCCCCTCGCCGTACACGTTGAGGAATGCCCTCGCCAAGGGTGACATCTGGACCAAGCTGTCCATCGTCGTCTTCGGCCTCGGCAACCTCGTCCACAAGCAGATCGTCAAGGGTCTGCTGCTGCTCGCCGGCGAAGTCGGCTTCATCCTGTTCATGATCTTCTCGGGCGCCCACAACCTGTCGATGCTGCCCAGCCTCGGCAAGGTCGGCCCCCACGAGGTCAAGGACGCCGACGGCTTCATCGTCGCCTACGATCCGGGCGACAACTCCGTCGTCATCCTGCTCTACGGCGTCGCTACCATCGTCTTCATGATCGTGTTCGTGCTGTGGTGGATCATGTCGATCCGCTCCGCCTACAAGGCGCAGTGCGAAGCCGCCGCCAACAACGGCCACGCGATGACGTTCAAGGAAGACCTCAGCCAGCTGGCCAACGGCCGCGCATGGCTGACGCTGATGTCGCTGCCGACGCTCGGCATCCTGATCTTCACGGTGCTGCCGCTGATCTTCATGATCTCGATGGCGTTCACCAACTACGACCACAACCACCTGACGCTGTTCCACTGGACCGGCTTCGAAGCCTTCAAGCAGGTCTTCTCCAACTCGGGCTCGACCGTTTCGGCGCGCCTGTTCTGCTCGGTCCTCGGCTGGACGCTGATCTGGGCCATCTTCGCGACGTTCCTGAACTTCTTCCTCGGCATGTTCCTATCGATGATCATCAACCGCAAGACGACGCGCGCGAAGGGCTTCTGGCGCGCCTGCTTCTCGATGTCCATCGCCGTGCCGCAGTTCGTGTCGCTGCTGATCATGAGCCAGATGCTCAAGCAGCAGGGCGCCATCAACCGACTGCTGGAAAGCTGGGGCTGGATCGACGGCCCGCTGCCGTTCCTGACGGACGCCAACTGGGCCCGCGTGACGGTCATCGTCATCAACCTGTGGATCGGCATTCCGTACACGATCATGCAGATCACCGGCATCCTGCAGAACATTCCGGCCGAGCTCTACGAAGCCGCGAAGATCGACGGCGCCAACTGGTGGCAGACGTTCTGCAAGATCACCATGCCGTACATCTTCTTCGTGCTCACGCCGTACCTGATTACGACGTTCACCGGCAACGTCAACAACTTCAACGTCATCTACCTGTTGACGCAGGGCGCCCCGACACCGGTAGGCGATTCGGCCGGCAAGACCGACTTGCTCATCACGTGGCTCTACAAGCTCACCGTCGACAAGAACGACTACAACCTTGGCGCCGTCATCGGCATCATGACGTTCATCGTCCTTGCCATCGTGTCGCTCGCTACCTACCGCTCCAGCGGTTCGTACAAGAATGAGGAGGGATTCCAGTGAGTTCGCAGGTCAATTCCGCCAGCCCGTCCGCCACGTCGGCGCAGGGCTCCGCGATGGCGCAGTCCGGCGCGGGCACCGTCGAAGCGGCCAAGCCGGAACGCCAGGGCTTCTTCAAGGACCAGAAGAAGCGCCGCGTTGCGGGCGATATCGTCGCCCACGTGTTCCTGGCGCTGCTGGCCATCATCTGGCTCGTCCCGATCGTGTGGGTGGTGCTGGAAAGCTTCAACGCCAATCCGGCCCCGTACACGAAGACGTTCTTCCCGGAGCAGTACTCGCTGGACAACTACGTCAAGCTGTTCACGCAGCGCAACGTGCTTGACTTCCCGCGCATGTTCCTGAACACGCTGATCATCGCCATCTTCGTGTGCATCATCTCGCTGTTCTTCGTCCTCTCGGTCGCCTACTGCATGAGCCGCCTGCGGTTCCGCGGGCGCAAGGGCTTCATGAACATCGTGCTGGTGCTGGGCATGTTCCCGGGCATCATGTCGGTCGTCGCCATCTACTTCATCCTGAAGGCAGTGGGCCTGACCTCCGACAACGTCACGATCATCGCGCTGATCCTCGTGTACTCGGCAGGTACCGGCGCAGGCTTCTACGTCATGAAGGGCTTCATGGACACGATCCCGAAGTCGCTTGACGAGGCCGCCATGCTCGACGGCTGCTCGCGCCTGCAGATCTTCTTCAAGATCATCATCCCGATCTGCCGCCCGATGATCGTGTACCAGGCCATCATCGGCTTCCTGACCCCGTGGCTCGACTTCGTCATGGCCAAGGTCATCTGCCGTACGCAGACCAACTACACGGCAGCGCTCGGCCTGTGGCAGATGCTGCAGAAGGAATACATCCAGAACTGGTTCGCCCGCTTCGCGGCGGCCGCGGTCGTGATCTCGATCCCGATCGCCATCCTGTTCATCGTGATGCAGCGCTTCTACCAGGAGTCGATGGGCGGTTCCGTCAAGGGCTGATCCTGATGGTGGCCGTTCGGCATTCCTCAAGGTCCCCCTCCTAGCGGAGGGGGACCTTCTGTATATTGTGTGGGTTTGGGGCGGGGGTGGCGGGGGTTTGCAAACGTTTGATACGCTACGTACCGAGGGGCTTTCACTCTGGACGCAAAGGAACCCACGGATGGATGAATACAGCTATTCCCTGCAACAACGGCAAGGCCGCAAGACGGCGCGCAAGGGCCTGAGCCGCTTCAAGCTCAAGGTGCTCGCCGACATCCTGCTGTTCATGTCCATCGCCAGCACGACGATCGTGCCGCTGTTCGTGGGCGAGCCCAGCGCCGACAACATGACCGCGCTGACCGCGGCCGTCATCTGCGAAGCGATTTCCTGGGCGTCGATCCCGCTGTACGCCTGGTTCCTGTACACCGGTTTCCGCGAAACGTCGAATGCCGGCTTCTACCTGCTGCGCCTGGTCATCCTGGCCTGCGTGTGCGAAGTGCCCTACGACATGGTCACCTATGGCAAGCCGATCGACTGGTCGAGCCAGAACCCGGTGTTCGGCCTGGCCATCGCGCTCGTCGTGCTCTGGCTGCTCGATTCGCTGGAGCGCTACTCGAAGTCGGTGCGCATCGTGCTGTCCGTCCTCGTCATCCTCGTCGGCCTGCTGTGGGTCATGATGTTCAACATCGGCAGCGCGCAGGCGCTGATCAACATCGGCGTGCTCACGCTGGGCCTGTGCGTCATCTACTACTATTTCGACGGCAAGGAAAACACGATGATGCTCACCGCCGGCATGCTGTCGGCGATGTTCATGGTCATCCCGGCCCTCGGCGTCGTGGCGCTGCACTACCGCAACAACGAGTACGGCGAACGCCACAAGTGGACGAAGTGGGCGTTCTACGCCGTCTACCCGGTGTTCCTGCTCATCGGATGGGCGGTGAAGGGGTGATGGACGCCAAGCAGTACGATCTCGTGCTGTTCAACTACTACGGCACGCTCGTCCACCACGAAGTCGACGAAACGCAGGAATCGGCGTGGACGGCGCTGCGCCGCTCGCTGTACGACGACGGCGCCGACTACGTGACGAACGACCGGCTGAAGGCGCAGTTCCAGCGGGCGAAGGCGAAGCTCGCGGCGCTGTGCGGGCGCGACGGCACCGATGCGGGCGCCGACGATACGCAGGATCTGCTGGAAGCCTACGAAGCGCTGTTCGACAATCTGTGGATCGAAGGCAACGTCGAAATGTCGAAACGGGCCGCGTGGACGTTCCGCAAGGCCGCTACCCGCAAGCTTACGGTCGTCGACGGCGCGCTCGACTGCCTGCGCCAGCTCAAGCGGCACGGCAAGCGCATCATCCTGCTGTCCAACTCGCAGGCGTGCTATACGCGCCCCGAAATCGAAGAGCTTGGCCTTGCCGAGCTCTTCGATGGCGTCGTCATTTCCAGCGACGAAGGCGTCACGACGGCGTCGGCGGAAATCTATGGCCGCATCCTCGAACGCGAACAGGTGCCGGCAGAGCGCGTGCTGATGGTCAGCAACGACGAAACGTGCGATGTCGTCGGCGCGCAGGCAGCCGGCATCGACGCGGTGCTGCTCAAGCCCGACGTCATCCGCGTCATCAGCAACGGCGTCGCCCAGCGCGACGCCGAGCGCGAAATCGTCGAGCGGCAGCAGCGTGCCGTACGGAACGCCATTACGTCGTCCGCAGGCGGCGATTACCGCAGTCTTGTGGATTTCATCCTCAAGGAGGGGACGACGGCAGTCGTGCAACGGCTTTAATGTTGCTGACAGTACCGTCGACCGCACAGGAGGAGCAATGTTTCACACGAAACGACCGGTAGAGGCCGTGCTGTTTGATCTCTACGGAACGCTCGTGGACATCGAAACCAACGAGGAGATCACCCGTCCGTGGCGCGAAGTGACCGCCCGCGTATGGGATCTGGGCGGCGATGGCTGGACCCCGCCGGCGCTGAAGGAATACTTCGCGCGGCAGGAGGCGGCGCAGCGGATGGCGCATGCCGACATCCCCGACTACGAAGCCGACCTCGTGCCGATCTACGAAACGTTGCTGCCTCCCGGGCTGGAGCATCCCCGCGAAGCCGCCGAGGAACTGGCGTGGCGCTTCCGGCAGGCTTCGACGCAGCGCATCGGCCTGTACCCGGGGGCGCTGGAACTGCTCGCGAAGCTGCGCAAGTCCGGACGCAAGGTGCTGCTGGTCAGCAACGCCCAGTCGGCCTATACGAGGCCGGAACTTCAAATGCTGGGACTGGCGGACGCGTTCGACCACATCCTCATTTCCAGCGAAGTCGGACGCTCGAAGCCGTCCGCGGAAATCTTCCGGCAGGCGCTGGAACTGGCCGGCTGCGGGCCGGACGAAGCGGTGATGGTCGGCAACGACCCGCGCTGCGACATCGAGGGCGCCGCGGCCGCCCGCATCGGCGCGCTCTTCCTGGACACCTGGCCCGACAAAGCCGAAGCGCCGTTCGCTGAAGCGTACTTCCGCGGGCCTGATTACGGAAATCTTTTTCAATATATTGATTCCCGCGGCTGAAGCGGAAAGCCGGAACCTATTTTCTCTCCCACAAAATCGCGCGGCACGCCCGGTTTTGCGGGAGTTTTCTTTTTCGGTTCCGCACAGGGAATAAAGATTGACTTGGAATGTTGAGTTCGGTAGGCTCAAGTTTTGGATGGTTCGGAAACGACCCACTGACCGCGATCCCAGCGGACGGCGGATGGTTGGCCGAACCGGACCCAGGAGCTTACATACGTAACGAAGCGAACCGAACAAAGGAGAACAGTTATGGGACGCGCAGTAGGCATTGATCTCGGTACGACGAACTCGTGCATCGCCACGCTCGAAGGCGGCCAGCCGACCGTCATCGTCAACGCGGAAGGCTCGCGCACGACGCCGTCGGTCGTCGCGTTCAGCAAGTCCGGCGAAATCCTCGTCGGCGAAGTGGCCAAGCGCCAGGCCGTCACCAACGTCGACCGCACGATCAGCTCGGTCAAGCGCCACATGGGCACCGACTGGACCGTCGACATCGACGGCAAGGAATGGACGCCGCAGGAGATCTCCGCGCAGATTCTGATGAAGCTCAAGCGCGATGCCGAAGCCTACCTGGGCGAGCCGGTCACCGACGCCGTCATCACCTGCCCTGCATACTTCAACGACGCGCAGCGCCAGGCCACCAAGGACGCCGGCACGATCGCCGGCCTCAACGTGCTGCGCATCATCAACGAGCCGACCGCGGCCGCCCTCGCCTACGGCCTTGAGAAGGGCAAGGAAGACGAACGCATCCTCGTGTTCGACCTCGGCGGCGGCACGTTCGACGTCTCCCTGCTGGAAATCGGCAAGGACGACGACGGCTTCTCCACCATCCAGGTGCAGGCCACCTCGGGCGACAACCACCTCGGCGGCGACGATTGGGACCAGAAGATCATCGACTGGCTCGTCGGCGAAGTCAAGAGCAAGTACGGCGTCGACCTGTCCAAGGACAAGATCGCGCTGCAGCGCCTGAAGGAAGCCGCGGAGCAGGCCAAGAAGGAACTGTCCTCCTCGATGAGCACCACCATTTCGATGCAGTACCTGGCGATGACCCCCGACGGCACGCCGGTGCACCTCGACGAGAAGCTCACCCGCGCCCACTTCGAGGAAATGACCGCCGACCTGCTCAACCGCTGCCGCGCGCCGTTCAACAACGTGCTGGCCGATGCGGGCGTGTCCGTTTCCCAGATCGACCACGTCATCCTCGTCGGCGGCTCGACCCGTATGCCGGCCGTCAAGGAGCTCGTCAAGGAGCTCGACGGCGGCAAGGAGCCGAACCAGTCCGTCAACCCGGATGAGGTCGTCGCCATCGGCGCCGCCGTGCAGTCCGGCGTCATCAAGGGCGACCGCAAGGACGTGCTGCTCATCGACGTCACGCCGCTTTCCCTCGGCATCGAGACCAAGGGCGGCATCATGACGAAGCTGATCGACCGCAACACCGCCATCCCGGCGAAGCGTTCGGAGATCTTCTCCACCGCCGAGGACAACCAGCCGTCCGTGCTCATCCAGGTGTACCAGGGCGAGCGTGAATTCGCCCGCGACAACAAGCCGCTGGGCACGTTCGAGCTGACCGGCATCGCGCCGGCCCCGCGCGGCATCCCGCAGATCGAGGTCACCTTCGACATCGACGCCAACGGCATCGTCCACGTCTCCGCGAAGGACAAGGGCACCGGCAAGGAGCAGTCGATGACGATCACCGGCGGCTCGGCCCTGCCGAAGGACGAGATCGACCGCATGGTGCGCGACGCCGAAGCCCACGAGGCCGAGGACAAGAAGCGCAAGGACGAGGCCGAGACCCGCAACCAGGCCGAAGCCTTCGCCTACCAGACCGAGAAGCTCGTCAACGACAACAAGGACAAGCTCGCCGACGACGTGGCCCAGGAAGTCACCGAGAAGGTCAACGCCCTCAAGGAAGCCCTCAAGGGCGACGACATCGACAAGGTGAAGTCGGCCCAGGAGGCGCTGATGGAAGCCGCCCAGAAGATCGGCCAGGCCCTCTACGCCCAGCAGGGCGCCGAAGGCGCTGCCGCCGGCGACGGCGCTGCTTCGGGCGCTGCCGACAACGGCGATGACGACGTCGTGGACGCCGAAATCGTGGACGACGACGACAAGGACAACAAGTAACCATGGCCGCCTTCGACAAGGACGACTACCTCAACGACCTGCCCGACGCGGACGCCTTCGGCGCCCCCGGGCAGGCCGCCCCTGCGGGCGCATCCGCGTCCGCCGACAACGCATCCGCTTCAGCGGATGCCGACGAAGCCGCCTCGGACGGCGCGTCTGCGGCGCAGGAAGCCGGCGACGGCGCCAGCGCCGCTGAATCTGGTGCCGATAACGGCGCCGGTGACGCCGCGGAGGGTGCCGAAAGCCACGAAGCCGACTCGGTGGACGGCAAGCTGACGCCGCTGGGCCAGGCCAAGAAGGAAGCGGCGGAGTACCTCGAGGCGCTGCAGCGGGAGCGCGCGGAGTTCATCAACTACCGCAACCGCACCGCCAAGGACATGGACCGCGCCCGCCAGCAAGGCATCATCGACGTGCTCAACTCGCTGCTGCCGGCGCTGGACGACATCGACCGCATCCGCGAACACGGCGAGATGGACGATTCGTTCAAGGCCGTGGCCGCCAAGATCGACAAGACGTTCGAGAAGTTCGGCGTCGAGAAGTTCGGCATCAAGGGCGAGGAGTTCGACCCGACGCGCCATGACGCGATTCTCCACAAGCCCGATTCCGACGTCGACAAGCCGATGGTCGACACCGTCGTCGAGGCGGGGTACCGCATCGGCGACCGCGTCGTGCGTCCGGCACGCGTCGTCGTCGCCTCGCCGCAGTCGTGACGGCATGGCCATGGATGAATCCAACAAGACATCGAAAGGGGGCACAGCATGGCTGAGAATGATTGGCTGAACAAGGACTTCTACAAGATCCTCGGCGTTTCCAAGGACGCTACCGAAAGCGAAATCACGAAGGCCTACCGCAAGCTGGCCCGCAAGTACCATCCCGACATCAACAAGACGAAGGAAGGCGAGGAGAAGTTCAAGGACATCTCCGAAGCCTACGACGTGCTGAAGGACAAGGAGACGCGCGAGAAGTACGACGCGATCCGGCAGTTCGGCATGGGCGGCGCGCGCTTCGCCGGCGGTTCCGGCGCGGGCGGATTCAACGCGGCCGGCTTCGACGACATCTTCGGCTCGATGTTCGGCGGTGGCGGCGGGGACTCCCACATCCGGTTCCAGACGAACGGCGCCGGCGGTGCGGGCAATCTCAACGACATCTTCAGCTCGATGTTCGGGGGCGGGGCGTCCGGCTCGCCGTACGGCGGCAGCTACGGCAGCCAGGGGTACGGCGCGTACGACGACTACGATGACGGCTCGTTCGCCGGCTACCGGCCGACGCCGCGGCCCGAAGACGGCGGCGACCGCAACTCGAAGATTACGCTGACGTTCCGGCAGGCCGCGAAAGGCGCGACCGTCTCGCTCGCGGCGGACGGCAAGAAGTTCAAGACGCATCTGCCGGCTGGCGTGAAGAACGGCCAGAAGATCCGGCTCGCCGGCAAGGGCAAGCCGGGCAAGAACGGCGGCAAGAACGGCGACCTGTTCCTGACCGTCACCGTCCAGCCCGACGAACGCTTCACGATGGAGGGCACCGACCTCGTCATGCAGCTGCCGGTATCGGTCGGGCAGGCCGTCGACGGCGCGAAGATCGAGGTCAAGGACCTCGACGGCGAGACGGTGACGTTCAAGGTGCCGGCGGGCAGCTCGAGCGGCTCGCGGGTGCACGTGCACGGCAAGGGCATCCACACCGCCCATAAGAAGGGCGACCTGATCGGCATCGTGCAGATTTGCGTGCCCAAGAAGCCCAACAGCGCACAGAAGGCCGCGGCGAAGGAATTCGACGAGGCGTGCGGAGACTTCGTGGAGCAGCTGCATACGCAGGAAGGGTGACGATCATGGCGCGCATAGCCCAGCAGATACGCAGGCTCTACGACATGTGCGCCAAGGCTCTCGTAGCGGGACGGGCGGATCTCGACGGGGCGGCGAATGCCGGCTTCGACGTCGATCTGCCCGTCTTCACCGTTTCCCGGGCCGCGGAACTCGCCGGCGTCCATCCGCAGACGCTGCGCCAGTACGACCGCGTCGGCATCGTCGTGCCGAACCGTACCGGCGGCGGCGCGCGGCGCTACTCGCTGCGCGACATCGACCGGCTCGCCCAGGCCCAGCGCCTCAGCCAGGAAGAAGGCGTGAACCTGCCCGGCATCGTGCGCATCCTGGGGCTCGAGGAGGAAAACCGCGAGCTGCGCCGGCAGATCGACCGGCTGCGCAAGCCGCGCGGGTCGAGCGTGTTCACCGCCGACTCCGGCGGCGACATCGTCGAAGTCCAGCGCTCGCAGCACATGCGGCACTGGCGCAACCAGATCCGCGCCAACCGGCGCGCGCTGCCGGCAGGCACCGCTCCCGGCGCCGTCCATGAACGTTCGATGGTGCTGTGGCGAGACCCCGACGTCGAGCGCGGCGCGACCGACGCCGAAGGGCTCGCGGCCGGACGCTACGATGAGTAGCGCTGGCATATGGCGGAATAAATAGGACGGGATTTTCTTCGGAAATTACGGAACCTTGCGTACGGAACTTTTGGGCCGCCGCCCTCCCTCGATGGGAGGGCGGCGGCTTGTTTTTTACGCTGGAAATGGGCGGGATGGGGATGGGCGCCTAGACGGAATCTTAAGAAAAGTCGCAGAAAAAGCCGCAGATACCCCCTATTATTCTCTTTGGGCGTATTATTCCGAGGATGGACTAGTGTCTTCACTCTGGTTTGAGAAAGTGGCGGCGATTGTGCCGCTGTAGAGACCGAATCTAAGGAGTGATGGTGACCGGAGGCGAACTTTCTTCAAAAACGCGCAAATACCTGTGGACGCTGTCGGCAGTGGAATCGGTAACGCGCAAGCGCATTAATTATTCGCCGGTGTTCCGCGCCGATTGCATGCGTCGCTATAAAAACGGCGAGAGCCCGGCCGTTATTTTCCGCGAGGCCGGTCTCGATCCGAAGATCATCGGCTACAAGCGCGTCGAGCGCTGCATTTCGTGCTGGAAGCAGGCGGAAGCCGCTGCCGCAGCCGTGGAGGAAGTGGCGGCTGAAGCCTGAACGGTGGCCGGCAGCCGGGGCGTGCCGGGAACCGGGCGGTGAACCGGTTAAGTAACCGGGCGGCGGTAGGGTAGAGGCGAACTTCAACGACAGGAGGACGCCGTGAATCCGAACGCTTGCGCAGCCGCCGGGGCGACCGGTACGGCCAGTGTGGCCGGTGCCGAACCGGCCGGGGCCGCCCCGCAACTCAAGGCCGTCATGTGGGACATGGACGGCACGCTTATCGATTCGGAGCCGCTGTGGCATGCCGGCGAAATGAAAATCGCCGCGGAACATGGCGGCTATTGGGACGAGGAGCTCGCGTGGCAGGGTTCCGGTACGCCGGTGCCGCATGTCGCCGCGCGGATGGCCGAACGCGGCTGCAAGCTGCCGGTCGAGGAAATCGGCGCGCAGATGATCCAGTACGTCACCGACCAGGAAATGATCGCGCTGCCGTGGTGCCCCGGCGTGCTGGGGGTGCTGGAAGCGCTGCGCGACGCCGGCATTCCGTCGGCGCTGGTGACGACGTCGCCGCGCGAACTGGCCGAGAACCTGATTGCGAAGGCGCCGCTGGGCGCGTTCGCTACGTATGTGTGCGGCGATGACGACGTACGCAAGAAGCCCGATCCGGAACCGTACCTGACGGCGGCCGCCCGGCTCGGCATTCCCGGCGACGCTGCGTCGATGGCGCAGTGCATTGCCATTGAGGATTCGATGAGCGGCCTGAAATCGGCCGCCGCTTCCGGCGCGACGACGCTGCGGCAGACGGCGTTCATGCGGCTCGACAACGCCGCAGGTCCCCAGTTCGCCGACATCCATGGCTATGAGGGCCTCACCGTCGCCAGGCTGCAGGAGTACGTGGAGGCCCGCGCCTGCTGATTTGCGTCCAGAGTTTTCCGGGGTCGGGGCCACTGGACACTGGCGCACAGGCGGCTTGGCGCCAGACCCTTGGAATCAAGCCATTTTGCCGTGCCAGACATCCCCGGCGAACCCTTGTTTGTGTCCAGTGGCGTCGGCTCGCCAAAAGTCTGGACACTACTTTGGAAAATAAAAAGGGCCACCGCGGTGGAATGAATGCAGTGGCCCTCGTGGAGCTGATGGTAATCGAAACCACGACCTCTTCGATGCGAACGAAGCGCTCTACCAACTGAGCTACAGCCCCTTGGATGTTACCTTGCTACGCAGGGCAACTCAACCGAGTGTAGTGCAAGCCTTTGAGAAATGCAATTTGCCGCCGCGGCGTGTCGCGGACGGTTCCTGGAAGGTCCAGAGAAGATGCGCGAAGGGGTGCGGGTGAGGAGGGTTCACAGTGGGTGCGCGGAGGTTGGGCAAAGGTGCGTGGGAGGTCGTGGGAATTTGCGGAGGATTTGCGGGAAGCATGAGGAAGGCTCATGCTGGGGGATGCGTTCCTGAGCGGGCCTTCTGAACGCGTTTTGTCGAAATTCTAAGAAATTTCGACAAAGCAATGGTGGAGACGCGGGGATTTGGCGATAATGGGAGGCAGGGAAAGGCGACGGCGCCTTTCGAAGTTTCGATAACCGAATCCATGACGATAGCCGAGCGCCGATTATCGACGCGGCACAGCCGTTGCGGCTGCGCCGGAATGCAACGCACGCACAGGCGGCGTTCCGGTTGCGCCGGGACGGGCGGCGATGGCGTGGGCATGCGGTGGAGGGAGGGAAGATGCGGGTAGGAATCAAGGACGTGGCGGCGAAGGCCGGGGTGTCGATCAGCACCGTCTCCTATGTCATGAGCGGCAAGCGCAGCATCAGCGAGGAGACCGCGCGGCGCGTGCGGCAGGCGGCGGACGATCTGGGGTATGTGCCGCGGGCTGCGCGCAATGCCGGCGGCGGTGCGGGCATGAGCGGCACATCGGCGGGGCGTGGGGCTGCCGGGACGGGAATCTACGGCGTGGCGTCTGCAGGTGCCGTCGCCAACGGAACGCGCAGGGGAGCGGCTGCCTACGGTGCCTCGGCGTACGGGCCGGCCGGGAACGGGGGTGCCGACGGGCGCGCGCCGACGAATGTGCTGGCGATCAGCGCTCCGGTGCGCGGGCAGACCGATCTGTCGAACTACGCGGTGTTCTTCTTCGCGCTCGCCACGGCGGCGAAGAAGTACGGCTACGACATCCTGTTGCTGATGGACGAACGCGCCGACCGCGAGCTGGTGCGGGTCGCCAACGAGCATCTGGTGGATGGCGTGTTCCTGCTGGACGTCGAAATCGACGATTCGCGCGCGGATGTCGCCGCGTCGCTGCCGGTGCCCGTGGTCAGCGTCGGCTATCCGGCCAACCACGACGCCGTCTACGCCATCGATTCCGACTTCGCGGCGATGGGCCGCGAAGCGGTCAATGTCGCCCATGGGCTGGGCCATCGCCATCTGCTGCTGGCGGGCGGCGTCGAGCCTGCGCTGCAGGCCGGCGCGAACTACCTGAGCCGCTTCGTCGAAGGCGTGCGTGAACGCAGCGAGGAGCTCGACGTCGAATTGACCGTCATGTTTACGTCCGGCAGCGGCATCGACGACGCGACTCTCGTCGTTGACAGCGCGTTCGGCGCCGACAGCGGGATTTCCGCCATCGTCTGCGCGGAGACGACGCCGCTGGCCGGCGCGCTGATCGGCGCGCTCAGGCAGCGCGGCAAGTCGGTGCCCGGCGACGTGTCGCTGCTGCTGGCGATGAACGCGTCCGGCACCGGGCAGCTGCCGCGGGCGGTCGACGAAATGCCGATGAACCCGAACGCCGTATGCCGGCGCGCCGTCGAAACGATGGTCGCCGCGCTCGAAGGCAGCCGCCGCGACGTCGGCTCGGTAGAGCTGCTGCCGTTCGAATACCGCGCGCATGGCACGATGACGGCTCGCTGACCGTGTGCGGGCGCCGGCGCGTGTGCGCGGGCGGAGGGCTGGAAGGCCCTGCACAGGGAAGGATTCCAAAGCTACGGTGGGCTATCGGCTGGAAACCGCCGCCGCAATCTTGTGAAGAAAACCGTAAGGTTTCGAAATTTCGTCGAAATAAGTTGAACGACTTAGTCAAACCATATAACGTAGTAGTCACGGAACGATTAGAGACGATCGCGACCGATTTCAGCAACGAGGCTGACCGTAAGGAGAAGAAATGTCAATTCGCAAGTATGTGGCGGCAGGACTGACTGCGGCGATGACGCTCGCCGGCGCCTTTTCCCTTGCCGGCTGCGGCTCCAGCAGCGCCGACCAGGAATAGAACCCGACGTCGATCAAGGTGTGGCACTACGAAGACGAAAGCGGCGCGCTGTCGAAAGCGTGGGACAAGGCCATCGAAATCTTCGAGAAGGAAACCGGCGTGAAGGTCGAATTCGAACGCAAGTCGTTCGAGCAGATCCGCCAGAACGCCTCGCAGATCCTCAACTCCGACGAAGCGCCGGACGTCATGGAATACAACAAGGGCAACGCGACCGCCGGTCTGCTTGCCTCCCAGGGGCTGCTGACCAATCTTGACGACTACGTCAAGCAGTACGGCTGGGAAGACAAGATCTCCGGCACGCTCGCCGACACCGGAAAATACAACGACAAGGGCGTCATGGGTTCCGGCAACTGGTACGGCATCACGAACTACGGCGAAGACTGCGTGATGTACTACAACAAGGACATGTTCGACAAGTACGGCATCGCCATCCCGACGACGCAGGACGAACTGGTCGACGCGATGCAGAAGTTCGTCGACGCCGGCGTCACGCCGCTGTCGGAAGGCGTCGCCGAGTACCCGCTGCAGCACCTGTGGTGGCAGCTCGTGCTGACGAAGGCCGACGATTCGTTCATCCGCGCCTACGAAATGTACGACGGGGACGTCGACTGGAACTCCGAGCCGATTACCTACGCGACGCAGACGATCAAGGACTGGGTCGACAAAGGCTATATTTCCAAGGATTCGACTGGCCTGAAGGCTGAAGACGCCGGCCAGGGCTTCATCAACGGCACCTACCCGATGTTCTTCTCCGGTTCGTGGTGGTGGAGCCGCTTCACCAGCGAAATGGAAGGGACGAACGTAACGTTCAGCACCTATCCGGACGCGGCGAAGGTCGTCGGTTCCTCCGGCAACATCTGGGTCATTCCGGAGAACTCGAAGAAGAAGGCGATGGCGGCGAAGTTCATCGACATCACGCTGAGCAAGGAAGTGCAGGACCTGATGGGCAATGACGGCGGCCTGCCGATTGCCGCCGATGCCGACGCGATTACGAACGAAGACGCGAAGGCGTTCATCTCCTCCTTCAACGAAGTCATCGCCGACAACAAGATCGGCTTCTACCCCGACTGGCCGACCTCCACGTTCTACGACGAGCTGAATGCGTCGCTGCAGGAACTTGTCAACGGCACCGCTTCCGTCGACGAATGCATCGGCCAGCTCAAGGACAACTACGACAAGGGCGTCGAGACTTCCGGCGTCAAGGACTGAGCCGGCGTAATCCAAGATTCATTTCCGGTTCCTGCTTGTGCTGGGTGGGTAGGCCCCTCCTTTGGAGGGGCTGACCACCCCCCGAAAACCGCTACGCGGTTTTCGACCCCCGAACAAGGCCGCAAACGCTGTCGCGTTCGCGTATTTCAGCGGCGGGCGCCAGCGGGGGTGGAAATAGGTTTGAAAAGAGAGTGCTATGAGTGCTGTAAGCGAGAGGGGCGCTGCCGAGGGCAAGCGCAAGGCCGCGAAGGTTTCGCGGCGGCCGAAGGGCATGTCCCGCATTCCGGGCGATCCGTCGCGCCGCTTCTGGATCTACCTCATTCCCGGGTTCCTGCTGCTGATGTGGATCATCGTGATCCCGCTGATCTGGAACATCTACCTGAGCTTCACGAACTACCGCGGCATCAAGGCCCCGACCTGGGCCGGGCTGAAGAACTGGAGCCGGCTGATGCAGGACTCCACGTTCTGGATGAGCTTCAGGAACTCGATCTGGATGATCATCGCGATGGTGGTCATTCCGATTCTGATCGGCCTGGTGCTCTCCAGCCTGATCTTCGACGTCGTCCAGAAGAAGTTCGGCGCGAAGACCGCTTCTACGATGCGCGCGGTCTACTACTTCCCCCAGCTCATCCCGATCGCCGTCGGCTCGCTGGTGATGGGATGGATTTTCCGTTCCGAGAACGGCGCGCTGAACGCCGTGCTCGAGGCCATCGGCCTGGGCAATCTGCAGCATGACTGGCTCGGCAAGCCCGACACGGCGCTGATCTTCCTGATGCTGATCATGATCTGGATCCAGGTGGGCTACCCGCTCGTCATCTTCATGTCGGGGCTGCAGCGCGTCGATCCGGAACTCTACGAAGCCGCGTCGCTCGATGGCGCCAACTGGTGGCAGCGCTTCCGTGCGATCACGCTGCCGGCCATCAAGCCGGAAATCTTCGTCGTCGCCCTGACCTGCACGATCGCCGCCCTCAAGGTGTTCGCGCCGGTGCAGATGCTGACCCGCGGCGGTCCGGGCACCTCGACGATGGTGCCGTCGTACTACTCGTACCAGCAGTTCTTCCAGACCCAGCAGGTGGGCTATGGCGCCGCCATCGCCACCGCGCTGACCGTCGTCATCATCATTGTGGCCATCCTGTTCACCCATGCGCAGGAACGCGTGGCCATGGACAACGAGGAGTAGTGAGTACCGATGAAAGCTACGAAGGAAACCGTGGAAATCGCCGGCGGCACCGTTGGCGGCGGCATTGCGATCACCAAGAGCCCCACGCCGGTCAAGAACTTCAAGTACTCGATGGCGCCGGAAGAATACAAGAAGATTTCCCACGTCAAGAAGAACCGCTCGTTCGGCGACTGGCTGATCATCATCCTGCTCATTCTCGGCGGCCTGGTCATGCTGTTCCCGTTCATCGTGCTGCTGCTCAATGCCTTCAAGACGACGGCCCAGTACAATTCGTCCGGCCCGCTGTCGTGGCCGACCGAGCTGAGCTTCTCGGGCATCCAGACGTTCTGGGAGCGCGTGAACTTCCCGCAGAAGCTGTGGAATTCGGTGTGGACGAGCGGCCTGGTGGCGCTGTTCGCCGTCATCCTCTCGCTGTTCAACTCGTTCGCGCTGGGCATCGGCCGCGTCAAGGGGCGCCGCTGGATCATCCTGCTGATCATGCTGGCGAACATGGTGCCGCAGGAAGCGCTGCTGTACCCGCTGTACACGATGTTCAAGAACATCGGCCTGTACAACAACCCGTGGGCCATCGTCATCATCTTCACCGTGATCCAGAGCGCCTTCGGCACCTACCTGCTCTCGAGCGTGCTCGATACGTTCCCGCGCTCGATCCTCGAAGCGGCGACGATCGACGGCGCCTCGCGCTGGAAGATCTTCAAGGACATCGTGTTCCCGATCTCCAAGCCGACGCTGTCGGTGCTGATGGTGTTCTTCTTCATCTGGACGTGGAACGAATACATGATCCCGCTCGCGTTCCTCGTGGACAACAGCTCGCAGACGATTCCGATTGCCATCTCGTCGCTGTCCGGCGACCGACTGATGGACGTGACGACCACCGCCGGCGCCTCGCTGATCTCGATCCTGCCGACGCTGGTGTTCTACCTGATCTTCCAGCGCACGCTGAGCCGCGGCGTCACCGCCGGCGCTGTGAAGTAACGAACGAGAAGGAAAGACTTATGAAGTTTACTAATGGTTACTGGCTGCTGCGCGACGGCGTCGACGCGCTGTATGCACGCGACGACTACGAACTGGTTGCCGACCCGGAAGCGGAGCGCGTTGAGGTGCTCGCACCGGCGGCGGTGGTCCGCGACCGCGCCAATACGCTCAATCTCGGTACGTTCACCGTCGAGGCGACGGCGCCGGCCGAAGGCGTCATCCGCATCCGCGCCACCCACTGGGAAGGCGCCGAGGATGCGCCTGGCTTCCCGCTCAACGCCGACGAACCCGGCGGCCGCGACTACGTAACGGTAGCCGCGCAGGGCAACGGCGACGGCGAGCTCGGCGAGGCCGGCGCCACGGTGACGCTCTCCAGCGGCGACCTGAACGTGACGTTCCGCAAAGGTTCCCCCTGGAACATGACGTTCACCGACGCCCAGGGGCGGACGCTGACGCAGTCGGCCGGGAAATCTTTGGCAAGATTCAAGCTCAACGCGCTCGCCAACGTGACAGCGGAACCGGTCGGCGAGTTCGGCGTGACGAAAACCGGCCTCGCCGTCGACGAATCGGAAACGTTCACGTCGATCCAGCTGGGGCTGGCCGTCGGCGAGAGCGTGTACGGGCTGGGCGAGCGGTTCGGCGCGTTCGTGAAGAACGGGCAGAGCGTCGACATCTGGAACGAGGACGCCGGAACGTCGTCGGAACAGGGCTACAAGGACATTCCGTTCTACATGACGTCGAACGGATACGGCGTGCTCGTCAACAACCGCGGCCATGTGTCGTTCGAAGTCGGCAGCGAGAATACCGAAGCCGTGCAGTTCTCGGTGCCCGGCGAAACGCTCGATTTCTGCGTGGTGTACGGGCCCGAGCCGAAGGAGATTCTGCGTCGCTACACGGCGCTCGTCGGGCGCCCGGCGAACGTGCCGGCGTGGAGCTACGGCCTGTGGCTGACGACGTCGTTCACGACGAACTACGACGACGCGACGATCAACTCGTTCATCGACGGGATGGAGGAGCGCGGCATTCCGCTGTCGGTATTCCATTACGACTGCTTCTGGATGCGCGAGTTCCGCTGGACCGATTTCGAATGGGACGAGCGGTTCTTCTCCGACGTCGAAGGCACGCTGGAACGGCTCAAGCGCGACAAAGGCGTGCACGTATGCGCCTGGATCAACCCGTATATCGCGCAGCGCGGCACGATGTTCAAGGAAGGCAAGGAGCGAGGGTTTCTCGTGAAACGCGCCGACGGCACGATCTGGCAGACCGATAACTGGCAGGCCGGCATGGCGCTCGTCGACTTCACGAATCCGGAGGCGCGGGCGTGGTTCAAGGAACGCGTCGTGCGGCTGCTCAAGCAGGGTGTCGAGGCGATCAAGACCGATTTCGGCGAACGCATTCCGCGCGACGTCGTCTGGTATGACGGTTCGCCGAAGCTGTCGATGCACAACTGGTATACGCAGCTGTACAACGAAACGGTGTTCGAGGCGATCGAGGAAGTCTACGGCGAAGGCGAGGCGTGCCTGTTCGCGCGCTCGGCCACCGTCGGCGGCCAGAAGCAGCCGGTGCACTGGGGCGGCGACTGCGAATCGACGTTCAATGGCATGGCGCAGACGCTGCGCGGCGGCCTGTCGCTGACGTCGTCGGGCTTTGGGTTCTGGAGCCACGACATCGGCGGCTTCGAAGGGGCGTTCCCGGACCCGGCCGTCTACAAGCGCTGGCTGGCGTTCGGTCTGCTCGGCTCCCACTCGCGGCTGCACGGCTCCACCGTCTACCGCGTGCCGTGGCTGTTCGACGAAGCCGACGAGAAGGCCGGCAACGAGCTGGTGCCGGGGCAGACCGCCGTCGACGTGTGCCGCGAGTTCACGCTGCTCAAGCTGTCGTTGATGCCCTACCTGTACGAAACCGGCCTGCAGCCGCACCTGAACGGCACGCCGGTCATGCGGTCGATGTTCGTCGAGTTCCCCGACGACCCGGCCTGCCGCACGCTCGACCGCCAGTACATGCTGGGCGATTCGCTGCTCGTCGCGCCGGTGTTCACGTACTCCGGCGACGTCGACTACTACCTGCCCGCAGGCACGTGGACGAACTGGTTCACCGGCGAAGTCGTGCGCTCGGCCAGCGGTACGTGGCGGCACGAGCGGCTTGGGTTCGACCAGGTTCCGCTGTGGGTGCGCGACGGTTCGCTGATCGTGACGGCGCCGGACGCCGACCGCCCCGATTTCGACTACGCCGATCCGTCCCGGGTCGTCGTGCGCGCGTTCCTCGACGAGGCGCCGTCCGCTTCGGCGACGGTAACGCGGCTGGACGGCACGGCGGTGGAGTTCACCGCCGTGAAGGACGCATCCGGCGCCGTAAGCGTCACGCGTTCCGACGGCGAGCCGGTGAGCGTGGCGTAGGGCCCCGTTGTACGGGTGCCCGCAACTCCCTGCGCAACGTCGGCGAGCGTTGCGCAGGGGCGGGTGCTGCGCGCATGCGGGTGCTGCCCGGTTTGCGTGGCCGCGCCTCCGGACGGCATCAGCAGTGATATTGATGACGGCAATGCCGATGGTGGAAAAGCAGCCGTCGGGAAAGCGACCGTCGGAAAAGGCGCCGCCGTGGAAGCGCTGCGCGGCATGACCGTCCGCAAAGACCCCCTCGCCGCGCTGTCGCGCCCGGTCTTCCACGCCCTAGAAGAGGCCCTCGCCCGCCAGTAACGGTTACTGCTTGATGCCGCTGTGGTGGCGGCCGTTGACGGCGCCGGGAAGGGCGCCGTCGAATTCGCGCTCTTCGAGCGCGATGGCCGCCGCCTTGTCGGCGCTCGCTGCTGCGAGGTCGGCTTCGACGTCGCCGACTGTCTCGCCGGTCATGCGGGAAATTTCCTCGGCTTCGGTTTCAGCCGGCTTCTTCTTGCCGAACTTGGCCTTAAGCAGGCCGACGAACGTCGGGATCAGCGAAATGACGAGAATTGCAACGATGACGAGCTCGAAATGCTCCTGCACGGCCGGAATGCCGCCGAAGAAATAGCCCAGCAGCGTGAACAGCGTCGACCAGGTCAGGCCGCCAAGCACCGAGAACGGGGTGAACCGGCGCCATTTCATGCCCGAAATGCCGGAGATGAACGGCATGAACGTCCTGATGAACGGGAAGAAGCGCCCGAGGAATACGGCCAGCGGACCCCACTTGTCGATCATGCCCTCCGTTTTCGCAAGGCGCTCCGGCGTCAACGACTTGACCTTGCCGGATTCGATGATCTTGCGCCCGAAGAAGTGGCCGATGAAATAGTTGCACTGGTCGCCTAGGATCGGCGCCGCCCACACGACCGGCAGCAGCGCGGCCAGCGGCAGCGCTGCCTTGCCGGTGACGGCGTCCGGCGCGGCGAAGAAGCCGGCTGCGAACAGCAGCGAATCGCCGGGAAGGAACGGGAAGAACACCACGCCCGTTTCGATGAACACGATCAGGAAAATGAAGCCGAGCGTTGGCCCCACGCCCATTGCGATCCATCCGGCAATGGCGGTGCGCGGATCCTTGAGCAGGTTGGCAATGAAATGAATGAAACCCATGGCGTCCTTTTCGTCGGCGTTCACTAGCCGCGCCGGCGCCTAAGACGCACGCGGCGCGTTGGGCGGTGCAACTTCCCTCCGCCGTAAAACGCTAGCTACCTTACCAGCGCCGGTACCTCAGGAGCCTCATTCCATGGAATGAGGCTCCTGAGCTGTCCAGACTTTTCGGTTCCTCGGCCCACTGGACACGGGCTCCATACCCTTTTGTTGGAAATCCGCCATTTTGGAGGGTCGAAGGACTATCTCGCTGTCCAGTGAGGCGGGCAGCCCCGAAAGTCTGGACACCAGAGGGGGTGAGGGACGTTGGGCGACGGCGACGGGGTAGATGAGTGGAGCCGCCGGAGGAGGAGTGAAAGGGCCTAGAAAGAGGGTGCTGGGAGCGCGAAAGGGTCACATGCCAGAGTTGGCGTTGACGAAGGTGGGGCGCTCGACGTCGCCGTAGCCGCCGTAGCGCTTGAATCCCCACAGCAACAGCAGGCTCTTGGCGTAGGCGACCCAGCTGAAGCCGAAGATCAGCATCAGCACGCGTACGAACGGCACGAAATAGGTCAGCGCCAGCGCCACGACGTCGATGCCGACCAGCAGCAGCGAGCATGGGAACGCGCGCCACGGGAACATGGCGGCCAGCGCCCACTGGCGGCGCAGCGGGTTGGCGAAGCGCGCCTGCAGCGGGAAGATCCATTCATAAATGAACACCGTCACGACGGCGGCCGCCACCATGACGATGAGCGGCGCATAGGCCGAGTCGGCGTCCCAGGCGTTCCAGAAGCTCAGGCCGAAAATGACGGCGAGGATGAGCACAGCCAGCAGGAGCCCGGTGACGATGCCCTGCTTGAACTCCCGCTTGAACCGCTTGAGGTATTCGCGCACCAGCTTGATGTCGTCGTGCTCGTCATAGGCAAACAAGGTGCTGTAGAGCGCAGCCTGGGCCGGCCCGAACGTCACGATCGGCAGGATGGTGACGAGATAGACGAGATTGAGCGCCGTGAACCGCGCCAGCGTTCCCATGAAGTTCCAGAACGGTGAATCGATATTGAATTTCATTGCAGCTCACCTCGTCGTGCTTGGTTGCGTCGTTGCGGCGCCCGGAGGAGGGGACGTTGCGTGGCGCTCTTATCGATAAGTATATAAATAACGAAGCGTCCCGTCTATCGCTCGAATTGTTGAATTACGGCGTTTCTGGCGGAATTCCAACGAATCGAGATTCTTCTCCGGCGTGTTGAATACGACTGCAAACGTTGCCTTTCGTTGAAATTCCAACGCAAAGCGCCGTTTTGTTATCCGATTTGACAAAGATTACGCTTATTTATAAACTTCTAAATAACGAGAGCGAGAGGCTCGTAACGATGCGCAGTCCGTTCGCTGGAGCACTGCATACACTCAAAGGAGAAAGAGATGCAGACATCTACGAGTACCGAGACCGACGAGACCGTCGGTATGACCGGCGGCGCCGAAGCCGTGCTCGGCCGGGAGCTCGCCGCCGAAGAGGCCAAGCCCCGCCGCAGCCGCGCCGAACGCCGCGCGGCCAGGAAAGCCCAGAAGATGGCCGAAGCCAAGACCATCGACAAGAAGCACGCCGTCCATCTGTGGCTGATGGTCGCGCCGCTGCTGATTCTGGTCGTGCTGTTTTCCTACCTGCCGTTGTTCGGCTGGTCGTACGCATTCTTTGATTACCAGCCCCCGATCCCGCTTTCCGAAAGCAAGTTCGTCGGGTTCCAGTGGTTCGAGATGCTCGTGCAGAACCCGGCGCAGCTCAAGACGATCGGGCAGGTGCTGCTCAACACGTTCGCGATGAGCGGTCTGAACATCCTCACGTCGTTCCTGCCGGTCATCTTCGCCATCGCGCTCAATGAAATCCGCGCGAAGTGGTTCAAGAACATCATCCAGACGCTCACCACGCTGCCGAACTTCATTTCGTGGGTGCTCGTCTACTCGATCGCTTTCGCGATGTTCTCTTCGTCCGGCATGGTCAACGAGCTGCTGATGAACCTGCATATCATCAGCCAGCCAATCAAGTTCCTTGATTCGCCTGACCAGGTGTGGCTCAAGATGCTGCTGTGGAACCTGTGGAAGGGCCTGGGCTGGGGGTCGATCATGTACCTCGCCGGCATCGCCGGCATCGACCCGGAGCTCTACGAAGCCGCGCAGGTGGACGGCGCCAACCGTTTCCAGCAGATCATCCACGTGACGATCCCGCAGCTGATGCCGACCTACTTCGTGCTGCTGATGCTCAACATCTCGAACTTCCTCAACAACGGCATGGACCAGTACTTCGTGTTCCAGAACGCCTTCAACACCAAGTGGATCCAGGTGCTGGACCTCTACGTGTACAACGTCGGCCTGGCGCAGAACAGCCTGTCGCTCGGCACCGCGATCTCCATGCTCAAGTCCCTCGTGTCCGTCGCGCTGCTGCTGATAGTCAACTGGCTGTCCAAGCGCACCCGCGGCGTGGGCATCGTCTGATCCGCATACCGGCAACCTCGCAAGCATTCTTTCAGGGAGAGTAACCATGGCAAAGGCAAAGAGCATCTCGCCGGCTATGCGCCGCACGACGGGCGAGAAAGTCTACAACGTCATCAACATAGCGGTGCTGTCGCTGTTCGCGCTGATCTGCACCTACCCGTTCTACTACCTCATCATCAACTCGCTGTCGAACAACGCGGCCAGCGCCGCCGGCGAGGTGACGTGGTGGATCCAGGGACTGCACTGGGACAACTACAAGACGGTCCTCAGCCTCGACGGCCTGGCCCAGGCGGCGTGGATTTCGGTGGCCCGTACCGTCATCGGCACCGTGCTCACCGTCCTCGCGTCGGCCTACCTCGGCTTCATGTTCACGCAGCAGAAGATGTGGCACCGCTCGTTCTGGTACCGCTTCGTGGTCATCACGATGTACTTCAACGCAGGCCTGATCCCGATGTTCATCACGATGAAGAACCTCGGGCTGACGAACAACTTCTGGGTGTACGTGCTGCCGGCCATCGTGCAGCCGTTCAACATCATCCTCGTGAAGACCTACATCGAGTCGATTCCGGCGTCGCTGCAGGAAGCCGCCGAAGTGGACGGGGCCGGCACGTTCACGGTGTTCTGGCGGATCGTGCTGCCGATGTGCACGCCGATCCTCGCCACCGTCGCGATCTTCTCGGCCGTCAACCAGTGGAACTCCTTCCAGGACACGCTGGTCTACATGACCGATTCGAAGCTGTACTCGCTGCAGTACCTGCTGTACACCTACATCAACCAGGCGTCGTCGATCGCCAACTCGGTGAAGGCGGGCGGCTCGGTGGTGGCGCTGGCGAACGCCGCGACGCCGACGGCCATCCGCATGACCGTGTCGGTCATCGTCGTGCTGCCGATCATGTTCATCTATCCGTTCTTCCAGCGCTTCTTCGTCAAGGGCATGATGCTCGGCGCAGTCAAGGGCTGATCGCAAAAGCCGTCCGGCAGCCGCCGATGGGGCGCCCGGACGGCATGCACCAGGTTTCACGGCCGCCGATGGCAGCCGCATAAGGAGAAACAAGGAGGTTTCCTCACCATGGAAATCAAGAAGAAGATCATCGCCGGCCTGTCCGCCGGACTCGCCGCGGCGATGATGTTTTCCGTCGCTGCCTGCGGCAGCGACTCGGCTAGCGACGACAGCCCCGACGACGGCAGCCTAATGACCGTCGACGTCTTCGACTCGCTGGCGAACTACCAGGGCGTGCAGAAGGGGTGGTTCGCCAAGATCGTCAAGGACAAGTTCAACATCGAGCTCAACATCATCGCCCCGAACGTAGCCGGCGGCGGCGATACGCTGTTCGATACCCGCTCGGCAGCCGGCAACCTCGGCGACCTCATCATCACCGGCACCGGCAACGGGCGCCTGCAGAAGCTCGTCAAGGCCAACCTGATTACCGACATGACTCCTTATTACGACGAGATGACGAACGTCAAGGAATACCAGTCGGCCGTCGACTACGTCACGAAGGAAGCCGGCAAGGACGGCGTGTGGGGCGTGCCCCAGGGCGTGTCGAACCAGTCGCCGACGAAGACCTCCGACGGCGTCGAGCCGACCGCGGCCCCGTACATCCGCTGGGACTACTACAAGGAAATCGGCTATCCGGAAATCAACGACCTCGACGACTTCCTCGACGTGCTCAAGCAGATGCAGGACCAGGCCCGCAAGGACACCGGCGACAACGACATCTACGCGATTTCGCTGTTCAAGGACTGGGACGGCGACCTGATGCAGAACGCGCAGGCGGCCGTGCAGTGGTTCGGCTGGGCGACGCAGAACTCGGTGCTGATCAAGGCCGACGGTTCCAAGGTCGAGGCGGCCTCCGCCACGGACTCCGAATACGAGCAGATCATCGAGTTCTTCAACAAGGCCGAGCGCATGGGCCTGGTCGACCCCGAATCCACCACGCAGGACTGGGATTCGCTGTCCACGAAGGTGACCAACGGCAAGGTGCTGATGAGCATCTGGAGCTGGCTGGGCAAGCCGCGCATGAACTCCAACGACAACCAGGAGAAGGGCGTCGGCTTCATGCTCGCCCCGCTCAAGACGATGGACGTGTACTCCCCGGGCTTCCAGCCGGAAGGCGACGGCTCGACGATCATCGCCATCGGCTCCAAGGCCAAGAACAAGGAACGCCTGGCCAAGTTCGTCGACTGGCTGTATTCGCCTGAAGGCGTCTACGCCTCCGCCTCCAACTCCGGCGGCGCGGCATGCCCGAAGGACATGTGCTGGACGCTCAACGATGATGGAGAGCCGCAGCTCAACGAATTCGGCGAAAAGGCCATGTTCGACTCCGACGGCCTCGAAGTGCCCGCGGAATACGGCGGCGGCTCCTACAACGACGGCATCTCCACGCTGAACTTCAAGGCCGTGGCGCAGAACGACATCGACCCGAGCACGAAGTCCGCGTTCAACCCGCAGCTGTGGGCCACCCAGCTCGCCAAGCAGACCGCGCTGCAGAAGGACTGGTCCGACCATATGGGCGGCGCCAAGACCGACATCGAGTACCTCGAGAACAACAACCAGCTCGCCGTGGCGCCAGGCGCCACCTACACCGCGCCGGAAGAGGACTCCCAGATCTCGACGCTGCGCTCCTCCATCAAGACGGAGATCGTCAACGCTTCCTGGCAGGCCCTGATGGCCACCAGCGACGCCGACTTCGACTCCATCTGGAAGAACATGCAGGACCAGATCCAAGGCCTCGGCTACGACCAGGTCCTCAAGGTGGACGAAAACAACGCCAACGCGCTGATCAAGGCGCGCCAGGAAATCGTCAAGCAGTACGAGGACAAGGACAAGTAAAACCAGTTGGCGCCAATGAACGAGGGCGCCACGTAACGGCAGCCGGCTAGCCGGCTGCCTATCCAACGGCTCCGGGATGCCCATGTGCATCGGCCCATCCCGGAGCCGCGTTTCCAAAACGGATGGAGGTGCGCGATGGGCGCAACGCAAGCAGCACAGGCGTCGAACGCGGCAGCAAACGCGGCAGCTGCGGTAGACGCGGTCATCGCGGCTGGCCCCTACACAGCCGACTGGGCCTCGCTGGCGGATTTCAACCCGCCGCGCTGGTTTGCCGACGCGAAGTTCGGCATCTTCATCCACTGGGGGCTGTTCACCGTGCCGGAATACCGCAACGAGTGGTATCCGCGCAACATGTACATTCCCGGCAAGCCTGAGTTCGAGCATCACCGGGCCGTCTACGGCGACCAGCGCGAGCACGGCTACGCAAGCCTCATCGAACGGTTCACGGCGCCGCGCTTCGACGCCGGCGAGTGGATGGACGCCGTCGCCGCCAGCGGCGCGCGCTACGTCGTGCCGGTGGCGGAACACCACGACGGATTCCAGATGTACGCGAGCGCAATCTCGAAGTACAACGCTGCCGCGATGGGGCCCAAACGCGACGTGCTGGGCGAACTGAAGGCGGCGGCCGAGGCGCGCGGGCTGCATTTCGGCGCCTCGAACCACCGCGCCGAGCATTGGTGGTTCCTCGGGCACGGGCGCACGTTCGATTCGGACGTGCGCGAGCCGCTCGCCAGGGGCGACTTCTACTGGCCGAGCGTGACGCCGGAACCGAACGAATTCGACATCGCCAGCCAGCCGGAGCCGAGCCGCGAGTTCCTGGACGACTGGCTGGAACGCAACGTGGAAATCGTGGACAACTACGCTCCCGAACTCGTCTATTTCGACTGGTGGGTGCAGCACCGCGCGTTCAAGCCATACCTCAAGCGGTTCGCCGCGTACTACTACGACCGGGCGGCGCAGCGGGGGAGCGCGGCCGCAATCTGCTACAAATACGACGCGATGGCGTGGGGCAGCGGCATTCCGGACGTCGAGCGCGGCGGGTTCGCCGGCGCCGTGCCGTTCTGCTGGCAGACCGACACCGCCGTCGCCCGCAACTCGTGGTGCCATACCGGCACGCTCGACTACAAAACGCTGCCGGAGCTCGTCGCGACGCTCGTCGACACGGTGGCGAAGAACGGCAATCTGCTGCTCAACATCGGGCCGAAAGCCGACGGTTCGCTGGCGGCCGGCGACGTTGCGCTGCTCGACGGCATCGGCGCATGGCTGCGCGCGAACGGCGAGGGAATCTACGGCACGAAGCCGTGGCGGATCTGCGGCGAGGGGCCGGCGCTCGGCGCGGCCGCCGGCGCGTTCAGCGACGCCGCGGCGCCGGAGTATACGGCGGCGGACTGGCGGTTCACGGCGCGCGGCGGCGCAATCTATGCGTTCTGCCTGAACCCGGCTGGATGGAGCCAGCGTGCGCCGCTCGTCATCCGCACGTTCGCCGCGTTCGATGGCAGCTCGCAGCCGCAATTCAACGGCGTCGTGCGCAACGTGGCGCTGCTGGGGTGCGGGGCGGCCGACGGCGGCGTGCGCTGGGAACGCACGAGGGAAGGGCTTGAGATTTTCCCGCCGCGTTCGGCGGGGACAGACGGCCCGGTACCGGTGGGTTTCCGCATTGAACTGGGATGACGCTGGGGCGACCCCGAGGCGACCCTGAGACGACGAAAGGAGATTTCGATGACGATGATCAGCGACGCGAACGTCCGGAAGGCGAAGGAGCTTGCCGGGCAGCTCACGCTCGACGAGAAGATCGGCATGGTGCACGGCGCCGGGCTCTTCCGGACCGAAGGCGTGCCGCGCCTAGGCATTCCGCCGTTCCGGTTCGACGACGGGCCGATGGGCGTGCGGGCGGAACTGGAGAACGACAGCTGGGCGACCGTGTACAACAGCCGCGACTACGTAACGTACCTGCCGAGCGGGTCGGCCGTCGCCTCGACGTGGAACCCGCGGCTCGCGCGCGAAGCCGGGCGGGTGCTCGGGCAGGAAGCGCGCGGGCGCGGTAAGGACATGATCCTCGGGCCGTCGATCAACATCAAGCGCTCGCCGCTGTGCGGACGCAACTTCGAATACATGAGCGAGGACCCGGTGCTGACGGCCGCGATGGCGGCGCCGTTCGTCGAAGGCGTGCAGGAAAGCGACGTGTCCGCGTGCCCGAAGCATTTCGCGGCGAACAGCCAGGAAACGGACCGGCTGGAAGTCGATGAAACGATTTCGCAGCGGGCGCTGCGGGAAATCTATTTGCCGGCGTTCAAGGCCGTCGTCGAACGGGCGGGGACGCTGTCGGTGATGGGCGCGTACAACCTGATTAACGGAACGCAATGCTGCGAAGACGCATGGCTGCTCGACGACATGCTGCGCGGCGAGTGGGGCTTCCGAGGGTTCGTGGTGTCCGATTGGAGCGCGGTGAAGAACACCGAGCGTTCGGCCAGCGTCGGGCTCGATTGCGAGATGGGCGTGACCGCCAATTTCGACGAGTACTATTTCGCGCAGCCGCTCAAGGAAGCGGTGCTCGAAGGGCGCGTGCCGGAAGCGGCGGTGACGGCGAAGGCGGAGCATATCCTCGCCGTCATGGATGCGCTGCATATGCTGCCGGTGGGTGGCGAAGACGCCGGGAACGGCGAAGTCACTGGGGACGGTGAAGGCACCGGGAACGCGGATGCTGGTGGCGACGATGCAGTGGCGTTTGCGTATCCGCCGCGCAAGTCCGGATGCTACGCGACGCTGGGGCATGCCGCTTCGGCGCTGGACGTGGCACGCGAATCGATCGTGCTGCTCAAGAACGACGCCGGAACGCTGCCGCTGAACGAAACGGCGACGAAGCGGCTGCTCGTCATCGGGGCGAACGCGGACCGAACGCATTCGAACGGCGGCGGGTCGGCGGTCGTCAAGGCCGTGCATGAAATCACGCCGATCCTCGGGCTCAACGGCATGCTGGGCGGCAACGTCCATATCGACTATGCGCCGGGCTACTACGCCAAGCAGGTCGAGCAGGATGCCGCATGGCAGGAGGAGAGTCTTGAGAACTCCGAGCGCGAGGCCGTCGACGCCGAGCGCGAGGCGCAGCGGCTGCATGACGAGGCGGTCGGGCTGGCGCGCGCATACGCGGCCAGCGGCGACCCGATCGTATTCATCGGCGGCCTCGACCACGACTTCGACATCGAGGGGCGCGACCGCGAATCGATGGAGCTGCCGTACGGGCAGGATGCGCTGATCGGCGAGCTGCTCGATATCGCGCCGGACATGGTCGTCGTGCTCGTTGCGGGCTCGCCGGTGGAAATGCCGTGGGCCGGCCGGGTTCGCACGCTGGTATGGAACTGGTACAACGGGGCCGAAAGCGGCACGGCGCTCGCCGAAACGCTGTTCGAGCGCGTGGCTCCCAGCGGGCATCTGCCGGAGACGTTCCCCGTGAAACTCTCCGATTCGCCGGCGCATTGCGTCGGCACGTTCGGGCCCGGAAAGCATGTCGACTATGCGGAGGACATCTTCGTTGGCTACCGGTATTTCGAGACCGAGGGCGTGCCGGTGCGCTTCTGCTTCGGGCACGGGCTGACCTATACGACGTTCGACTATGCCGACCTCGACGTGCGGGCGGTGGGTGACGATCTGCGTTTCATGTTCCACGTGAAAAACGTGGGGGAGCACGGCGGGTTCGCCGTGCCGCAGGTGTATGTCGGACTGCTCGATACCGGCGAAGAGCGGCCTAGCAAGGAGCTCAAAGGCTTCGCGAAGGTGTGGCTCGAACCTGGCGAGACGCGGCAGGTGGATATCGATGTGCCGGCAGCCGACGTGCTGCGGTACTGGAGCGAGAGGCAAGGAGGATGGTCTTCGGCTTCGCAGGCGAACGTATTCGTCGGCGAATCGGTGGGCGACATCCGCCTGGAAAAGGAATATAAGGAGTTAGGATGAAGTTTTTGAATGGCGGATGGCTGGTGAAGGACGGCTATTCGGTGAAGTATGCGGCGAATGTGTACGCTGCGGATGTCGACGAAGCGAACGGGACGCTGACGCTGTACTGTCCGTTCGGGTCGCCGATTTACAACGCCGGGATGACGCTGGACGGCGGGATCCTGACGATTGAAATCTCAAGCCCTCGGGAAAACGTCATCGCGACGCGGCTCGTCAATTTCAAGAAGGACCGTTCCCATTGTCCGGCGTTCCAGCTCAACGGTACGCAGCCGGCGGTGGAAATCTCGGAAAATGACCAGGAATGGGCGTTCCGTTCCGGCAAGACGACGCTGCACGTCGCCAAAGGCGAGCAGATCGACTTCCGCTACGAATACGACGGCGCGACGATCGCGCACTCCGGATGGCGCGCGAAGGGGCTGGTAGACGACCCCGACGGGCGGCTGCACGTCACCGAACAGCTGGACCTCGGCGTCGGCGAGAAAATCTATGGCCTGGGCGAGCGGTTCACGAACTTCGTGAAGAACGGGCAGTCGGTGGAAATCTGGAACGAGGACGGCGGAACCGGCACCGAGCAGGCGTACAAGAACGTGCCGTTCTACATGTCGAACCGCAACTACGGACTGTTCGTCGATACCCCCGGCCGCGTGGAATTCGAGATCGGCTCCGAAAAGGTCAGCCGCGTGCAGTTCTCCGTGCCGGGCGAGGAGATGACGTACATGGTCATCGGCGGCGCGTCGATGAAGGAGATTCTCGGAACCTATACGGCGCTGACCGGCCGCGCGCCGCTCGTGCCGGACTGGAGCTACGGGCTGTGGCTGTCGACGTCGTTTACGACCGACTACGACGAGCAGACGGTGCTTGATTTCGTCGACGGGATGGCGGAACGCAACATTCCGCTGTCGGTGTTCCATTTCGACTGCCGCTGGATGAAGGAACTCGAGTGGTGCAATTTCGAATGGGATGCCGACAAATTCCCCGATCCGGAAGGGCTGCTCAAGAAACTGCACGAGCGCGGCCTGAAGAACTGCGTGTGGATCAACTCGTACATCGGGCAGAAGTCGCCGCTGTTCGAAGAGGGCGCGCGGAACGGCTATTTCATCAAGCGCAAGTCCGACGGGTCCGTATGGCAGTGGGACAAGTGGCAGGCCGGCATGGCGATCGTCGACTTCACGAACCCCGCGGCAGTCGAGTGGTACCAGGGGTACCTTCGCAAGCTGGTCGAGATGGGCGTCGACTGCTTCAAGACCGACTTCGGCGAGCGCATTCCGGTCGACGACGTCGAGTATTACGACGGGTCCGACCCGGAGCTGATGCACAACTACTACACGCTGCTGTACAACAAGGCCGTCTATGACGTGCTGGTGGAGACCAAGGGCGAGGACGAGGCGATCCTGTTCGCGCGGTCCGCAACCGTCGGCGGCCAGCAGTACCCGGTGCACTGGGGCGGCGACTGCTCGAGCAACTATCCGTCGATGGCGGAGTCGCTGCGCGCGGGGCTGTCGTTCGGCATGTCCGGCTTCGGCTACTGGAGCCACGACATCGCCGGGTTCGAGGACCAGGCGACGCCGGACCTGTACAAGCGATGGACGCAGTTCGGGCTGCTGAGCTCGCATTCCCGGTACCACGGGTCGACGGCGTACAAGGTGCCGTGGCTGTACGGCGACGAGGCGGTGGACGTGTGCCGCGAGTTCGTCGAGCTCAAGGCGTCGCTGGTGCCGTACTTGAAGCGCATGGCCGTGCAGACGCATGAAACCGGCCTGCCGATGATGCGTGCGATGGTGCTGGAATTCCAGGGCGACCGGACGTGCGAGGACATCGATACGCAGTACATGCTCGGCTCCGACATCCTGGTCGCGCCGGTGTTCGACCCGGACGGGGTGGCGAGCTTCTACGTGCCGGACGCCCCGGAAGCGCCAGGGCAGCCGTGGCGCAACCTCATCACCGGCGTCGACTACGAACCCGGCCGCTGGTACACGGAACGCTACGACTACCACACGCTGCCGGTGCTCGTGCGGCCGGGGACGGATCCGCTGGCCGCGTGAGCCGCAGATAACCGGGTGATGCGGTTCCCGCCGGGGAACCGCTGGCGGAGAGATGACGGCAGGGCGGCGCGGGGACGATGCTTGCGCCGCCTTTGCCGAAAATCTCAAGGAAACTGACGAAGGAGTCATGACGATGGAACGGATGCTGTTTGGCGGGGACTACAACCCCGAACAGTGGCCCGAGGATACGTGGGAGCACGACATCGAGCTGCTGGAACAGGCGCATATCAACGAAGCGACGATCAACGTCTTTTCGTGGGGGCTGCTGCAGCCGGGGGTGCCGGGTGAGGGCACGTACGATTTCACGATGCTCGACCGCATCGTCGCGCTGCTGCAAAAGCACGGCTTCTCCATCGTCATGGCGACGTCGACGGCGGCGGTGCCGGCGTGGATGGCCACCCGCTATCCGGAAGTTATGCGTACGGGCGTCGACGGCACCCACCAGGCGTTCGGCGGCCGGCACAACTTCTGCCCGAACAGCCCCGTCTACCGGCGGTTTGCGAAGGCGCTCGCCGGCCGGCTGGCCGAGCGCTACGCGGGAACCGAGGGGCTCGTCGCCTGGCACGTCAACAACGAATACGGCAACGGCGGCGGCTACTGCTACTGCGAAATCTGCGCCCGCGAATTCCGGGGGTGGCTGCAGCGCAAGTACGGGTCGCTGCCGGCGCTCAACCGCGCATGGTGCACGAATTTCTGGAGCCATACGATTTCCGATTGGGACGAGATCATTCCGCCGGTGACGTACGGCGACGGCATCGGCACCGACAAATGCGTCATTTCGGGGCTGCAGATGGATTACCGGCGCTTCCAGAACGACTCGATGCTCGGCTGCTTCACGATGGAGCGGGACGCCATCCGCGAATTCGACGCCACGACGCCGATCACGACGAATCTGATGGGAACGTTCAAGGACCTCGACTATTTCTCGTGGGGCCGCGAGATGGACGTCGTCAGCTGGGACAACTATCCGGGGATGGATACGCCGGCGAGCTTCACTGCGATGGTCCACGACCTGATGCGCGGGGTGGGCGGCGGCAAGCCGTTCATGCTGATGGAGCAGACGCCGAACCAGCAGAACTGGTTCCCGTACTGCAAGGTGAAGGCGCCCGGTGAGATCGCGGCGTTGAGCTGGCAGGCGATTGCGCACGGCGCCGACACCGTGCAGTTCTTCCAGCTCAAGCAGTCGATTGGCGGCTGCGAACGGTTCCACGGCGCCGTCATCGGGCACGACGACTCCGACCGGTCGCGTACGTTCCGCGAGGTCGCCGCGCTCGGTGCGTCGCTTGATGGGAACACGGCGGAACGCTTCATCGGCGCGACGACGCAGGCGGACGTGGCGATCATGTTCGACTGGGACAGCTACTGGTCGCTGGAAGGGTGCGTCGGGCCGACGCAGGGGCTTTCGTACCCGCAGGAAGTGCACCGCTTCTACCGGGCGTTCTGGGAGCGCAACGTCCCCGTTGATTTCATCCCGTCGACAGCCGGCGACGACGTGCTTGCACAATACAAGATTGTCGTTGCGCCGACGTTGATCCTCATCAAGCCGGGCGTGGCCGACACGCTCGAACGGTACGTGCGCGGCGGCGGCCGGTTCGTCACCGGGTACATGAGCGGCATCCACAACGAGTTCGACCTGGTCATCGAAGGCGGGTATCCGGGGCCGCTGCGGCCGCTTGTGGGCGCGTGGGTGGAGGAAATCGACGCGCTTGCGCCGGACGAAACGGTGCCGGTGACGGTTGCGCAGCCGGCGACCGGCTCGGGCGCCGGAACCGATTCGCACGGTGGTGACGGTCGCGCGGCTTGCGGTGCCGAAGCCGCCAATCTTGAAGTTTCCGGTTCGATCGTCGCCTCGCTGATGCAGCTGGAAGGCGCCGAGCCGCTGGCAGCGTACGGCGGCGACGGCTTCTACGCCGGTTCGCCGGCGGCTACCGTGCACCGGGTCGGCGATGGCGAATCTTATTTCATTGGAACCGCGCTCGACGATGCCGGCATGGACGCGCTGCTCGGGCGCGTCATCGCCGCCGCCGGCGTAGCGACGGTGCCGTCGGAAGCCGGAGTTGAGATTTCGCGGCGGCGCCTGGCTGACGGAACCGACGGAACCATCGTCGTCAATACGACGGCGCAGCCGAAGCAGTGCGTCGACCCAGCCACCGGCGCCCCCGCAACGCTGCAACCCTACGAGGTACGCGTAGCGTTCCAGTGAGGAGGCGATTGTTGGAAACTGGTGTTTGCTAACCGCTAGAGGGTGGGTATTCGAAGAGACGCAGCCTCATACGTGGTCGTATCATGGTAGGACCGGCATACGCATTGGAAAGGAAAACAGCCATGGAGATTACTGCTTCAGGTCGCTCTTCTTCGCTGGTTTTCCGGCGCAGGAATCTGGAATTGGCGCTCCATTCGAATGAAATGGAAGGCGGCCATGCCAGCCACGCTTTTATGCAGGATGCCCATGAATACGTGAACGGTCGCATTGATGCGCATGAGCTGCTTCGCCGCACCCAGTTGCGATACGGGGCGGCGACGCGCTCATGACCACCGAATTCCCCGACCCCTACCTCATCCCCGGAACCCAGGTCCTGCGCAACGTGCTTGGCGAAACGGACCAGGCGCGGCTCATGGAGATGGAAAACGATCTTTCCATGGCGCGCATGATGATGTTCAGGGAACACCTGCCAGCTGCTGAAGGAACGGTTGCCCAGCTGCAGCATATCCACTGGTTTCTGTTTCAGGATGTGTATGCGTGGGCGGGGGAATTGCGGACAATCAATATAGAAAAGGGTGGTTCGCTCTTCTTCCCGGTAGAACGATTCGGCATGTGCATTCAGTATTGCGAAAAGACGCTGCAAGACGATAACCTGCTAGTTGGCTTAGACCGTGATGCGTTCGTCCGTCGCCTTGCCGTGAACTACGATAACTTCAATGTGCTGCATCCCTTCAGGGAAGGCAATGGCCGGGCGCAGCGTTTGTTCTGGGACGTGGTGGCTGCTGGCGCTGGCTGGCAATTGGATTGGTCTATGGTAACGGGACGAGAAAATGACGAGGCCAGCTATGAAGCTATGCATACGAGTGGGTATGGGAAGCTGGAACGGTTGCTAGACAGAATCGTAAAGCCACTGAATGGTCCCTTGGAGCGTGGAGCTTTCATTTCCTGTGGAGACGTTTTGAGCAACGCGCGTATGGCTGAAGCCTATAGCCCCCAGGAGTATGCAGCTTTGGAACGCCGATACACTCTTCCCTCTGGCGAGAATGATACATAAAGTTGAAAGATTGTGCTTTGATAGTCAGCGTTGCAGGAAAAGCAATACCTTAGAAAACTACCGATAGCGGCGCAGAACAACGGATAGCAGCGAGGTGGCAATAGCCATGAAAACAAAGGGAACCGGCCGACAGGCGACGCATGTGCTGGCGTTTGAAATCGGCACGAATTTCACGCGGTATGCGCTGTTTACCGACGGACGCATCGGCATTCCCGGCACGATCGCCACCCCTACTGAATCGCTGGACGCGTTCTACGATGCGCTTGTGGAGATTGTGCGCCGCCAGCGCGTGCCGCTTGACGGCATTGCGTTCTCGATGCCCGGCTTCATCGACACGAAGAAGCAGGAGGCGATTACCGCCGGCGCCCTGGCGTTGCTGTACAGGCAGCGCGTGGGCGAGGAGCTTGCAGCGCGGCTGGAAGCGGAAGGGATTGCCGGCGCTGATCCCGATGGCGGCCGGATCCCGACGTGGATTGAGAACGATGCCAACTGCGCTGCAATGGCGGAGAAAATGAGCGGCAACGCCGTCAAGCTCGATGACTTCGTGCTGCTGACAATCGATACCGGCCTGGGCGGCGCGCTGTTTCTCGACGGCAAGATCCGGCGCGGCAAGGACTGGCGTGCTGGCGAAGTCGGCATGATGGTTACCAATTACGGGCAGACCGGCATGCTGCCGCTGCACGACTACGTGTCGACGATCCGCCTCTCGGAAGACTATGCCGCCGCGTTTGGCGAACCGGCCGGCAACGTGCTGCCCAGCACATTGTTCCAGCATCTTGACGATCCGCGGGTCAAGGAAATCGTCGAGAACTGGGTCAACTACATCGCCGTTGGCGTATTCAACGTCGTGGCGATTTTCGACCCCGAAGCGGTGCTGATCGGCGGCGGCATCAGCCGTGAGCCGCAGCTCATTCCGATGCTGGAGAAGGCGCTGGCCTCCAACAAGAACTGGAAGGACTTCAAAACGTCGATCCGTCGCTGCCGCCACTCCGGCAACGCCGGCCTCATCGGCGCCTACTACGCCTTCGCTACCGAAGTCCTCCGCCCCGACGCCAAGTAGGGATTCCGCAGCCGGCGACATTTCGCGGGAGGCGGGGCGCGGGGGCGCCTGCCGTAGTATTGATAACGTTGTTGATACGTTGAAGCAAGTGGCATGAGGATGTCGTAATGCTGTATTTTGAGCGCCCAATCGCTGGCATTGACCATACGCAGGGCACGATGTGCGGGTACGTTCCCGCCAATTCGCCGGAAATCGACCCGCAGCGGCGCCGTCCGGCCATCGTCATCATTCCCGGCGGCGGCTACGAAATGACCTCCGACCGCGAAGCCGAGCCGATTGCGCTGCAGTACCTCGCTGCCGGCTACGCGGCGTTCGTCGTGCGGTATTCGGTGAAGCCGTCGCGCTATCCGACGGCGCTGGTGCAGGTAGCGCAGGCGCTGAGACTGATCCATGAAAACGCGGAGAACTGGCACGTCGACGAATCTAAGATTGCGCTGCTCGGCTTCTCCGCCGGCGGCCACCTGGCGGCGAACGTCGCGACGACGGCCGGCGACGACGACCTGCGGCAATTCGGCTACGATCCGGACGCGCTGCGTCCGGCGGCGCTGATGCTTTCGTATGCCGTCATCACCTCCGGCGAGCACGCCCACCGCGGCAGCTTCGACGCGCTGCTCGGCGAGCTCGCCGACGACGAAGCGGCGCTCGCGGCCGTATCGATCGAGCGCCACGTCGACGCCAAGATGCCGCCAGTGTTCCTATGGCATACGATGACCGACGATACGGTGCCGGTCGAGAACGCGCTGCTGATGATCGAGGCGTGCAACGCCGCCGGCGTGCCGATTGAAGCGCATCTGTATCCCACCGGAGGGCACGGGCTCGCGCTGGGGACCCAGGAAACGGCGTGGCAGGGCACCGCAGGCATCGAACCGGCTGTGCAGAGCTGGTTCGAACTGTCGCTCAACTGGCTGGAGCGGACGCTATGACCGTACGGGATTCGAGCGCTGCGGAAACGCTGGATGTTTCGGAAGCGCCGGTTCAAACGGTGCCGGCTACGCTGCCGGACGAGACGCTGCCGGCGTGGGAGGAACTGGTCGCGGCCGCGAACGCCGGTCCCGAGCCGAACGGCTCGACGGTGGCGGCGCAGCTGCTCGCGGAGGGCGGCGCGCGCCAGGAGGTCGCCGAAGCGGAGCAGGGCGTTCCGGTGCGTTCCGGCGCGATGCCGACCGGCAAGCGGCGCAGGATGAGCCAGGAAGAACGGCACCTGCAGATTCTGCGCGCGGCGACGCGCATCATCGCCGTCAAGGGGTTCTGGGGCATGAGCCTGCAGGACATCGCCGACGATATCGGGCTGAGCGAAGCGGCGCTCTACCACTACATCGCGTCGAAGGACGACCTGCTGAACATGGTGCTGTCGGAAAGCTACGACACGACCGAATCGAACGTGTTCGCCGCCATGAACGCCTCGATGGTCGGCGCGGACGGCCGGCGCCTGTACTTCTTCCCGCGCTATTGCCTCAACACGGTGATCTACAACGCGCAGCGCCCCGAAATGGTGCAGCTGTACAGCGTGCTGTCCGGCGAGGCGCTCAACCCGGAGCATCCGGCGCACCAGTTCTTCGCGGGGCGGCACCTGCGCAACTGGGAAATGATCGGCTCGATGAACTGGGCCCTGCCGCCGGGCGTCGACGAGGAACGCTTCTACGACCTCTACACGCTCGCTACGAGCGCCATCGACGGCATGCAGTCGCGCTGGCTTGCCGACGATTCCATCCGCCCGGTGGAGGAGTGGGTCAGCTTTTCGTCGGTGATTTTCCCGGCCGACGTGTGGGCCGGCTTCCGCGACCCGTCGGAAGCGGCGCTGGGCTAGAATCCAAGATTTTGCTCTGTCGCAGGTTGCGGGCCGGTACCGTTGCGTTCCGGGCGGTACCGGCCCGTTCCGGCTGCCGCTAGATCCAGCTTTCCAGCCACATGTGGGCGAGCCAGAAATCGTACGGTACCGGCATGCCGGTCCAGATCGGGTAGAAGAACACGGACACGAGCAGGCATACCCCGAACAGCGCGCCCCATACCGTCCAGTACACGGCGCCGTCCGCGGCCTTGCGTATTTCGTTGACGACATAGCAGATCGCGAGGATCATCCACGGCAGGATGACGATGGAATAGAACGTGAACGTCGTGCGGTTCAAATACTGCGCCCACGGCAGCCAGCCGCCGATGAAGCCGATGGCGACGGCCCAGATTTTCCAGCACTTCTGATGCCGCGCCAGCTTGATGATGGCGAGCACGATGGCGGCGATGGCGCACAGCGAGCCGATCCACCAGATCAGCGGGTTGCCCAGCGACGTGACGGCGGCCACGCACTGCGTATCCGGCGACAGCGAGCACAGGGCGGGGTGGCCGCCGATCTTCTCCCAGTAGAAGCTCGTGGGACGCAGCTGCAGCGGCCACGTCAGCGGATTGGCCTTGTAGGCATGCCACGCGTCCAGCGTGGTGTGGAATTGCCACATCTGCCGGTGGTATTCGACGAACGAGCGCAGCCCCTCGGGCAGCCACTGGATGCCCTGGCCAGGGTGCAGCTGGGCCCAGTCGTGCATGTACGAATCGTCGTGCAGGAACCAGTTCGTCCAGCACGCCAGATAGGTGGCCGCGTACGCCGGCACCGCGTACGCCATCGTCACGAGCGCCTCGACGATGCCGCCGCGCAGCCACCGGTAGTAGCCGGCCTGCCGGCGCATCCAGGCGTCCCATACGACCGACAGCACGAAGAACGCGGCGAAGAAGTAGATGCCCGACCATTTCACGCCGGTCGCGCACCCGAGCAGCACGACGGCGCCCAGCCGGTACGGGGAGAACGCCAGCGACGGGCCGCGGGCGTCCAGCAGCATGCCATAGCGCTTCATGCGGCTCGGCGTCCAGCGCGCCGTGCGCCGGCGGCTGTCGGTGGCGAAGGCGGCGGCCAGCCGGCGCTTGGCCCATTCGCGGTGCATGAGCAGCAGCGAGAACGCACCCAGCGCGAACACCATGATGAAGTTGTCGAGCAGCCCGGTGCGGCTCATCACGATGCCGACGCCGTCGATCGACATCAGCAGGCCGCCCAGCATCGCCACCGACACGTTGTGGAACAGCCGCAGCAGCACGCGGATGAGCAGCAGGATCGCGACGGTGCCGGCGATGGCGACGGCCGCGCGCCACGCCACGACGTTGCCGGCGCCCCCGAACAGCTTGAGCCCCAGCGCGATGAGCCATTTGCCCAGCGGCGGGTGCACGACGTATTCGGCGGTCGGCAGCCAGTGGTCGGTGTCGCCGAACGCGAACAGGTCGTTGACGGCGATGCTGGCCGACTGCGCACTGTTCGCGCCGACGAGCACTTCGTCGGGCCAGTTGCGCGCCTCGCCGGTCATCAGCATCGTGTAGGCGTCCTTGACGTAGTAGGTTTCGTCGAACACGACGGCGCGCGGCTCGCCGAGCCGCCACCAGCGCAGGAAGCCGCCGAACAGCGTCACCAGCAGCGTCAGCGCCCACACCTGCCAGCGCTTGAGCTTTGTGACGATGCGGATCGGCGCCGCCCAGCGCCCCGGGGTGCGCCCCGCGCGCCCCGTGAGCTTCGGCGATTTGCCTTCCGCCGGCTTGCTCCCCGGCAGTTTCGCAGTCAGGCTCGCCCCAGCCATGCCAGCCTCCCTTGGATTGAATGCCCGACGGTTGCCAGTTGCGTGGGTCCATCGGGTTCATTGGTCGATGCAGCAACAGCATAGCGTACCCGGCTTGGCGCGGCAGGTCCCGGTAGGCGGCGAGGATGGGATTCATGGAAGATTGCACACCCGGCCGCGTCGTGCTGGCGGCCACGCCCATCGGCAACGACCAGGACGCTTCGGCGCGCCTCGTTTCGCTGCTGGAAACCGCCGACATCGTCGCCGCCGAGGATACGCGCCGCCTGTTCGCGCTCGCCAACCGGCTTGGCGTGCACGTCAACGGCAACGTCGTCACCAACCACGACCACAACGAACGCGGCAAGGCGGACGGCCTGCTCGACCAGGTCGAGCGCGGCGCCACCGTGCTGGTCGTCTCCGACGCCGGCATGCCGACGATCAACGATCCGGGGCTGGCCATCGTGCGCCGCGCCATCGAACGCGGGCTGCCCGTCACCTGCGCCCCAGGCCCGTCGGCCGTGCTCGACGCGCTTGCGCTCTCGGGGCTGCCGACCGACCGCTTCTGCTACGAGGGGTTCCTGCCGCGCAAGGGCTCGGAGCGCAAGGCCCACCTGCGCTCGCTGCAGGGGGAGCGCCGCACGATGGTGTTCTATGAAACGGTCCACCGCATCGCCGAGGCGATGGCCGACCTGGAGGAAGCGTTCGGCCCGGACCGTCCGATGGCGCTGTGCCGCGAGCTGACAAAAGACTATGAGGAGATTCGCCGCGGCACCGTCGGCTCCATCCGCCAGGGCGTCGCCGACGACCCGCCGCGCGGCGAAATGGTGCTCGTCGTCGGCGGCGCCAGCGACGACGAAGCGGCCGCCATCGCCGAACGTTCCGGCGCCGCGCTGAGCGTCGAGGAACTGGCCGAACTGGCGATGCAGCGCAGCGAAGCGCAGGGGCTGCGGATCAAGGACGCCATCGCCGAAACGGTCGCCGAACACCCGCTCGCCGACGGCACGCTGGCGAACAAGAAGCAGGTCTACGCGGCCGTGCTGGCGCGCAAGTAGCTACGGGCGCCGGTACTCGTCGTAGGAGGCGAACAGCAGTTCCAGCGCCTCCTTCACGCCCGGGCCGCCCTGTTGCGAAACGTACTCCAGCAGTTCCGCCGTCGCCGCTGGGTTGGCGACGAGCCAGCGGCGCAGCTGCGGCGCATAGGTGGCAATATGCCACAAGATTTCCGGTTCCGTCGCCGGGTCGCACGCCACCAGCGGCGTGAGCTTCACCGGAGGCGCCGGCGGCAAGCCGGCGATGCGACGCGACGCGTCGCACTCCGCCGCTGGAAGGCGCCTGCCTGGGTGCCGGCGTGCGATTCGGTGCCGTCGGGCGGGACCGTGCCGGCGTCGCGGGGTCATGCGGCGTTCTCCATCGTGTCGGTGAGGGCGGCGCCGTCGCCAATCTCGAATTCGCGAAGCAGCGCCCGCGCCTGCGTGCCGTTGCGCAGGTAGCGAATGCGCTCGAGCAGCTCCAGGCAGTCGCCGACGGTGATATGGAAGGCGTCGAGGATCTTGCGGGCCTGGGCGTCGAGGTTTTCGGAACGCACCTCGTCGTACGGAAGCAGCAGCAGGTCGCAGACGGTGCGGCACGGCGTCGTCAGCTCGAGCGGCCCGAGCATGACGCGGTCCTCGCGCGGCACCTGCCGGTTGAAGGAGCGCAAGGGGTGGCCGCAGATCGGCGCATGGTAGGTCGCCTGCGTCAGCAAGTCGATGACCGGAGGAAACGGGCCGCCCGCCCATACCCAAGCCGCCGTGCGCGCGCAGGCCGCCACGCCCTGCGGCAGCAACTCGGCGGCAATCGCAGCCCTTCCGTACAGCGAAGCACCATCGGCGGTGCGGTACGCCGTGCGGTCATCGAGGGGCTCGAGGATTCCGGCGCGGATCAGCATCTGCATGCTCATCGGGCCCGGCAGTCGCTTCAGCCGCACCAGCGCGGCGTGGGCGCCGGCAGGCGGCGGTGCGGCGCCGGACGGCTCGAACCGCTGCAGCGGCGCCGGCGGCTCGTCGCTCCACGACGGCAGAGGGGAGGCGGCGAACCGTTCCGCCGGCAAATCGAACAGCGTCGGCTGGTCGCTCCGGCCGCTGGAGGCAGGCCGGGCGGAAGGCGGCGCGGGAGCGGTGCCGGAGCTGTCCGCGGGGCGTGAAGAGGCGCGAGATTCCATAGGCTCCGAGGGTAGGGGAGGCGTTTCGCGGGGGTCAAGATTGCCGGTGGAATCTGTGCATATGTGGATAACGGGCGCCGTTATCCACCGGTTGTCCGCAGCGGCGGTTTTCGCCGGAATCTTCCGGCCCGAACGGCGCTTGGGCGCCTCTCGCAGGCAGCGGCCATCTTTGCGCAACCGTTCGTAGCCGTTGGAAGGCGCCCACGTCCTTGCTGAACCGGATAATCGGACATTATGAGTCATATTCTGGTGAGCGTTGCATGGCCGTACGCAAACGGCCCCCGTCATATTGGCCACGTTGCAGGATTCGGCGTCCCCTCCGACGTCTACGCGCGTTACGAGCGCATGAAGGGCAACGACGTGCTGATGGTGTCCGGCACCGACGAACACGGCACCCCGATCCTCGTCGCAGCCGACAAGGAAGGCATCAGCGCGCAGGAGCTGGCGGACCGCTACAACCGCGTCATCGCCAATGACCTCAACAACCTGGGCCTGAGCTACGACCTGTTCACGCGCACCACCACCGGCAACCATGAGAAGGTCGTGCAGGAGCTGTTCCGCCAGTGCCTCGAAAACGGCTATATCTATAAAGGAACGCAGCAGGTGGCGATTTCGCCGTCCACCGGCCGCACGCTGCCGGACCGCTACATCGAAGGCGAATGCCCGATCTGCCACGCCGAAGGCGCGCGCGGCGACCAGTGCGACAACTGCGGCAACGAGCTGGACCCCGACGAGCTGATCAACCCGGTGTCGAAGATTAACGGCGAAACGCCGATCTTCCAGGAAACCGAGCACTTCTTCCTCGACCTGCCGGCGCTCGCCGAAGCGAACCTCGCATGGCTCAAGACGCGCGAAGGGTGGCGTACCAACGTCATCAACTTCTCCACCGGCCTGTTCAAGGACGTCAAGCCGCGTGCCATCACCCGCGACATCGACTGGGGCATTCCGGTGCCGGTCGAAGGCTGGATCGACAACCCCAACAAGAAGCTGTACGTGTGGTTCGATGCCGTCATCGGCTACCTAAGCGCGTCGATCGAGTGGGCGCGGCGCAAGGGCGACCCCGAAGCGTGGCGCAAGTGGTGGAACGACCCGTCCACGCCCGGCTACTACTTCATGGGCAAGGACAACATCACGTTCCATTCGCAGATCTGGCCGTCGGAAATGCTCGCCTACAACGGCGCCGGTTCCAAGGGCGGCGAAACCGGCCCGCTCGGCCCGCTGAACCTGCCCGAGCAGGTCGTGGCGTCCGAATTCATGACGATGGAAGGCAAGAAGTTCAGCTCCTCGCGCGGCATCGTCATCTATGTCAAGGACATCCTTGAACGCTATCCGGTGGACGCGGTGCGCTACTACATTTCGGTGGCCGGCCCGGAAAGCTCCGATTCCGACTTCACGTGGGCCGAGTTCGTGCGCCACAACAACGAGGAGCTGGCCGCGTCGTGGGGCAACCTCGTCAACCGCGTCGCCAACCTGATCCACAAGAACTTCGGCGAAATCCCGCCGTTGGACGAAGCCGAGATGACCGACGAGGACCGTGCGCTGCTGGAACGCGCCAACGCCGCGTTCGACACCGTCGGCGACCTGATCGAGCACCACAAGCAGAAGAACGCCCTGCATGAGGCGATGGCGCTGGTCGGCGACATCAACAAGTACATTTCCGCGACCGAGCCGTGGAAGATCAAGGACAACCCGGCGCGCTTGGGAACCGTGCTGCACGTCGCCGCGCAGGCCGTGTCCGACGCGAACCACATGCTGGCGCCGTTCCTGCCGCACTCGGCGCAGAAGGTGTGGGAGGCGCTCGGCGGCACCGGCACGTTCTCGCCGCTGCCGCACATCGAGGAGGTCGAGGACCTCGACAAGCCCGGCTTCACCTACCCGGTGATCACCGGCGACTACGTGCTCGGCGAGAACGTGCACCCGTGGCAGCGCGAGGAAATCATCGTCGGCGCCCCGGTCGCCAAGCCGTCGCCGATCTTCGCGAAGATCCCGCCGGAAGCCGTCGAGGAAGAGCTCGCCCGCTTCGAAGCGGAACTCGCCGCGCGCCGCGAAGCCGAAGCCGCCCGCCTGGAAGCCGAAAAGGCGAAGCTCGCCGAGTAGCCGCCGTTGGCCGGCCCCGCGTCCGCAACCTGACGCTGCCTACGCAGCGCGGCGGCGCCCGCGACACGCCGAAGCGCAGGAAAAACCTCCCTTTTTCGGGAGGTTTTTCCGTACCGACACGCCGTTATTTTTCTGCTGGAAGCTCAAGAATGCAATGGTTTCCCGGTAGAACGGGGGTACGCAGTCGGCTGCGGGGCGTTGGTATGGTAATCTTGAAACCGTTGGAATTCCAACGGTTCTCGTGGATAACGGAACTTCGGGACAGGGGTGTGCAAAGGCGGTTACAGCTTCTTCACAACGCCCACAGGGTTCTTTGAGGACGGAGTATCGTTCTTTTAAGGGTCAAGAAGTTTCATAATACATGTCGCCAGTTCGCAAGACCTAGCGGCGAGGTTCTTCCTGAGAACCCCATAATTGAACCCTTCTTCTCTCTTCTCTCTCTCAGCCGGGGGCCTTCTCTCCCCCGGCTTTCTCTTTTCTTAAGCACCCCGGCAATCTCGTTCCCCTCTACGTTCCAGTCGGTGGCGCCGTGTGAGCGACTGGAATGTAGGCGGTTTGATACGTTCCAGTCGCTGGGGGCGCGTCAGTGACTGGAACGTAGATTGTCCGATATGGTCCAGTCGGTGGGTGGGGTGGCTTGGCGGCTGGTTGGCGGGTTGCGGAACGCTGTTGGCGAGAACGTGGGGCGAGAGGCGCCGCGCGGCTGCATAATCAGACATGACAGTGCATTGTGAGGGGGAAACGGGGAGGGGAACGCGATGAGCGATCCAGACAAGAATCTTGGCAAGAGTTTCGACGCAACCAACAGCGCAAATTCCAGCACGAATGCGGGGGCGGCCGGCAGCAAGGGCGCCGCGAAGAATTCCAGCGCGAACGGCGAGCAGATCGGCATGGCGACCGGCGATCTGGGGATGCTGCCGGAAGGCGAGCAGCGCGATATCGAGGAACTGACGGCGCCGGACCCGACGCAGCACGAAACGAAGTGGGCGACGTACCGCAAGCTGCCGAAGAACTACCGCTGGCCGTACTTCTACCGGCATTTCTTCTGGCCGATCATCGCGGCGATCCTCATTACCGCGGCGATCGTGGCGTTCGTCGTGCATATCTTCATCACGCCGCATGGCCAGGGGCTTTCCGTCGCCTATATCAATATGGAGGAAAGCAGTTCGCAGATGGCCGAACTCAAAGACGGCTACGTGAAGGCCGAGGACGTCAACGCGAAGCTCGTGTCGATGGACAACGGCTTCTTCCTCGACTCGACGAACCGCGTTTCGGCGGAAGGTTCCGACAACGACCTCGAGACGATGATTTCGGCGAACTCGCTCAACACCCTGGTCGGCCCGAAGGCGACGATCGAGGCGCAGGCGAAGCGCGGCTTCGTCGAGCCGCTGGAAAGCGCGCTGACGGCATCGCAGCTGAAGAAACTGCAGGACGAAGGGGCCGTGGTGAAGGTCGCCAACGGTTCCGGCAAGGAAATCAACGGCGCGCTCGACCTGTCGAAATCGGCGAAGTGGAAGGCGACCGGCGGTCTTGACGGCGCCGTTGTCGGCTTCGTCAACGTCAACGAAAGCGAGTACGTCAAGAAGTTCGTCGACTACCTGTTCGACCTGTAGCCTTCAGCGTTCTTTAAGATTTGAGATTCCCGGCGGCGCAATTTGCGTTCTTTAGACGCTTCCTGCGGCGCCGGAAACGTCCACGGCCGGCCGTTTTGCCTAGGCAAGCGGCCGGCTGTGGCGTATTCTTAGCGATGGGACGACGAAATGCCGGCTGCAGCGCTGCCGGCCGGAACGCGAGGGGGCGGAAAAGACGATGGACGTCATCAAGCGACAGTTCAGCAACGGAGTGCCGCAGGACGGCAAGCGGCTGGTGCCGGATGCGTGCGGGCGCATCGTATGGGGCAACGGCGTCATATCGATGGTATTCGACGTGACCGAGGGGCGCCCGGTGACGCTGGCGGGGCTGTCGGGGCGCGGCATGGAGCCGGCCGACGCGATGCTGCAGGGCGAACCGGATGCGCAGCCCATCGTCGAGGTCCGTTCCAGCCGCACGTCCGGCGCCGACAACCGCCTGAAGCTGGCGCATTCTGCCGCCGGCCTCGAGCTGCGCTTCGACGGCGCGTACCAGTACGATCCGGACGATTCGGCGCACGTCGGACAGTACCGGCTGGCGATTGTGCAGCGCGACGAACGCGAAAACCTTACCGTCGTGTCTATCTTCGACGCGTTCAAGTACATCAGCGCCGTGCGGTGCTTCACCGTCGTGCATTGCGACGAGCCCTATCCGCTGGAAGCGGTGTCGTCGTTCAACGTGACGCTGCCGATTGCCGAAGCGGGCCTGAGCGCGCAGGATGCGCGCATATTCTGGGCCGACAGCTCGTGGGACCTGGAAAACCAGTGGCACAGCGCGCCGTTGCGCGACACGACGCTCGGCGACCGCAACCAGCGCATCAATCCCGGCTGTTCGTCGGCGCGGTTCGCGCGGCGCGGCACGTCCACCTGGTCGACCGGGGAGTACCTGCCGTGCGGCATCGTCGAGGTGGGCGGGGGCCTGGAGGAACGTAAGGAAGCTTGCGAGGCTGAGACGGCGACGGGAGCCGTGCCGGCCGCGGACGGCGGCGTGGCGCAAACGGACAATCTTGAGGCCGCAGCGCTGGAAACCCCGGTGAAGCGCGAGCCGTTCTCGTTCATGTGGCAGGTGGAGAACAACGGGCCGTGGGAGTGGGAAATCGGCGAAGACGACCCGGGCCTGCGCGTCAGCGCCTACGGGCCCGAATACGAAGACCACCAGTGGTTCACCACGCTGGGGCCGGGACGCGATTTCGTGACGGCGACGGCGACGTTCGCCATCTGCGCCGGCGACTGGCAGCAGGCCGTTGCCGAAATGACGATGAAGCGCCGCGCAATGCGCGAAGTCAAGGCGTTCGAGCTGGGCCGCTCCGAACAGATGGCGATCGGGCATACGCAGGTCATCTACAACGACTATATGAACACGCTGTTCGGCGACCCGACGGCCGAGAAGGAGCTGCCGCTCATCGACGGCGCGGCCAAGGTCGGCGCCGACGTGTTCTGCATCGACGCCGGATGGTACGACAGCACCGACGGCGGCTGGTGGGACACGGTCGGCGAATGGCTGCCGTCCACGAACCGCTTCGGCGAAATCCGGTTCGCCGGGCTCGTCCACGATATCCAGTCGCACGGGCTGGCCGTGGGCCTGTGGCTCGAGCCGGAAGTCATCGGCGTCAACTCGCCGATGGCCGATGCGTTGCCCGACAGCGCGTTCTTCCAGCGCCACGGCGAACGCGTGGCCGACCAGGGCCGCTACCATCTCGACTTCCGCTCGCCGGACGCCCGCGACTACGTGACCGGCGTCGTCGAGCGGCTCATCGACGAGTTCGGCGTGCGCTACTTCAAGTTCGACTACAACACCACGCCCGGCGCCGGCACCGACTACCGCGCCGAATCGGCCGGAGCGGGGCTGCTCGGCCACTGCCGCGCCTACCAGGACTGGCTGGACGCGCTGCGGCGCGCGCATCCGGACGTCATGATCGAGAACTGCGGCTCGGGCGCGATGCGCGCCGACTATGCGATGCTGACGCGCCTCGACCTGCAGTCGACGTCCGACCAGTGCGACCCCGTCGTCTACGCGGCCATCGCCGCCGGAGCCGGCATGTCGGTGCTGCCGGAGCAGCAGGGCAACTGGGGGTACGCGCAGCCCGACATGGACGACGAGACGGCGGTGTTCACGCTGACGGCCGGCATTCTGGGGCGCCTGTACCTGTCCGGCTTCATCGGGAAGATGGACGGCCAGCGGCTTGCGCTCGTCACCGAAGCCGTAACGCTCCACCGCGCCGTGCTCGACCAGCAGCTGCACCTGATGCCGTGGTGGCCGGCCGGGCTGCCATCGTTCCGCGACGGCTGGCTTGCGTACGGGCTGCGCCGGGACCTGACGATCAGCGACGACATGTGGCCGCAGGAAGCCGAAGAACTGCGGCAGGGCAATCTTGACGACTACCTCGCCGTATGGCGCCGCGAAGGCGACGCGTCGTTCGAAATGGAGCTGCCGGAAGGCGCGGAAATCTCCCAGATTTTCCCCGCTCCCGGCGCCGGTTCGAACGCGCCGCAGGCCCCGGCGTGGCGCATCGAGCGCCTCGGCGGCGGCCGCGTGCGCTTCACCGCCGCCACGACGGAAGAACCCAGCGCAAGGATCTTCCGCGTACGGTACGCGCGCTGAACGGAACGCCGCGGGCAGGTTCGTTGTTGCCGTTCCTTTCGTGGAGCGGAAGGTAAGGTGTAGGCATGGCGAAAAAGCATAGGGACAGGAGCTGGGCGCCGGCGCCGGAAGCGTTGCCGGACGGCGTTGCGGTCATCGACAACCATACGCACGTCGCGTCGGTCGTGCCGTTCGCGCAGGCGATGAGCCACGAAGCGCAGGAGCGCGGGCAGGACCCGGTGCCGGTATACAGCGTCGACGAATTGCTGGAGCAGGCGGCGTCCGTCGGCGTCGAAGGCGTCATCGACTGCGGCTGCGAGCTGCCGGACCTGATGACGGCGATCGACATGGCGCGCGAACACCCGGGCACCGTGCACGCCGCCATCGCCATCCATCCCAACGAATCGGTGCTGCATGGCCATCGCGGCGCTCCAGGCCCCGACGGGCTTCCGGTGCGCTACAAGCCGTGGCACGACGTGCCGTTCGACGAGGCGATGGCGCAGGTCGAGCGGCTGGCGAAGGCCTACCCGAAGCAGGTGGTGGCGATTGGCGAAACCGGCCTCGACTATTTCCGCACCGGAGAGGCGTCGCGCGAGCTGCAGCGCGAAGCGTTTCGGGCGCATATCGCGCTCGCCAAGGAACTCGGGCTGCCGATGCAGATCCACGACCGCGACGCCCACGGCGACGTCATCGACATCCTGCTCAAGGACGGCGCGCCGGAACGCACGGTGTTCCATAGCTACTCCGGTGACGCCGAAATGGGGGAGATTTGCCGCCAGAACGGCTGGTACCTGAGCCTTTCGGGAACGTCGTCGTACAAAGGCAACGACGGCATCCGCCAGTCGGCGCGCATTGTCGGCCCGGAGCATCTGATGGTCGAAACGGACGCGCCGTACCTGACGCCGATGCCGTACCGCGGCCGCACGAACGCCCCGTACATGATTCCCTACACGCTCGCCTCGCTTGCCGAAACGCTGGATATGGACATTGCGCAGGTTGCGCAGGCCACGCGGCGCACGACGCGCGAAGTGTACGGAATCTAAGGACAGAAACGCTGGGAGCCGTGTTCGGTTCCGCTATAGGCGCAAGTTGCGTAGGTCTTGCAAAGAGCCTAATGTTTCCCCTTGCGAATTTTTGCGCAAAGGCGGCGCTGCACGTCTAGGCTGGGTTCTGCCAGCCGTGTAGCGCCGTTTTTGCTGCCGCTATGCGGCACTCGTAGAGGAGGATGCGGTGATGTCTGTGCCGCAAGGTGGTCCAGAAGCCGCGCGCTTACTGGTCCGGACGAATGACTGCATGACGTTCACGGCCGCCAGCCACACGGTGCTGACGCGCGAGGAACGCGAGGAGATGGAGGCCGAGCAGAAGGCTTCCCGTGCCGCTGGGCCGGGGGCCGGCCCCGGTGGCTCGGGCAACGGCGGCGGCCGCGGTCCGGCGGCGCATGTGCGCGCCTGGTGGGACCGGCTGCAGTCGGGGCCCGACAAGGTCAGCTGGGCGATGGCGCTCGTGGCGCTCGGCGTCGTCTACGGCGACATCGGCACGTCCCCGCTGTACACCTGCCAGACGTTCCTCAACGGGCAGGGCGGCATCGCCAACGCCGACAGGGAATCGGTGCTGGGCATGCTGTCGCTGATTTTCTGGACGATTACGCTCGTCACGACGATTGAATACGTGCTGATCTGCATGCGCGTCGACAACAACGGCGAAGGCGGCATCTTCGCGCTGTATTCGCTGATCCGCAAGTACGGCGCATGGCTCGTCGTGCCGGCGATGATCGGCGGCGCCGCGTTCCTCGCCGATTCGGTGCTCACCCCGGCGATGTCGATCAGCTCGGCCGTCGAAGGCCTCAAGACGCTGCCGGCGCTCGAGCACGTGTTCTCCGAGAACAGCGACCTGACGCTGATGATCACCGTCGTCATCCTGCTCGTCGTGTTCGCCGTGCAGTCGCGCGGCACCGAACGCATCGGCAAGGTGTTCGGTTCCGTCGTGCTCGTGTGGTTCGCGTTCATCGGCGTGATGGGCGCCATCAACCTGTCGACGAACTGGAGCATCCTCGAGGCGCTCAACCCGGTGCGCGGCATCGAGTTCCTGTTCTCCGGCAACAACCACGCCGGCATCGCGCTGATGGGCACCGTGTTCCTGTCGATCACCGGCGCGGAAGCGCTCTACTCGGACATGGGCCATGTGGGCCGCGGCAACATCTACTTCACGTGGCCGATCGTCAACATCGCGCTCGTGCTGTGCTATTTCGGCCAGGGCGCGTGGATCCTCAACAACCAGGACAACCCGGCGTACGATACGCTGCCGGCCGGCTCATCGCCGAACCCGTTCTTCTCGATGATGCCGACGAGCATGCGCTACGTCGCCGTCATCCTGTCGGTCACCGCAGGCATCATCGCCTCGCAGGCGCTGATCACCGGCGCCTTCACGATCGTGTCGGAAGCCACCGGCCTCAACTGGATGCCGCATATGCAGGTGCGCTACCCGGCGCGCACGCGCGGCCAGCTGTACATCCCGACGGTGAACTTCGTGCTGTGCTGCGCGACGATAGCGGTCATCTTCATCTTCAAGGATTCCGAGCATATCGCCGCCGCCTACGGCCTGGCGCTGACGATCACGATGATCTGCACGTCGATCCTCGTGACCTACTACCTGTGGCATTCGAACAAGCGGGTAGCGGCCGTGCTGTTCGGCATCGTGTTCCCGACGATCATGGTGATGTTCTTCATCGCCTCGATGGCCAAGTTCCTGCACGGCGGCTGGTTCACGATGCTGCTGACGCTGGCCATACTGACGGTGATGTACACATGGAACGAGGGCACGAAGATCGAGCGCGAGCAGCGCCGCCACATGCGCCCGGCCGACTGCATTCCGGCCCTGTCGCGCCTGCATGACGACGACACGGTGCCGTACTACGCCGACAACATCGTCTACCTGACGAGCGATCCGGAAATGAAGCGCATCGACACCGACATCTTCTTCTCGATCTTCGCCAACCACCCCAAGCGCGCCCGCGCCTGGTGGGGCGTGTCGGTGGTGACGGCCGACGAGCCGTACACGCGCGAATACACGGTGGAGAACTTCGGCACCGACTACCTGTTCCGCGTGCGCCTGCGCCTGGGCTTCAAGGTGCAGCAGAACGTGCCGGCCTACCTGCACCAGATCATGCACGACCTGATCAAGTCCGGCGACCTGCCGATCCAGAAGACGAAGTACCCCAAGCTCGACGCCGACCCGGACGTGGGCCCGATCCGCTACGTGCTGATCCACAAGGCGCTGATGCCGGAGTCGAAGGTGTCGACGAAGGGCGCGCTGGCGTTGCAGATCAAGTACGCCATCCGCCACGTCGCCGGCTCCCCGGCCAAGTGGTTCGGCCTGGCGCCCTACAACCCGGACATCGAGGTGGAGCCGATCTTCCTGCCCACCTACCAGCCCCCGCGCCTCAAGCGCGTTCCGGCGAAAAAGTAGGATGGAAGCCATGGTTCCTGATTTCTCGCAGATCGAGCAGCTGCATCGCAAGGCCGCGCCTTCGCAGGCAGCCTACGACCTGATCTATACCCATTGCCGCATCATCGCCGACATCACGCGCCGGCTGGCCTCGCGCCAGAACGCGCTGTTCATGCGCCGATGCACGCTGCCGAAGGACGGCTCGTTCGAAGTGCCGCCGACCAACGGCGTGACTGGCGGGATCGTGCCGCCGCATTACATCGACGTCGAGAAGGCGGTGACCGGGGCGCTGCTGCACGATATCGGCACCTACCAGATGCTGGTAAGCGACGGCGCGGACGGCAAGCCGCTGAAATTCGGCAGCAACTACATCCAGCACGGGCTGCTTGGCTATCGCTGGCTGCTGGAACAGGGCGTCGACGAGGAGATCGCCCAGTTCGCCCGCAACCATACCGGCGTGGGGCTGACGCGCGAAGCCGTCGAGGCGCAGGGGCTGCCGCTGCCGCCGGACGACTACGCGCCGCTGAATCTTGAACAGGAAACAGTGATGGTCGCCGACAAATACCACAGCAAGTCGGTGCCGCCGCGCTTCCTGACGGCGGCCGCCTACGAACGCAAGGCTGCGCGGTTCGGCGAGGACAACCGCCGCGAATGGGCGCAGCTGGTGGCCAAATACGGCGAGCCGGACGTCGAGGCGCTCGCCGAAACGTACGGCATGGCGCTGCAGCGGTAGCGCAGGAAGCCGCCCAGCCGCCGCGCAGGTCCGTCGCCGCTGCTAAGCCTCCCTACAGCGGCAGCACGCGGTACTTGCCGGTGCGGTTCGACGCGACGATCATATGGTTGTTCGCCAGGTCGTTCCAGCCGTCTTCCACCGGCTGCGGGAAGCCGGTCGACGCGACGACGACGCCGCACGGCGAGCCCTGTACGTCGCGCACGGCGCGGTAGCGCAGCATGCGGTAGTCGTGCGCGTCGTCTTCGCGCCCGTACTGGCGGTAGACGTCGAACACGCGCTGCGGCGTGCCGGTGCCGCCGTCGGCGTGGATGGCGATGAACTGCTCGTGCGTCTGGATCATGCAGTTGAAGCTGGAGGTCGGGTAGGCGGTGCGCAGCTCGCGGATGGCCTGCGCGGCGGCTTCGTGCAGTTCGAAGCCGAACCCGAGGTATTCGAGGACGACGGCGAAGTAGATGGCGGAATCCGAACGGCCGCCGGTCGAGGCGACCAGCGACTGGCTGATCGGGTAGTCGCGGTTCTTCGTGATGTTGACGCCGTTGGCGTCCGAAATGTCGCCGTTGTGGATGAAGCTCAGCCCGCTCGCGTAGAACGGCTGCTGGTTTTCGAGGATCAGCGGCAGGTGCGAACTGGCAAGCCGCAGGTGCCAGATGGCGCCGCGCGCCGGCACCTTCGCCATGTCCTCGAACAGCGGGTCGAAGCGGGCGGCGACGGTGTTGCGGTACAGCGACGTGCCGGTTTCGGGGGAGGGGGCGCCGCCATCGCGTACGTCGGCGCGCTGGGCGGGCTCGTTGACGAGCGACGCGCCCCAGCCGTCGTTATGGATTTCGCTCAACTCCCGAAATGCCCGGGTGGCGTTCTGGCCGAGCACGTCCACCAGCGTGGTGTTGACGCTCGCCGTTGCGTATCCGAGTAACCTGCACATAACCGAACACTGTAATGGAAAAACCCGCGGGTCGCGCGGGTTTTTCGAAAATGGGATATACGGAAAATTGAGAACCGGTTACGGCTAGCGCAGGTCGATGATGTTGCCGACCGTGTGCGCCACCTGTTCGCTGGACGTCACGACGATGACGGCGCGCTTCTTCGAGTGGCTGCGCGTCTGCGCCTTGATGAGCGCGAGGATCTCCTTGCCGTCTTCGTCGTTGAGCGTCGCCGTCGGCTCGTCGGCGATGAGCACGTCGGGGTCGCGGCAGATGGCGCGCGCCACGGCGAGGCGATGCTGGTCGATCAGGCTCAGATCGGCCGCCTTGACGCCCTTCGTCGGCACCGGCGCCTGCGGGGCGGCTTCAGCGCTCCCGGCGCTCCCGGCATCGGCCGGGGCGTTATCGCTCGGCGCCGGCGTGCCGAAGCCGACCATCGCGAGCAGCTCGCGGGCCAGGATCGGCTTGGGCTTGAGGAAGTTGCGGTTCGACGCGTCCATCGCGTAGACGATGTTGTCTTCGGCGTCCAGGTCCCTGCGGAAGCTGAACTGCTGCATGAGCAGCCCCAGCCGGTAGCCGCGGATTTCCAGCGGGCTCAGCTCGGCGAAGCTCGTGCTCTTCGTCATGACGTGCCCCTTGGTGGGCAGCGTTACGCCGGCCATGACGCTCAGCAGCATCGTGCGCATCAGCGGCGCGTCGTCGGGCACGAGCACCGCGTAGGCGCGGCCGGCCTGGCAGCCGAAGCTGACGTTTTCGAGCACTTCGGCGCCGGACTTCTTGTCGGTCACCGACACGTTGTTGAACGCATACACCGGGTAGGTGCGGAACACCGAGGCATCGAACTTGCGCCGTCCGCGCAGCTCGTGGTCGATTCGCTGCGAAACGGCGGTGGCGGTTTCGCCGTCGCGCGCCGCCTTGTGCTCGGCCGGCTCGTCGCGCTTGGCTTCCTGGGGTTCCTCCGCAACGTCCTCGATGTCGTCCTCTTCGTAGGTCACTGAAAAATCGACGGATTCAGGCGCATTGGCGTCGGGATCGTCGTTGAGGGTGGCTTTCGGATCTGCCATCGTCACTCCTTTTCCGTTTCGGTGTCACCGGCGCCGCGTGCGGCGCCCTCCGGTTCGCTGGAAGCTGCGCTGCCGGCAATCTCGTCCTTCTTCTCGTCGGCGAGCGGATCGGGATGGTACGGCGATACGAACAGCTCGCGCTTGGAGAAGAACGCGACGCGCAGCATCGCGATGACGGCCAGCGCAAGCGTGAACGCAAGGCCGATCCAGACGGTGTTCCACATGATCTGCGACGTCAGCTCCACCGTGTGGCCGCCGGCCATCTTCGTCGCCACCGACTTCGTCGTCAGGCCGCCCACCAGCAGGCCGATGCCGAAGCCGACGAGCACCGGGAAGAACACTTCCAGCATGAACTGCCAGCCCAGGCGCGCCTTCGACACGCCGAGCAGCAGCGCGTTGCCGATTTCGTCGCGGCGCGGCAGCGAGCCCCACAACGTGAACGCGAGCAGCAGCAGGCCGCCGACGCTCCACAGGCAGATCGTCATGATGCGCATCTGCGTGGCCAGCGCGTCAAGGCCGGTCAGCGACGCCTTGTACTTCTCCAGCGTCGGCGAGCTGATCTGGAAGCCGTCGGGGATGGCCTTTGCCTTCTTCAGCGCGGCCGCGAACTCATCGTATTTGGACGGGCTCGTCAGCGTGAACACGATGTTCAGGTCCGGAATGCCCCAGCCGTCGCCCTCGTCGGTGTCGAGGCCCTGCGTGGCGAACGTGTAGTAGGTGGTGTAGATGACGTTGTTGCGGTTGTCCTTCGCGAACTTCGCGTTATTGCCTTCCGCGTCGTACGGGTTGCTCGTGTATTTGTAGATGCCGCCGACCTTGAGCTTGTAGGTGGTCTTGGCGTCCGTCGGGTTGCCGAGGGTGATTTCGTCGCCGACGTGGATGTCGTTCTTGTCGGCCAGCTCCTGCGAAATCAGCACGTTCGTATCGGACGTGCTCGTGTAGTCGAGTTCGTTGCCGGCCACGATGTCGTAGGTGCCGTATTCGTTCGCTTCGGTCGCTTCGGCGGTGTAGAAGCTCTGCAGCGTCAGGTCGCCGCCGGTCTTGTCTTCGCTGGCGTCGCTGGTCGCCGACGTCGTGATGGCCTTGACCGAGTCGCTTTGGCGTACCGGCACCGATTCGGCGATCGAGTAGCCGGCTTCGACGCTGGAGCTCACCTTGCCATAGATGCTGTTGTAGTCATCCCACGACAGGTAGTTCTTCGTCCACGACGAATCGTCGCCGGCGCGGTCCGCCATCTTCGCGGCGGTGGGCCGGATGACGGAGACCGGCGCGATGGCATCGTATTCCTCTCCATTGGCACTGCTGTCGGCGTGGAGGACGGCGGTGCCGTACACGGACCATACGGTGACGAGCAATGCGACGATGAACATCAGCAGGGTGCGCCACTTGTGGCGTCCCAGCTGCGCCCAGCAGTTCTTCAGAACGAACATATTCGGTACTTCTCCAGTTTTTCTTGGCAATAGATTGCCGGCTCGCCGGCCGCGGCCCAACGTCGCCTTCGTGCAACGTTGCCCGTACGACTCTGGCAATGGCGGGAGCTTCTCGATTCAATCTTGCCGTTGGAACTGAACAAAAGCTGAAAAGAACCGTTATATCCGCTGTTCCGTTACGTTTCGTCCGCGTTCGGTGCCGTTTGCCGAGACGGCTTGAGACTGTGGATAACGCTCGCGTTATCCACTTATCCACAGATTTCCGCGGGCCGCTGGAACGCACGGTCGGCGCGGTGCGACAGTGGTCGTGACCACCGGAATCTTGGATAAAGGAGAAGGCGATGCCCACGATGCAGACAGAAACCCTCAAGCTTGACGAAGCCGATTTCCTCGAACGGCTCGCGACGTTCGAAGCGGGCTTCAACAGCGCGCTGGCCGAGTCGATGGGCGGCGAGCGCGAAACCGTCGCGCAACGCTGCACGGAGCTGCTTGAGCAGGGCACCGAACTGTTCGGCGCCGTCAGCTGGCCGTCGATGTTCATCAACGCCGTCATCACCGGCGACGGCAGGATCGTCGAACGCTGCCGCGAGTTCCTGCGTGAAACGGAAGGGCAGGTGCGTTGGCAGGGGCTGGGAGGCTGGCTGTCCGGCATGGCGCAGGACGCGGCGCTCGCGCTGGCGACGGGCAAGCCGTCCTCGCGCATGCCGTTCATGCGCACGATGAGCCCCAAGCAGGTCGACCGGTTCCTCGACGACACGGCCAGGGGGAAGAAGCGGTTCGGCACGAAGGAACAGCGCGAAGGCGACATGAACGCCTACGCGACCGAAATGTACCGGATGGCGGCGCACGGCGTGCTGCGCTGGGGCGAAGGCGGCTGCCGAGCCACCGAAGTGGCGGCGATGATCCTGTCCAACTCGGGGCTGGGCATCTGCATGCTGCGCGACGACGAATACTGCGCGGAGCCGTTCGCGAACGGGAGCGGCCGCTACGAACGGCTCACCTCGTACATCCGCACGCTGCAGGTGGAAGCCGACCTCGAATACGCTACCGAAATGGGCGGCGAGGGGCTGGGCAGCGATCCAGGCGACGGGACGGGCGGGGCTTGCAGCGCGGCCGGTGGCTTGGGGGAGGGGCTGCCCGACACGATGGTCGAGTCGATCAGCCGGCGCTACTCGCACGATGCCCGCAAGCTGGTGGCGGCGTGCCGGCGGCTGTGGGACGCGCCGATTGCCGACCCCGATACGCTGATGGACGTCGTCGAATCGACCGGGCAGTCCCCGGACCTGCCGCTGTGGGAAAACCCGCTGTTCCTGCGGGAAGTGGCCGATTCGCTGCTCGGGCCGTGGTGCGCGGCCGAGCTGACCGAAGGGTTCGCCACGCGCCGGCGCGACCTGTTCGAACACGGCGTGCAGATACTGGAGATATGCGAGCGGCACGTGGGGATGGAAGGCATCGGCATGCTGCCGCTGTTCCTCATCGCCGCCAAGACGATGCTATTCGATCAGCTGCCGCACCCCACGAAGTCGCAGATGGCGGACCACAACCGCATTTGCGGCAACATCGTGGACGACATGGCGTACATGCTGCTCATGCGGGTGCCGGACCAGAAGCTGGCGCGCAACATGGCCCTCGCCGTCATGGAAATGAACGCCAACGATCCGACTGAAGTGCTGGGCGCGCTGGCGCTGGACGATGCCGACACGCGCTACCAGGTGTGGCACATCAGCCCCAAGGGATGAGATGCGCAATGAGCAGGCCGGCGTAGCCGAATGCCGTCAGGGCGCCGATGAAGGCGAGCGTGAAGCGGGGCCGGTCGAAGCGCGCCAGGCGCGGGACCAGCAGGAACAGCAGCGGCGCGATGGGAATGCAGTAGCGGCTCTGCATGCCGTCCGCGTAGCCGCCGATGGCGCCGGCCCAGCTCGTGAGCATCGCCAGGCAGGTCATGGCGAAGAACGCCAGGCAGATGGCGGCGTCCAGCCACAGCGCCGCCGCGTGGCGGATGCGGCGGATCGATGCGGTGTAGAGCACGAGCAGCGCGACGGCGAACAGCAGCGGGACCATCGTGAACGGGCCGAGCTGCGTCTTCTCGCTGCCCGCGAAAAGCTGCAGGTTGCGGCGCGGGTTGACCAGTTCGCCGTCGATGCGTTCCTGGCTGGCGTCGAGCGGCGCGAACATTGTGACGACGATGCTCTTGAGCGTGTCGAGCGGATGGGTGAGCGCATAGTGGCGCAGCTCCTGGTATTCGGCGGAGCTGACCTTGCTCGGGGCCGACGTGATGGCCGCGAAGTTCGCGTTCCATGCCCAGCTGGAAGCGAGCGCGCACAGCGGCGGCAGGATGGTGAGCAGGTTGCGGGCGGCGATGCTGTGGCCGCTGGCTTCTCGCATGGGCTGCCGGACTTGGCGGTGGTGTGGCGGAACTTGCCGGACTCCCTGCTGGGATTGCGCGGCTGCCTGGGGCCGGCGCCCTCCTGGGCGTCGGATGAGTGCGAACGACAGGAGGGCCAGCAGCGCGCAGGTGATCTTCACCTGGCCTAGCAGCGCCGCGGCCGCGCACAGCGCCGTCCAATGGACCCATGTCGGTCGCGGCTGCTGCATGCAGTACAGCAGCAGGCCGATGAACAGGAACGACAGCGAATTCGTCATCGCGTCCGCGGTGGGGTAGATGTACGACAGGAACGTCATCGGCAGGATTGCCGCGGCGGCGATGAGCATCTGGAAATCGCGGGCGAGCAGCATGGCGGCGCCGGTCGTGAGCGTCGCGACGGCGAGCGTAAGGATGCAGGCGGCGCGTTCGTTGCCGCCGGACAGCAGGCTCGGCCAGTAGGCGACCGGCGAGTTGATGACGGTGTTGTTGAACGCATGGAACGTGCCATCGATGACGGCGCCCCATTGGTCGCTGGACGGGTCGGCGGGATTGCGCACCGGGAAGATCTGCCCCCGCAGCAGCATGCGGACGCGCAGCCAATGCGGAGTGGCGTCGTTGCGTGCAGGATTCCGGTCCCAGAAAATCATGGCGAGGCCGCACGCCAGTGTCAATGCCATGTAGATTGCCGGCAACGTCGTATACCGCCGCAGCGGAAACGCCGACGCGCCCGGTTTCGTCAGCGCGTTGGCGATGTCGCGACGCTGCGGGGCGCGTGCATGGCGCGCCCGTTCATGCCGTTGTGCCGAACGATATGAGACGGAGGGGTACGCAGTGGAATGGTGCGAGGCGGAACGCTGCGAGGCGGAATGGATCCCTGTCGGTTCCTCGTTATGCGCCATGCGTCCTCCCTCCGCTAGCCAGGCATGCGTTCGGCCCCATGCTAACCCCGCGAGCCGTCCACCCGCCGAAAACACCACAATCCTCCTCCCGCCGTCCGATTCATTCCTCCCCGTCTACATTCCAGTCGTTGACGCCCTCTCACAGTGTGAAACGTATTCCCCTGTCTACGTTCCAGTCGCTCAGGTCCCGTAAGCGTGTGAATCGTATCGGCCCACCTACGTTCCAGTCGCTGGCACGCTCTCACCGTGCGAAACGTATTTCCCTGTCTACATTCCAGTCGTTAAGGGCCGCAGCGTGTGAAACGTATCATCCTGCCTACATTCCAGTCGTTGACGACCGCTGAGCGACTGGAAAGTATCTTCCTGTATACACTCCAGTCGGTGAGGATCACAGCGTGTGAAACGTATCGTTCTGCCCACGTTTCAGTCGTTGACGCCTCCTCAGCGACTGAAACGTATTCCCCTGTCTATATTTCAGTCGCTAGGAGGTCGTCAGCGTGTGAAACGTAGCGTTCTGTCTACGTTCCAGTCGCGGGGGAGGGGGAAACGAAAAAGGGTTTTCGGGGAACCCGAAAACCCTGTTGGCGGAGGATGCGAGATTCGAACTCGCGAGGCTGTTACACCAACACGCTTTCCAAGCGTGCGCCATAGGCCACTAGGCGAATCCTCCACGTTCCAGTCCTTGCGGAATGCAACTTGATTAAATTACCTCAGCGCACGCGCAAAGGCAAGTGGGCGTGTCGTTTTGATGGGCACCCACCTTAGGGTGCCGCTGGATTCCGCCCCAATGGCGGCGATGATGCGCGGGCAAACGGCATTCCGTGCGTTTCCAGCCGCTGGATGCCTCCTGCTAGCGTGCGCGGCTCTTCAGGTAACCGGCGAATTCCGTGAGGAAGTAGCCCGCTCCGCACAGCACCAGGATGATGGCGCACAGCACCGAAACGCCGGCGCCGGTCTGCGCGAGCGTCGCTCCGGTCGCCTTCGCCTCGTCGGCGGTGCTCGCCGTGGTGGACGACGCAGCCGTCGTGGCGGCAGCCGAACCGCTCGACGTTCCGTTCACGGCACCGGAAGCGCCCGTCGAGTCCGCGGCAGCAGTCTTCGAGGCGGCAGCCGTCGCCACCGTCGTGCCGTCGGAACCAGCCGCGTTCGCAGCGGCATCGGAGCCGCCCGTGGCCAGCGCATCCGACGTGTTCGCCAGCGCGTTCGTAAACGCTTCGTGCAGTGCCGAACGCCGCGCCTCGACGGCTGCCGCGTTGGCGGCGATCAGGTCGTGGTCTTCCTTGAGATCGGCGTGCAGCGTGTTCAGCGCGTTGTTGACTTCGGTGACGTCGTTGTCGAACGTGACGACGTCGTCGTGCAGCCGCGTCGCCGTGTCGTTCGCGGCCTGCTTGACGGCATCGTGCGTCGCCTTCGCGTCCGCGGCGCCCTGCCGCACATGCGCCCGCGCGTCGGCGACGTCGCTATGGAACGCCGAATGCGCGTCCGAAAGGTCCTGCTTCGCGGCGGCCAGGTCGCCCAGCACGTTCGCCTTGTCCTGCGCGAGGTGCGCCTTGACATTCTCAAGATCGCCGCCTACGCCCGACGTCGACCCGTTCGACGCCGACCCGGCCGTCCCGTCCGTTCCAGCGTCGCCGGAACGGCCAGCGTCGGCCACCTGCGAAGTGCCGTCGCCGGAACCGGCGCCCGGGGCGCCCGCGGCGCCGTCGTCGCCGAAGGCGACGGGCGCGAACGCGAACGAACAGGCGAATGCAACGGCGCAGGCAGCCGCTGCGGCAGCCGCAGCGATCCTGGCCGGCGAAATCTTGGGGATCGGGAAAATCTTGAAAATCTTGGAAACCGAAGACACTGAAGAAACCGAAGAATCACAACAAACCGAACGTTCCATGGCAGCTCTCTTTCTCGCGGCAGGCGAAGGCCTGTGCAATTTCTGCGCACCAATTATAGGAGCCGCAATATACTTGGCGCTATGTCTAGTACCGCCTTACGCCGGTTCGGTGCCGACAGACTTCCCCGCATCCTGATCTGCATGGCGTTGGCATGCCAGTTTCTCGTAGTGGGCCTGCTGGTGCTGCTGGCTACGTTCACCACCGTCGCGTTGCTGCGGCTGCCGCTTGACGACGCGGCCGAAGCGCAGGAACTCGGCGCGCGCCATGTCAGCGAGCTGATGGAGATTTTCCAGGGCGTTCCGTCCGCCGGCTATATCGCCGGTTCGCTGCTGCTGATTGCGCTGTTCGCGCTGGCGACGCTGACGCTGACGCATTTCCAGCGCGCGGTGCCGCGCCGCACGGTGCTGCTGGCGCTGCTCGCGTACGTGGGGATCGCCAGCGTCGCGTGGATCGCCGCGCTCAACACGCAGCAGTACGACTATTCCGATTCGCGCAGCCTGATCGCGGCCGCGGACGCGCTCAACGCCCGCGACCCCGCGATGTTCGCGCCGGACGCCTGCGCCGGCCCCGACCGCATGGCGTACTGCGCGCACGCGGTGCCGTCGCTGTACGACTACCTGCACTACTACCCGTTCCAAAGCGGCCCGGCGCTGTGGTTCGCGCTCGTGTTCAAGGTGTTCGGCACCGACAATCTCATTGCGTTCCAGCTGGTCAACGCGGCGTTTACGCTCGCGCTGGTGGCCGCGCTGTGGTACATCGGCGGCAAGCTCGGCTGGGGCGAGCGCGGCTACCGTGCGTACGCGCTGCTTTGCGCCACCTGCGTGCCGCTGCTGATGCAGTCGGCGTTCGTCTATACGAACACGGTCGGCCTGGCGTTCGTCGCCCTCGGCGCGGCGCTGCTGCTGCGTGCGATCGCCGCGCGCCGTTGGTGGCTGGGCGCGCTGGGCATCGTTGCCGCGCTGGCAATCTGCGGCGTCGGCGTGATGTTCAAGTCGACCTACCAGATTCTGCTGATCGCCATCGCGCTAGCCGTGCTGTTTGCCGTGTGGCGTTCGCGGCGCTACTGGCAGGCGCTGATCGCGCTGCCAGGGGCGTGGGCGGCGACGAAAATCGCGGACCTGCCGGTGCGGTACGTCGAGAAAATCGCCGGCTATTCGCTGGGCAAGGGCATGCCGCTGAGTTCGTGGGTGATGATCGGCCTGAGCGCGCCGACGCGTCTTGAAGACGTCGAGTATATTGGCGCCGGCTGGTGGAACGGGCGCGCGCTGCGGCTCTACCGCGAAAGCGGCGGCAGCTACGCAGCCCAGCAGGACGGCGCCGTCGCCGCCATCAAGGAACGGCTCGCGTACTTCGCGGCCAACCCGTCGGAGGGCTTCGACTATTTCCTGCGCAAGCTGTCGTCGGAATGGGCGGAACCGACGTTCGAAACGCGCTATTATTCGGAGCTCGGCACCTCGGGATCGAAATATTCCGGCCGCCTCGCCGGGCTGCTGAACGAGGGCCCGGGCACCGCGTTCTTCAGCTTCGTCAACGTCTGGCAGGGCGTTGCGTACGTGCTGGCGTTCACCGGCGTCGTGACGCTGTTCGTGCGGTTCGTGCGCCGCGGCTTCGCGCAGTGGTCGGCGCAGCAGGTCTTCGCGACGGTGCTGCTGTGCGCCTCGTTCGTCGGCGGCTTCGTCTGCTACGTGTTCTGGGAAGCGAAGAGCGTGTACGCATTGCCGTTCTTCCTCCTGCTGCTGCCGCTGGCCGCGCTGGGAATGGCGCAGGCCGCAGCGGGGTTGCGCTGGGTCGTATCCAAGATTTCCGGCTCGCGCAATCTCGGCAAACACCGTTCCGCTGCGCCCGAGGAGGCGGCATTGCGGCTCGAGCCGCTGCCGTAGGCGGGGGAGGGGCGGCATTTTTTGTGTCGGCGGGAGTCTACACTGGAACAAGTAATTTTTCGAAGGGACCCAGAGTCCGCGAGCAACGCATGAGGAATCACGTGAATTCATTGACAAAATCGTTCAAGGAACGGTACGGCTATGCGATGACCGTGCTGAAGGGGCTCGTCAAGACCGACTTCAAGATGCGCTACCAGGGATCGTTCCTTGGAGTCGCCTGGTCGGTGCTCAAGCCGCTGCTGCTATTCGTCGTCATGTACATCGTCTTCGCGCGGTTCCTGCGCATGTCCGATGGCACAGCGACCTATCCGGTCGTGCTGCTGCTCGGCATTTCGTCATGGCAGTTCTGTACGGAAACGATTGGCATCGGGCTGCGCTCGATCGTTGACCGCGGCGACCTGCTGCGCAAGGTGCATTTCCCGAACTATATCGTCGTCGTGTCGGCTTCAATCGGTTCGCTGATTTCGCTTGGCATCAACTACCTGGTGGTGCTGGTGTTCGCGTTGTTCATGCGCGTCCACTTCACGTGGCGCGTGCTGTGGCTGCCGCTCAACGTGCTTGAACTGTATGCGGCGTCGCTTGCGCTGGCGTTGATTTTCTCGACGATGTACGCATACTTCCGCGATATTTCGCACATCTGGGAAGTGCTCCAGCAGATTATCTTCTACTGCATGCCTATCATCTACCCGCTGTCGTATGTCACGGACAAGGGCGGCATCTACGCCCAGATTGCCAAGCTCGAGCTGCTCAACCCGTTCGCCCAGACAATCCAGGACATACGCCACAACCTCATTGCCCCGGAAACGCAGCCAACCATTTGGAATTCGTTCAGTTCGTGGTGGATCAAGCCCATCCCGATCATCATTACCATCCTGCTGCTGTGGCTCGGCATCTACGTATTCCGCAAGAACAGCCGCAAGTTCGCTGAAGTGATGTAAAGGCCGGAAACGGGAGAATCGTTCAACATGACTACGGAAACCAGCGGCGAACTCGACGCCGTCAACATGGACAATTACAAGGAACGCCCGGTCGTCCTCAAGGTCGACCATGTCGAGAAATGGTTCAAGCTGCCGACCGAGCAGGCCACCGGCTTGAAGCAGGCGTTCATCAACTGGACCAAGGGCATCAAGGGCTATGAAGAGCAGCGCGTGCTGCGCGACATTTCCTTCGAGGTGCATCAGGGCGAATTCTTCGGCATTGTCGGGCGCAACGGCGGCGGCAAGTCCACGCTGCTCAAGCTGATTTCGCAGATCTACTATCCGAATGCCGGTTCCGTCGAGGTGCGCGGCAAGCTGGTGCCGTTCATCGAGCTCGGCGTCGGCTTCAACCCCGAACTGACGGGACGCGAGAACGTGTACCTCAACGGCGCGCTGCTTGGCTTCACGCGCAGCGAGATCGACGCGATGTACGACGACATCGTCGAGTTCGCCGAACTCGAGGACTTCATGGACCAGAAGCTCAAGAACTATTCGAGCGGCATGCAGGTGCGCCTTGCGTTCTCCGTCGCCATCAAGGCGCAGGGCGACATCCTCGTGCTCGACGAGGTGCTCGCCGTAGGCGACGAGGCGTTCCAGCGCAAGTGCGATGACTTCTTCACGAACATCCGCAAGGATCCGACGAAAACGGTCATCCTCGTCACCCACGACATGGGGGCCGTCAAGCGGTATTGCACCCGCGCCATGTTCATCGAAAATGGCGAGATCAAGGCGATTGGCGACCGCGAGACGGTGGCCGAACAGTACACGCTCGCCAATCTCGAGGTGGAGCGCAAGGAAGAGCATGCCCGTGCGCAGGAACTGCAGAAGGACCCCGACGTCTATCCAAACGGCCTGAACGCGCGTTGCCCGGTGCTGCGTACGTACGGTGTTTCGCCGTTGCTGCTGAAAAGCTCCGACACGTTCCGCTTCGCTGTGGAATACCAGTACGACGAACCCGGCGACTTCTATCTGGCCATCGCCATGCATGACATACGCCGTGGCGGCATCACCTACGATTCCGGCCCGCGCAAGTTCAAGATGGAGAAGCACGGCCACCAGACCGTCTACTTCGAACTGCCGCTCAATCTGTTCAACAACGGCGAGTTCCGGCTCATCACGTCGCTGCGCACCCCGCAGCCCGATAACGACGTGATGACGGATGCCGTCGCCGTCGCCGTCGATGACAATGCCTGCACGTTCGTCATCCGCGACCAGCGCAACGGCGCTTACGCGCTGTTGAGCGACCGCGCCGTCGAATTCGCCGAAATCTCCGAGCAGGAAGCCGAGGCGGCTGCAGCCGAACAGAAGGCGCGGATGGAGAAGGAGAACCAGGACTCCGCGCAATAATGAAAAACGCAACAGCAGCGTGCAGCACGTCCGATATAGTGGCTAGACCGGGTAAGCGACACTTGAAGGAGAGTGCTGCACTATGAGTTGGAAGTCCATGCTGCCGATTTCGAGCCGTTCGTTCCATAGCGACGCCGAATTCATGAAGCGCCAGATTGCCGAGCTGCAAAACCAGCAGCGGCATTCCGAGGAGTTGCTTGCGCGTACGCAGCAAACGCTGGAGCAGACGCAGGAGACGCTTGCGCGGCTCAACGACATGGTGCAGCGCCGGGAAGCCAACCAGAAGGCGCACTATCTGATTGCCGAACCCGGCTATCCGAACTACGGGGACGAAATCATCGCCGCGGAATGGCTGCGGTATTTGGCTAAGATTGATCCGCACACCCCGGTCATTATCGACTGCATGCGCCCTGGGCCGTCGACGGCGTTGCTGCGCAAGCAGCATCCTCATGTGACGGTGACCGACACCATTGCGCGCCTGACGATAGAGAATCCGGTGGCGGACGGGAATGCTGCCGCCGACGTGCCGGTGCAGGATGTCGCTGCAACCATCGTGGCTGCGCTGGAGGACGAGGGGCGGGCAGCCCGGCTGGCCTCCGGCATCCGTCTGTTGAACCGCGACGTCGCCACCATCCATGTGCTTGGCGGTGGCTATATGAATTCGCCGTGGGTTGCGAATCTGGCGCGGCTGGCGGCTCCGCAGTGGGGCATGCGGCACGGCATTCCTTCGATTGGCACTGGCGTAGGCATCGTGCCGCTTTACCCGCGCGATCAGCAATACGTGCGCGATGTGGCGCAGTCGATGGTGGCGTTTACGTGCCGCGACGAAAAGAGCGTGCGGGCCATCGATCCGACAGGCCATGCGAACATCGTGGCGCTGGCGCCTGACGATTGCTTCGTCAATGGGCTGTCGGGCCTGTATGACGGCCGGCGCGGGGCGGGGTTCGCGGCGAGCGGCCATCCCGACGGCATGCGGGAAATGGCCGAAGGGCAGCGTGCCCATCCGGATTGGCCAGCATCTGGCAGCGGAGTGGAACGTGGCATGCTGCCGCGTACGATGCTGTGCATCCAGAAGGATTTTGTCGAGGATCAGCAGGCCCTGTTCCACCACGTCATTGCCGTGCTTGAAGCATGGCAGGTGGATAAGGAGAAGGAAACCCTCGGCATCGTCGAGTGCATTCCGTATGAATGCCTGGAGCTCATTGCCTTCCTTAATGAAGCTGGCTACCGTACCGAACTGTTTCCCACGCAGGTGCTGATTGACGACGGGTTCCCGGCTGCTCCGGGGCAGCGCTGGCTTTCCACGCGCTATCATCCGCATCTGCTGGCCGCTGCCGTCGGCGCGAGCGGCTGCTACCTGTCGGTGCGCCCGGGCTATTACGATGTCAAGCATGAAGCCGTGCTGCGCATGGGGAGCCGTTGGAACGAAACGTCAATCGAGCAGCCGATCATTCCCCAGCCTGGCGAAGGGTTCGCTCATCCGGACGTACGGTTCGCATACCGCGATGAAATCCGCAGGACGGCGGCGGCTGTATACGGCATGTGATGTGCTCGCCATACGTTGGCGGCCGCTTCGCCTAGGGACGGATTCGGCATTCTGTGGAACTCGCGTGGTATGACTATGCTGACACGCAGGGCAGTTTGCCGAAACCGTTATATTTGATGAGGTACCCATGCCGACTATGAAGTTTGCCAACGTCCTGTTGGAAATCAATCCGCGCGCGTTCAACTATCCCGCACTGTTCTACCGTGCATCCGGCCAGACGCTGTACGACAAGGAGACCGGCGCGGCGACCCTGTGCGAAGCGGGCACCTATGATTTCACGACCTATTTCAATTCGCTGTCCGTCATGAAGCTGAACGAATACACGACGGCTACGGCCTACCGGCTCCATATCGAGCTGCGTGGAGCGGCCGCCCGTGTCCAGCAGACGATGGGCGATGCCTTCTCGTCGAGCGCCGCCGTGGTGGACTCCGTGTCGGCGGACGTGCCTGCCAGCAGCAAGTGGCAGAGCGTGGACCTTGACCTCAAGGTCGAGGATGACATGGTGCTGGTCGGCTTCCAGATCGAGACCGATGGCAAAGTGGAGATTCGCAACGGCTATTACGAGCTGGAGCTTGCCGAGGATCCCCGCGACGTCGAGCTGGCGCTGTCGACGACGACGTTCAAGAAGGAAAGCTTCATCATCAACAACATCAACCTGGTGAAGCAGTACATCCTTGATTCGGACGATGACATTGCGAAACACTTCAACATGTATGTCGTCGACAACGGCCGCACGCTGGACGTCAAGGCATTGGATTCCAAGCACATCCATGTCATTCCGAACGACAACGTCGGCGGTGCCGGCGGCTTTACCCGCGGCATGATCATGGCGATGGAGCAGAAGCCGAAGGCCACGAACATCCTGCTGATGGATGACGACGTCGCCGTCTCGCCTGAGTCCATCAAGCGTACCTACAACCTGCTGCGCATCCTTAAGCCGAAGTACCAGGACGCGATGATTTCCGGTGCGATGCTCAACTACGAAATCGGCGAGGACCAGTGGGAGGATACCGGCTTCATGACGCCGGAGGGCGCATTCGCTCCGGCGAAGCCGCCGCTGCGCCTGACGAAGTTCGAGGACCTTATCTACAACGAGCTGTACCGGCCGTCCAAAATCATGAAGTACCGCTATGCCGCATGGTGGTACTGCTGCATCCCGATTGACGTCATTGAAAAGAACGGCTTGCCGCTGCCGTTCTTCGTCCGCTGCGACGATGCCGAGTACGGCGTGCGCTGTGGCACCGAGTTCATTACGATGAACAGCCTGTGCGTATGGCATATGAGCTTCCATGAGCGCTACAATGCGGCCGTCGAGCGTTACCAGACCACCCGCAATACGATGATTGCGCAGGCGACTACCGGCTTTGCGCCGGACTCCGACTTCATGCATGAACTCCAGCACAATGTCCGGCTGGAGCTCAAAAAGTTCGGCTACGACAATGCCGAACTGTGCCTGGACGCGTTCGAGGACTTCCTGCGCGGCCCGCGCTTCATCGGAGCGAAGGGGCAGGCTGAGAAGAGCTTCATGGATGCCAACAAGCACAAGGAAAAGCTGTATGGTTTCAAGGAACTGCAGGAGCAGATCAACGCGGATCCGGAGCTTGCCGGCTTCAGCCTCGCCCAGCTCAACCGCCAGATTATCGACGCCGACGAGCGCCGTTCCATTCCGGAACGCATTTCCGATTTCGTGACCGACAACGGCCAGCGTTTCCTCAAGACCCCGGGTGCCGGCTATGCCGTTATCCCGGAAGCCGGCTGGCTGTACCCGGCTGGCTCCATCCGCGGCAAGGATACGCTGATCGTCGTTGACTGGTACAACCGCAAGGGCGCCATCCGCAAGAAGGACGTCAAGCGCTACGAGCAGATCAAGAAGCGCTACGCCCGTGACCTGAAGTACTACAAGCAGCATGCTGACCGGCTGCACCGCGAATACGCCGCTGCCCGTCCGGAACTCACGTCGGTGGAGTTCTGGAAGCAGTATCTGGACATGGACTGAAAGTCGACGGAAAACACCGAAAGGACGGATGATGACCACTTCGATGAAGTTCGCGGACATCGTGCTGGATGCCGGTGCCTGCGCGACGATGTACCCGGCAATGACGTGCCGTTCCACCCGGCTGGTGGAGCGGGACCGTCGCGACAATGACGGCGGCAGCGCCGTATGGCGACTGGTTGCCGGTGGCGACTTCGACTTCACGACGTATTTCAACGCCCTTTCGGTCGTCAAGCTGCGTGGCCTGACGTCCGCGACCGGCGCCGTTCTGCACCTGCAGGTGAAGGGCGGGGCATTCGACATCGAACAGATGTGCGGCAAGAAGCTGTCGCTGCATGCCGAGGCTGTTCCGGGCACGCTCATGCATGTCGATGCCAGCGAGGACTGGCATGAGGTGACGATGCCGATCCGCTTCGATGACGACATGGTCATCACCGCATTCTGTATCCATGCCGGCAGCGCCGGCGCCGATGACCCGAGCGGCCAGCGCGATGTCCTGTTGCGCAACGCCTACTACGATCTCGAATTGACTGAAGCGCCACGTGACATCGAGCTCGCCGTAGCAACGACGACGTTCAAGAAGGAACGCTTCATCACGGCGAATATCGACCTGATCAACCGTGAGATTTTCGGTTCCGGCGAGCCGATTGCCGAACACATGCATTACTACGTCGTCGACAACGGCCGCACGCTGGATGCCCAGGCGCTCGACACCGATCGCGTGACCATCATCCCCAACCAGAACGTTGGCGGCGCCGGCGGCTTTACCCGCGGCATGATCGCCGCGCTCGATCAGGAGCCTCCCGCTACCCATGTCCTTGTCATGGACGATGACATCAGCGTCTCTCCGGAATCCATTAAGCGCACGTTCAACCTGCTGCGCATCCTTACGCCGGAGCATTACGACGCGATGATTTCCGGTGCCATGCTTAATTATGAAAGCGGCGAGGAGCAGTGGGAGGATACCGGTTTCGTCAGCGAAGCCGGCTTCTGCAACGCCGTCAAGCCGCCGCTGCATCTTGAGAAGTTCGAGGATGTCGTGTACGGCGAGATCTTCCGGTTGCAGGACTTCATGGAGAAGAACCACTATGCCGCCTGGTGGTACTGCTGCATTCCGACCGACGTCATCCGGCGCCAAGGGCTGCCGTTGCCGCTGTTCATCCGCCACGACGACGCTGAATACGGTTCGCGTGAACCCCGTGAATTCATTACGATGAACAGCCTGTGCGTCTGGCACCTGCCATTCTATGAACGCTACAATCCGGCCGTCGAACGCTATCAGGCCACGCGCAATCCGATGATTGCGCAGGCGACGACCGGCGTGTTCGCCGACGTAGACTTCGTCAAGCAGATCCAGGACATCGTGCAGCTTGAGTTGCGCAAGTTCGGCTACGAAAATGCGTCGCTTGTGCTTGACGGCTTCGAGGATTTCCTCAAGGGTCCCAAATTCTTCATGAAGAAGGGGCAGGCCGAGAAGAGTTTCATGGCCGCCAACAAGGCGCAGGAAAAGATCTATGGATTCGACGAGCTGCAGAAGCAGATCGACGCTGATCCCGAGCTCATCGGCCTTGATCTGTCCAAGCTTGACCGGCAGATCATCGACGCCGACCGCGAACGTTCGAAGAAGGAAATCCAATATGACGAACTGACCGACAATGGCCAGAAGATCCGCGTTTCCCCCGGTAATGGCTATGCCGTCATCCCGTTCGTCGGCTGGGCGTACCCGGCCGGACTCATCCACGCCAAGCGCAAGCTGGTCCTCGTCGACTGGTTCACCCACCGCGGTGCCATCCGCACGAAGGATCCTGCGCGCTATAAGGAAGTCGTGAACCGCCTCAAGCGCGACATCAAGTACTATCGTGCCAACCGCGAACGTCTCGAAAACGAATACCGCGCCGCGAAACCAACGGTGACGTCCATGGAGTTCTGGCGCGACTATCTCGACATGGACTGACAGAGCGGTTTCGTTTCCCGTTCCCGTTCCTGTCGCCGAGCGCCATGCCACGGTACAGACGGGATATTGCAAGGCCCACAGAGTGCAAGCTCCGCGGGCCTTTGGTCTATCTGCAGGGGCGATTTCTGCAAACCATAGATTCGGGCAAGCTGCGCGGCTTTTGGTCTTTCGCCCTAGCCGCTTTCCTCTCATGGAATACCTCATTCGACAAGCAAGGCTTGATTGACGATGGCAGTAATTCGGCGTTACAGTGGACGCCATGAGGCTGGATGCCGCGTCCGACAGCGTAGCCGGGCGCCATCCATGCCGAAAGGGAAGAACGGAACAACAGAGCAGAAGGGGCACTACCATGGACTCCCATTCCCATCATTATGCAAATCAAACCAGTCGCTGGCGCTTCTGGCGTCCGATTACTGCGCTGTGCACGGCGCTGGCATCCATTGCCGCCATCCTTGGCATGGGCGTTTCCAGCAGCGCACTGCTGCACTCCACGCTCGACTGGACTGGCCTGACCGCCGATACGGCGCAGGCTGCCGACGAATACCCCGACATCATGCTGGGCGTTTTCACCAATAGCGCCTATGACACCACCGACTCCATCTATGTATCGATGGACGGCGTGCATATGGAGAAGATCAGCGAGGCATTCACGAATCTCTATCCGACGGTGGAGAACGACAATCGCGCAGTCGGTTCCATGGCAGACGGACGTTCGTGGAACCTGTATTCGTTCACATGCCCGAGCATCATCTACTATGACGGGTATTTCTGGATGCTGGCAAACGAATCCAACAGCGGCGACGACCATACGCTGCGGCTGGTCATGACGAACTCGAAGGATCTCGTGCATTGGTCCGACCAGAAGCAGGTGAAGATCAACGTGCCGGCCAATGTGCAGTCGAATGGCAGCGGCACGCAGTTCGACGCCGTCGCAGCCGACTGGGCCGTCATGCCGAACGGCAAGATCGCCGTCGCCGTCTCGCTCGGCCGTTACGGCGACTTCCACGGGCAGCCCGAGAAGGACACGATGTACCCGTATCTCGTCATCATCGACTCGATCAAGGCGACGAACGATCCGTCCGTCAATGCGAAGATCAACAACTACACCGTCAATGCGCAGACGGCGACGAAAATCGAGCTGCCTGTCAGCAGCAGCAACCGCATTGACGGATCGTGGTATTTCGAGAACGGCAAGGCCTACCTATCCATCAAGCGTGATGGCGTGACCAACGAAATCTACTCCACGGACGCCGCCCTGTCGAAGGTCGGGACCAAGTCGGCCTGGACGGCGGTCAACAAGAACGTGCTGACCGGCTATGAAGCGCCATCGATGACAAAGCTCAACGGACGCTACTATTTCTACACCGACGAACTCGGCAACTGGACTCCGGACTCGCACGTGCGGTCGCCGTATTATCGGACCGGCACGAACGTGCAGATCGGCACGTCGATGACGTCGTTCAGCGGCGCCCAGATCGTCCAGGCGACGACGTCCAGCGGCAAGTCGATGACGGTCAGCAAGAAGAACAACATCAAGGGCGACGGCCCTCGTCACGGTACGGTTACGACAATTACCGACCCGGCGGCCAAGAAGATCATCTGGGAGCGGCGCGCGGCGGCCGGCTGGAAGACCGAGATGTACCCGTTCTGGGACGTGACGTCTACGACGCCCCATGCCGCCGACATCTCCTGGCTGGCTGATCTCGGCATTACCACCGGCTACGCGAATGGTTCCTTCGGCGTAGGCAAGAGCGTGGTGCGTCAGGACATGGCAGCGTTCCTGCGTAGGCTGGCTGTTTCGCTCAACATCGGCGATGCGGCGACGTGGAAGCCATCGGCTTCCGACTGGAAGGTCTTCGCCGACGTAACGAAGGCATCCGATGCCGGCGGCCATGCCGAGGATGTGCTGTGGCTGGCGCATGCCGGCGTCGCCAAGGGCTACACGAAGAACGGCGTGACGACGTTCGAAGGCACCACGCCGGTCTATCGCCAGGACATGGCGGCGTTCCTGCGCAGGCTGGCCAAATATGGCGGCATTAGCGATTCGGGGAGCTGGTCGCCTTCCGCGAGCGACTGGAAGAAGTTCGCTGACGTGGCGAAGGCGTCCGATGCGGGCGGCCATGCCGAGGATGTGCTGTGGCTGGCGCATGCCGGCGTCACCACCGGGTACACGAAGAACGGCGTGACGACGTTCGAAGGCATGACCACCACCTACCGTCAGGACATGGCCGCTTTCCTCCATCGGCTCTACAACCTCGCCTAACTGGCGAGCGATTTACGCCAGCACAACGAAGGGCCTGCGCTTCACCGGCAAGCGAGGGTCCTTCGGGTGCCGTTTATAATTGTTTATAACTTTTATAATTGTTATAAATGGCGTAATAGCAAGAATGAAAAGGCCCGGCGCTTCGGTACAAACGAAGCGCCGGGCCTTTGCGTCGCCTAGCCGCACTCAGGAAACCAGGCTGGAAATGCGGTGCAGGAACGCCGCCATGTCCTGGCGGATAATCGTGGCCGTCGGCGCGAACGTGCCGTCGTCATAGCCATTGGCGATGCCGTTCTCGGCGCACCACCAGATTTCCTTGGCGTGCGGCGTCGACTCGGTCACGTCGCTGAACTTCTCTTTCACGGCCGCGCTCGGCGTATAGTCCGGCGAACCGGCGATGCGGTAGAGGAATGCTGCCATATCCTGCCGGATAATGACGGATGTCGGGCGGAACGTGCCATCGTCGTAGCCGGTGGTGATGCCGGTAGAAGCGAGCCACCAAATCTCGTTGTAGTGGGCTGTTTTCGCCGTAACGTCGCTGAACCGCGTTTTCTGCGCTGCCGTAGGCGTGAACGACGGCGATCCCTTTAAACGGTAGAGGAACGCGGCCATGTCGGCGCGCTGCACGCCGGAGCGCGGATGGAAGGAACCGTCGTCGAAGCCGGTCGTAATGCCCTGCTGCGCAAGCCACTTGATGTCGGCGAAGTGCGGCGTGCTGCGGGCGTTGACGTCGCTGAATATGAACTCGTCGAAGCCGCTCATGTCAACGGATCCGGAAATGCCCGCTACCGTTGCGGAACTCGTGTACTGCCAGCCGCGGCCGCCGCTGTAGTTCGGGAACGTATAGGCGGTCGTCGGGTTGTATTCGGCGATCCAGGAGATTTTGGATTGCAGCGCCGCCGTATTGAGCCGTTGGTTGGCGAAGGTGCGGTAGGTGTAGATATTGACGTCGCTGTAGCCTCGGTTCGCCAGCGTCGTGAAGAACGCGTTGACGATCGGCGTGAACGCTGCGGAAGTCTTCGGGTAGGAATGGGTAGCGCCACTATCGTCCTTCCAGCTGTTCCAGTCTTCGAGATCGTAGAAGATTGGCAGTAGCCGCGAGGTGACGCCGTACTTTTCCAGCGTATTGGCAACGAAATTCGCTTCTTCCTTGCCCAGCTGCGTGGTGTCGGCATAGCTATAGAGATAGACGCCGATTTTCATGCCGGCGGCTGCGGCTCCGGAAAGGTTGGCTTTCAGCTGCTTGTCTTCGGTGCCGTTGCCGTAGCCGATGCGGATGATGGCAGCATCGATGCCGTTGGCCTTCACCTTCTTCCAGTCGATGGTGCCCTGATGTTCGGAAACGTCGATGACCTTCATCGCCGGGTCCGCCCAGACGGTGCCGTTGCCATCAGTGATGACCTTGCCATTGGAGGAGGTACCCCAGGTTACCGAAGCGGCCGTTGCTCCCAATGACTGGCTGTCGAGGCTGTTCAAGCCGTTCTGCGCCTTCATCCGCGACGAGGAAGAAGTTGAACTGTTCCACATGTTCTCCGGGTTCACTTGGCTTCCTGGCGCCGGCGTGACGGTGTTCTCGTTTGCTTTGGCCGGTACCGGTGCAAAGCAAACGAGCGCCATCGCAAGGGCCAGCAGCGATCCTGCAAAGGCGACGAGGGAGCGGTTGCTGTAGTGGCGGGTATGGCGGTTCATGATTCTCGCCTTTCTTTGGATTCCTTGTAGTTTAGCGGCGTGCGCTCGCGTTGTCCGCAAAACTAGACATTCTTTCGCGCTTCGCTATACGAGGGCTGCTCTTGCTGCGGCTTCCGAGATGATGCGCGGTTTCGTTTCGATTAGGAAAGAAGATTGGAAAGCCGATGGAGGAAGGCAGCCATGTCTTGGCGTACGACCGGGCTCATGCCGCGGAACGTCCTTGTCCCGTCGTTTTCGGTCCAGCCAGTGGAAATGCCAGCCGATGCAAGCCATGCAATGTCCTCGGCGTGGGGCGTAGAGGAGTCTACGTCGGCGAATGCAACTGACGCACTGCTCTTTCCGGTTGCATTGGCTTTGGCTGCGAGGCGATGGAGAAAGGCGGCCATGTCCTGCCTCTTCACGGAATCCATGCCGCGGAACGTCCTCGTGCCGTCACGTTCCGTCCAGCCTTCCGAAATGCCCGCGTGCGCTAGCCATAGGATGTCTTCGGCGTGTGGAGTGTCTTTCGTGACATCCCTGAACGTCTGCCAATCCCGTGAAGAAGGTGTCCAGCTGGCAGAGTCGGCGACATTGTTTCGAGTGGCAACGCGTCGGAGGAAGGCGGCCATGTCCTGCCTCTTCACCGTTTCCATGCCCTTGAAATACCGTTTGCCTGACACGAGCCATCCCTCGGAAATCCCCGTTTCGCCAAGCCATTGCACGTCCGGTCCATGCAGCGATTCGTTGGTGGGGTCGATGTCCTCAAAGGTCACCGTTACGTTGATGGTCTTGGAAAACCAATCGTTTTTCACGGTCAGTGTCGTCGAACCAAGGGCTATGCCGGTGACTTTGCCAGTGGAAGAGACGGAGGCGATTGCGTTGTTGGAACTTGACCACGTTGCTGATGTGCTGCGCCCGTCAGGAGCTGTAATAGAGGCTTTGAGCTGGGTTGCCGAGCCTTCCGCAAGCGTTAGGGAGCATCCGGTCAGCCCGGTACCCGTTATCGAAACGGTTCGGGTCGCTGGTACCGCTACTGTTTCGGTGCCCGTCTGCACCAGCTGAGTACCCGTCTGCACCGTCTGCGTACCGGTCTGCACGGTCTCCGTGCCCGCATACACCTGCTCGTAATGCGAGAACACCGACTCCGTGCCCACCTGCACCGTCTCCGTACCGACCACTACCGTCTCGTAGTACGTATTCGTCGACACTTCCCTTACGCTGTATTCCATGTGCGAGAGGACGAAAGCGTCATATTCCGCCTGATTGACCATGACGCCATTGCGATACACTTCCGTGAAGTACACGATGTCGTCGGGATCATCCATATTGCGGTAGCGGACTACGATTTCCTTGACTTCAACCGTCTCTACGACATCGCGCGTCTCGTAGACGGGGACTTCCACGTAGACCGGCTGGTCCACGTAGACATCGCGCGTCTCGTAGACGGGGACTTCCTCGTAGATCGGGACTTCCTCGTATATGGCCCGTGTTTCGTATGCCGTTGTGGACTGTTGTACCCCGCAGGCATTGGTATCGGCGGCTTGCGCCGATACCGCTGGCCCGAGGGCCAGCAAGGTGGCTGCCGTGGCAGCCACCAATGCCGGAAGGCGCCGGTGATGACTCTGCATTATAGAAAGACATGACATGATAATCTTCCCCTTCTGTTCAAGTCGCCGTTGACTAAACTTTTCCTTTCAGCGTAACGTATGAGAGGCGGATGACCCGCCGTATGCCATACGCTGCTGGGGAAGACTATGGATGCCTTCTGCGGGGTGCTATCCTTCGTTCTGAGGTTTGGCCACGTCCGACGTGAAGATGCGCTTCCAGACATCGAAACTTGGCAGGTCGTAGTCCTTGTATTGCTGGCTGAGCTCGTCCCACCGGTCCATGAGCGCCTTCGACTGGATGAGCCCGCGGCGCGTCTGTTCCCGGAAGAGCTTGCTGTCGCGGCGGAACCAGGCCACGCCATTGCCATCAGGGGTGGTGACGAGGGCCGAGTTGACTCCGTTGAACGATTCCCAGACAGCGTCCTTTGCCGGAATGGCGACTTCAGGCTGGGTGTCCTTCGTGCCGTCGGCGCGGGATGCCAACGCCTTGAGAATCGAGCGTACGCCTTCCTTGGCTACTTGGGCAGCGGGGCGCGGTTTGGCGACGTCGACGAATTCATGCTGCGGCGCGGGGAAATCATCAAGGCGCGGCTTTGCTTGTGCATCGGTGAACTGGCTGCGTTCGCGCCGCACTTCAGCAAGCTGCGTCGGCATCGTCTTCACGATGTTTTCGGGGCCGCGCATGACGTCGCGCAACGCCAGATGGCGCAGGTGAACCGCCGAATAGACCAGCCGCAGGCCGGCCGCCATGTCGCCGTACATCTGCTGGTAGGGCACATGCCATGATGGCTTGGGCGCATGGAGCAACGCGCAGATCCAACGGTTGCGCTGGTTGAAGTACTCCTCCCAATTGCGCCCCGGGTCCTTGTCATGCCAAGCCTGATGCCAGACGGCGACGCCTGGCAGGCATACCGTGTTGAACCCATGTTCGCCGGCACGCAAGCCGAACTCGATGTCGTCGTATTTGATGAACACCGGCATCGCCAAGCCTATTTCCTTAATGACTGCCGTCGGCACCAGGCACATCCACCAGGCATTGAAGTTGACGTCGATGCGGCGATGCAGCTCCGGCGAATCACGCAGCGGTGCCGTGGCGAAATCGTGGTTATATGGCAGGCCGCCGGCGGGGTCGATGACGAACGTCTTGAAATTGAAGCTTTCGCCCGCTGAATACAGCATCGTGCGGTTGTCGAGATGCAGCATGCCGCCGCCGACGATTGTCGGTTTCCGGCAGTAGTCGGCGAACTGGACGGCGCGCAGGATTGCTTCTGGTTCCGAAATCGCGTCGTCGTCGAGCAGCAGCGTGTACGCCGACTTGCCGGCATTGACCGTTTCGTACATGCCGCGCGAGAAGCCGCCGGAACCGCCGAGATTGGCTTGGCGGATATACGTCAGCTGGGGCCCGAGTTCATTAGCGGTATCGTCGAATCCCGGCTGGTTGCGTACGAGATCGGTGCCCTGATCGGTCAGGTAGATGGTGTCCAGCCGCTTGCGCAGTTCCGGTTCTGCCGCCATCGCCTTGATCTGGTTATGGGCGTAGGAAGGACGGTTGAAAGTCGTGATGGCAATGGACAGCGACGTCTGCTGCCCGTCGTCGCCGCTGGTGCCGTGGAATATGCGTTCGGAAACGGGAACGCTCCATGCGGCGTTGGCGATGGTCAGGCCATTGTCGTCATCGGCGTTGGCATCGAACCAGAAATAGCCACCATCGACGAGCCCCTTCATGTCAAGGTCGACGGCAATGGTTTGCGGCTTGCCGGCTGCAGTGGTATCTATATCGACGGTCGCTGCAGGGGCGAACAGGCCACGGCCGGTTGAACGGAACAGGGTGATGGCGCCCTTGCCGTTGACTTCAGCGATGAACCGTACGGCCGAAACCGCGGTCCAGCGCCGCCAGTAGCTTGCCGGGAAGGCATTGAAGAACGTGGAAAGCGTAACGTGGCGTCCAGGGTGAACGGTCAGCGTCACGCGGTCGTCGACGGAAAAAACGTCGCGCGATGACGTATTGGCATGCTGATCGATGCCTTCGTTCACCAGATGCTGGAAATCCGTTTTGTTCATCGTGCTGAAATCCAGTCCCAGCCGATTGACATGTGGATCCATCACGGCGTCGGTCAAATGGGGGCGCGTCCATTCGATGACGTACAGCGGCATCGTCAGGTCGGCGTCGCGCACTGGGTAGACTACGCGGTTCACGACCTCCCATTGCTGCTCGTGGGGGGCGCTTGCCTTGGATGCCGTTGTATTCTTTCGCGTCTGTGCCATAACCCACCAGTGTAATCGCCACGGCCCCTACCGTCTGGAACGTAGAGGGATAGCCACATTCCAGACGCTGAAAGCCCCTCACCGACTGGAATGTGGAACAGGTTCTACGTTCCAGTCGCTCAGGCCTCGCCACCGACTGAAACGTATCAGGTCTTCTACATTCCAGTCGGTGAGGGGCTGTCAGCGACTGAAACGTATATGGGCGTCTACGTTCCAGTCGCTAGGGCCATGTGGCCGACTGGAACGTATCAGGCCTTCTACGTTCCAGTCGGCCAAGCCTTGTCAGCGTCTGGAACGTAGAAGAGAGAACACGGTGCGGCCGGCTTACTGGTTCTTGTAGTTGAGGGAGGTGAAGCCCATGTCCTCCAGGTAGTTGTTGCCGCAGGCCATGTCGTACTGGATGAGCTTGTAGTCTTTCAGCAGCGACTTGGCCTTGTCGGACAATTCGTTGTCGGGGACCACATTGCCGGACGAATCCAGCACGGTCACGTCGTCGGACACATCCCACTGGGACTGGTTGACGGCGATGCGGGCAAGCGCGGGCACCTCCTCATGGAGTTCGGTGAGCAACGCCAGGTATGGGGAGACCTTGGCATCCAGCTGCTGCGTGGCCTGCGCCATGAAGTAGTTCGGCGACGTATACGCCGAATCGGATGCCGGCAGCTGCTTGACGCCCGAAGTCGTCGCGTCGTTCGACCAGATGAAGTAGTCGGTTTCGTGCAGCAGTAGGTCATTGTCCTCGTTCGCCGAAGCGGACGAGTAGACGCCAGGCAGATGATCTCCGTAGAACACGACGGTAATCGGCTTATCGATGCCGTTCAGTTCGTTGAGGAAGTTTGCTGTGGCCTCATCGGTGTAGCTGATGCCCTTGGCATACGTCTCAATCGCTACCTTCTCGTCATCCGTCACGCCGGTCGACGTGTCGCCATCGCCCTTGAACTGGTTGTTGTCGTACCAGTCGGAGTACGGCATATGGTTCTGGATGGTGAGCAGCTCGATGAACTGGTTCTCGTCGAGCGACGTCGACTTCAGCCCGTCGATGACGTCCTGATAGGACTGCTCATCACTGACGAGTCCGTTGCGGTCGATATGCCCGGTGTTCTCCAGCGGGTCCTTCGCAGAATCCAGCGTGCGCAGGTTCGAGAAGCCGAACTTCTTGTAGTTGACGTTGCGCAGATAGAGGCTCTGGTAATACGGATGGTACGCAATCGAACACTTGTCGGATCCGCATGCTTCGTTCCACATCTGGTTGAACGAATAGAACTGCGGACGCGTGGGCACGAGCTGCTGGTACGGGGAAAGCAGCGACGCGTTGAAATTCGTCAGGCTCATGCCGGTCATCTGCATGAACTCGATGTTCGCCGTACCGCCACCGTACGTCGGCGCCAGCATGACTCCCTTGGATGCGGTATCGCTCAGGCTGCGGATATACGGAATCGGATCGGTCGAGAAGGAGACGCCCGGGACGCGCGTCGGATCCGAGAACGATTCACTCAGCACAAAGATCACCGTATTGTCGGTCAGCGTGGAGGACCGCTGCTCGTTGATGGCGTCTGCTTCCTTCGCGTACTTGTCATACAGTGCCGTCATCGCCGTCTTGCTGTAGTCGTCCGGCGTATCCATCGCGTTGACCTTGACCAGTGAAAGGAACGTGGACAGCGTGCCGTTGGAACGGGCGTCACTGGCGACATCCCATAGCTTCGGCGAGTAGCCGTACTCGTCGGTGAACTCGCGGACCTTCGAATCGGGGTCGGCGAGCCCGGAAGCGTAGTTGATGATGACCACCACGCTGAGCACGGCTGCAAGGATGCGGAAGATATTGCCAATGATGTTCTTCGCGTTGCGGATAGGATGGCGCCACGAACACCAGATCAGCGCGCGGCGCTTGTCCACGAACTGCAGCACGAAGCAGATGATCACCCAGAAAACGGCATTGAATACGGCTGCGTGAAGCAGCGGCTGCATGTTCTCCGGAATGAAGCTGAGAATCGATCCGCCTGCGCCGGCCGAGAAGAAATCAAGGTCGCTGGGCAGCACCGGTTCGTTGCGTACGGCAAGCTTGATGCGGTTCGCGGTGCCCATGACGATGCAGAGCAATCCGAACAAGCCCGTCGCCACCCAGAAACGGTTGATGACGAACACGAGCACCGCATAGACCAGCACGAGCGCAAAGAAGTTCATGATGGCGGCGGTTCCGCCCATGTTCAGCGCTTCCTGCTCGATGACGAACTTGAAGAAGGTCAGGTAGCCGAAACTGGGGCTTTCGCGGTACATGCTTTCTGCGCTCGCGTCTGCGCTCCAGACCTGCAGCGCGTTCATCATGAAGAGGACGACGATTGCCGTGACGGTATAGGCGCCGTACGAGAACTTGATGCGCTTTTCCCATACGTGGTAGAACTTCGTATTCTTGTAGCGCGCCCAGCCATCGCGGATCTTCGCAAAATGGCGCTTCTTCACCGCCACGCCAGTTGCGGCGGTCACGGTAGCATCAGCCGTGTCGCCAGCAGAGGCTTCATCGGCCGAGTCGTTTGCGGAAGCGGCTGCCGCTTCGTCGGCTTCCTCGGGTGCGGCTGCCGGTTCCTCGCCGGCAGCCGCACCGTCAAAAGGGCGACCGCCTTCTTCCTCCCGTATCTCCTCGGCGGCTGCCGGGTTGTCGGCGTCGCTGAACGGCGCATCGTTGTCTTCGGCGGCTTCGATATGCGCGGTGCCGGGCCCGTTGCCTTCAATCGTCTCGTCGACGACGCCGGCGATGTTCGGATTGCGCGTCTGGCCGAGCTCGTCGGCGGTCGGCGCGGCCGCGTCGCCGGATTCCAGCGCCGTCTCGTCAATCGTCACCGTCGTGCGTTCCGGCACCGGGGCGTCGGCGTCGCGCACGGTGCGCTGGTCTTCAAGGCGTTCCGTTTCGGTTTCCGCCCCCAGCGCCGGCGCGTTCCATTCGGCGGCATCGGCGTTGCCTTCGACGCTGTCGGCTGCCGCGTTCAGATTCTCCGCGTCGTCGGAAATGGATTCTTCATCGATGACGGCGCCGCGTTCGGAGTCGGCAATCTCGGATTCGAAAGCCGACGCGCCGTGCTCCTCGGCTGCGTCGAGCGCTTCCTCCTGCGTCGGTTCCGGCATGTCGGTATCGGCGAGCTTCGGCGTCGGTTCGTCGGGCAGCGCGGCGTTCTTGGCATCGTTTGCGTTGGTCATAGGTACTCACTGCTTCCTGAAAACTTAGGCAATGCGGCTCTTGATACCCATAAAATGTAGTCACTATAGCTGACCTCTCGGCCCGTTGCATTATCGTTGGGCTGAACGTTTCGTTGGCGCGCAGACGGCGGGAGGCAAGGATGCGGATTGAAGTCACGGCGGTGGTAGTTTCGTATAACCGCGAGGAGCTGCTCGCGCAGTGCCTGGATGGCCTGGCGGCGCAGACCCGTCCCGCCGACCGCGTTCTCGTTATCGACAACGCAAGTACCGACGGTGCCGTTTCGGTTGCAAAATACCACAAGATTCATCCCGAAGTCGTCCAGTTGCCGAGGAACGTCGGCGGCGCCGGAGGGTTCGCGGCCGGCATTGCAGCGGCAATCGAACCGTGGCTGGGCGCCATCGGCCCGGACGGCGCGAGCCTCGACGGCACGCAGCGGTTCGTGTGGCTGATGGACGACGACACGGTGCCGCAGCCGCCCGCGCTGGAACGCCTACTCGAAGCCGCCGAACGCTGTGTGGAACAGAACGGGCTGGTACCCACGGCGCTCGGGTCGAAGGCCGTGTGGACCGACGGCCGCGAACACCTGATGAACCGGCCGCGCCCGCGCACCTTCGTGCGCAAGGGCGTGCGCGAGCTGGCCGGCGAGCCCGGCAGCTTCCAGGTACGCTCGCTGTCGTTCGTTTCGTGCCTGCTCAACGCTGGCGCCATCGTGGGTACCGGCCGGCTGCCGCGCGCCGCCTACTTCCTGTGGAACGACGATTTCGAATACACGACGGCGCTGCTCAAGAACGGCATTGGCTACTACATTCCCGAAAGCGTCGTCGTACACAAAACGAAGGTCTTCGGCTCCTCCGACGCCGACCCCGGCGCCCGCTTCTACAACGAAGTGCGCAACAAGATCTGGCTGTGGCGCTTCTCGCGCGACGTCTTCACGCCGCTGGAAGCTGCCGAATTCCTTGCGAAAACGGCGCGCCGCTGGGTGCTGACGGCGCTGCGCGCTTCCGACCGCGCGCTCATCGCCGACTGCCTGCGCCGCGGCTGGCATGATGGTTGGAAAATACCACCGGAGCGTACGCAAGAGATCCTGCGTTCCGTCGGCGTGGAAACGAATCTCGAATAAAAAAGATTTCCTGCGCCGCTATTTGCGGTGCTTGGGCTTGTGCGGGCCGACCGTCGCATTGCGCCGCGCGACGACCTTCCGGTACGCCTTCTCGCGGATCGACGTGGGGACGATGCGGTAGATTGCGCGGGTCGCGACGTTGCGTACGAACTGCCAGCGGGTGGTGAAGCGGTCGGCGCGGAACGTGCGCTGCAGCCGCCACTCGTCGCGCAGCATCGCGCGGCCACCGCGGCGCTCGAACGCGCCGTCGTCGGCGCGGTACAGCACGAGCGGTTCGGCGACGTTGGCGAACCGCGCGCCGTTGACGATCATCTTTTCCCACAGCAGGTAGTCTTCGAACCGGCCGATGCCTTCCGGGTAGCCGCCCGCGGCCAGCACCGCCGCCTTGCGGTACACGACGCTCGGATGGTGCACCGGCGACTGCATGCGCGCGTACTCCATCAGCTCCTCGCCGCCCGCGGGAAGCAGCCGGACCTGGCCGAGCTGGCGTTCGCCGTCGACAAGCGAATATTCCTGGATCGCGCTGCCGGCGACGTCCGGCGCCTCGCCGTCCGGCCCCGCGAACAGCGCAAGCTGCGTGGCGAACCGCTGCGGCTGCGAGAGGTCGTCGGCGTCGGCGCGCGCGACGATGTCGTAGTCGCAGCGCCCGAGCCCTTCGTTGAGCGCGTGGGCGAGGCCGCCGTTCTCCTCAAGCGCGACGACGGTGACGTGCGGCGCCGGCCGCGCGGGAACCGAAATCGAAAACCATACGTCGAGCGTTTGCTGCAGCGTATCGAGAAAACGCTGGATTTCCACTGGAACCGGACCGTCGCGCACGATGACCAGCTGGCTGGGCGGCAGCGTCTGCTCGATCGTTCCCGACTGTACGGCGCGCTCGAGCTCGCGCACGCCGTTGGCCCCGTATACGGCCATCAGCAGCGAGAACGGCGGCATCTGGCCGTCGCGTTGTCCTTCGGTTCGTTGTTCCGTCTGCGTCACCGTTCCATCGTAACCCAGTGCCGCTTTTACGAGACTGCCGGTACACTGAACGCTAGCAGTCCACAGAAGATTCCAAGCGAAAGGAAGCGGCATGACTTCTCAGGATGCGAAATATCCCGACCTCGTTATCGTCGGCGCCGGCCTGTTTGGCCTCACCGTCGCCCAGCAGGCGGTGGAGAAGCTCGGCGCGACCGTCGAGATCATCGACATCCGCGACCATATCGGCGGCAATGCGTATTCGTATTTCGACGAGGAGACCGGCGCGGAAATCCACAAGTACGGAGCGCATCTCTTCCACACGTCCAACAAGCGCGTATGGGACTATGTCAACCGCTTCACCGGATTCACCGACTACGTCCACCGCGTCTACGCGACGCATGATGGCGAGGTGTACCCGCTGCCGACGAACCTCGGCACGATCAACCAGTTCTTCCGTGCGCACTACACGCCGGCCGAGGCGAAGGCGCTGATCGAGGAGCAGGCGGGCGAGCTCGCCGGCACCGATCCGCAGAATCTCAACGACAAGGGCATCCAGCTGATCGGGCGCCCGCTGTACGAAGCGTTCATCAAGAACTACACCGCCAAGCAGTGGCAGACCGATCCGGAGGAGCTGCCGGCCGACATCATCAAGCGCCTGCCGGTGCGCTACAACTACGACAACCGCTACTTCAAGGACACGTGGGAAGGCCTGCCGGTCGACGGCTACACCGCGTGGTTCGAGAAGATGATCGACGATCCGCGCATCCATGTGTCGCTGAACACCGACTTCTTCGACGAGTCGCAGCCGTTCAACAAGAAGGATCTGATGGCCGCCGGCGTCCCGATTGTCTACACCGGCCCGGTCGACCGCTACTTCGACTACGACCTGGGCGACCTCAAGTGGCGCACCGTCGACTTCAAGGAAGTGCGCTACGACGAGGGCGACCACTTCGGCTGCCCGGTGATGAACTTCTCCGACGCCGACGTGCCGTACACCCGCGCAATCGAGTTCAAGAACTTCAACCCGGAGCGCGCCGACCGTCAGAACCCGGACAAGACGGTGGTGTGGGAAGAGTACTCCCGCTTCGCCTCGCGCGACGACGAGCCGTACTACCCGATCAACACCGACGAGGACAAGGCGCTCTACGCCCGCTACGCCGAGAAGGCCGCAGCGGAACCGAACGTCGTCTTCGGCGGCCGCCTCGGCACGTACAAGTACTACGACATGCACAACGTCATCGACACGGCCCTGACCGCTTTCGAAGACGAAGTCGCCCCGATGCTCGAGGCCAAGAAGAACTAAGATTCTTCAATCCCACCTTCCAACGCCCCTCCGGGGGCGTTTTTCATTTCCGCACGTTGCCCCCGCTGCCGCCTACCATGCTGGCCGCCCCCGCTGGCGGGGGCCGGAGAGCCGAGCCGCCAGGCGATGGCGATTCGGGGGGTGGTGGATGGGCTGGCATGCTGCTGGCTTTGGTTTGGGTGGCGGTTTTCGGGTTTTCAGCGTGCCGCCTGTCGTGTGCCTGCGGGTTTTGTGTTGGCTTGGGCTGTTTTGCGACACGCCGTGGAGCCCAGTGTTTGCAGGGGTTTTGGGGTTGGGGGTTGCGGTTTTCGCGTTGGGCGTGTAAGTTGTTCTCTTGCTGCCGCTGAGCCGGCCGGGCGGGTTCCGCCCCGGTGTTCCGGGCTTGGCGCGTGGTGGTGGTTTGAGAACTCAAGAGCGTGTACTGTACTACTTGAATAAATATAACATTGTTTTTCGAGTGTTTTTGATTGCCAGTCCGGCTTCCGCTCCTTGTTTGGAGTCCATTAGGTTGGTTGATGGGGGCCGGGGTTTTTGCTTGCCCTTTCCTTAAAGGGCTTGCGGTACTTCAATGCCTGGCCTTTGGCTGGGTGGTTGATTTCTTATTTTTGGAGCCGATATGGTTCCTGACACAGTTTTTTTGTGGAGGGTTCGATTCTGGCTCAGGATGAACGCTGGCGGCGTGCTTAACACATGCAAGTCGAACGGGATCCTGGCAGCTTGCTGCCGGGTGAGAGTGGCGAACGGGTGAGTAATGCGTGACCGACCTGCCCCATGCACCGGCATAGCTCCTGGAAACGGGTGGTAATTCCGGATGTGCCGGACAGCTGCATGGCTGTCCGGGAAAGGCCTTTTTGGCGGCGTGGGATGGGGTCGCGTCCTATCAGCTTGTTGGCGGGGCAACGGCCCACCAAGGCTTTGACGGGTAGCCGGCCTGAGAGGGCGACCGGCCACATTGGGACTGAGATACGGCCCAGACTCCTACGGGAGGCAGCAGTGGGGAATATTGCACAATGGGCGCAAGCCTGATGCAGCGACGCCGCGTGCGGGATGGAGGCCTTCGGGTTGTAAACCGCTTTTGTTCACGAGCAAGGCCATCCTCTGGGTGGTTGAGTGTAGTGTTCGAATAAGCACCGGCTAACTACGTGCCAGCAGCCGCGGTAATACGTAGGGTGCAAGCGTTATCCGGATTTATTGGGCGTAAAGGGCTCGTAGGCGGCCCGTCGCGTCT
>NZ_JBKEUU010000005.1:0-248893 GCF_056356715.1 Bifidobacterium sp. LH_450 | reverse complement strand
AGCGTGCGAATCGACCTGGCTCCTGCGTCCATGCCGCCGTCGCGCAGCTCGCGGCGAAGCTGCGCCACCCGCCGGCGCGTGTCTGCGTCGGTGCGGTTGGCGACCCGGCGCGCCGCGCGGCTGGCCGGCACCAGCGCCGCCTCGCCGTCCTGGCGGTAGCGGCGCTCGAGCTGGTAGACCCATTGCCTGCTCACGCCATAGCGGGCGGCCACCCTGGCGACCGCCTCGCCTTCGGCGAGGGCCTCGATGATGCGCACGTTGCGCTCGTAGAGGGAACGCGCCTGCCGGCTCAAAGCGGACGGATCGACCTCACGGGTAGTCTTGTGATTGTCGTTGCCTTGGTTGTGTTTGCTATTGACCATACCAATCACAACCACGGCAACGGCCTGAAAAATGTCAACCATCCCCTCGGACCACTGTCAACCATCCGCTGACACAGCTGTCAACTATCCGGTCGAACAGGACACTGCGTTGCGTTCCGGGAAGGTGGTAACGACCAGACAACCACCGGAAATCTCGGAGCGATAGCCGCACGATTCGAGCGCTTGTGCCAGCGTATTGCCGGCTTCATGTCCGTAGGCACCCTGCGCCCAACGATTGACGACGCCGCAAGCCGCCTCTTGCCGCTCCACCGGAATAGGGATCCGCCCCCACCCTTCGAATCTCGGCATCTTTTGTTCCTTTCGTAGCTATATATTTCCAAGATTTATCGCACTTATGCTGCCTCGCCCCGATCGGAGAAGATCGCAAAAAGATCGGGAAACCTCTGTGCATCCTCCATCCGATGCGAAACCGCCAACGACTGGAAAATAGATTGAAGGGAACATTCCAGTCGACGGTGAGCGGTGAACGACTGGAACGTGGACGGCGCGGAACGGAACAGTCGGTAGCGAGCAGTCAGCGACTGGAAAGTAGGAGAGACGGAACAAAGCAGTCGCTTGCGCAGTCAGCGACTGGAGTATGCAATCTTGGATATCTTCCAGTCGGTGGCGACGCGTGAGCGACTGGAAAGTAGAGACGACGGAATAGTCCAGTCGCTCGCGGACTCAGCGTCGGAGTTATGGAATCTTGAATATTTTCCAGTCGCTGACTACGCCTGAGCGACTGGAAAATGGGAAGAACGGAACGAAACAGTCAGTGAGGGCGCGTGAGCGACTGGAATGTAGAGTCCCGGCTATTTTTCAGTCGGCAGCAGGCAGTCAGCAACTGGAACGTAGACGGGGCGGAACAAAACAGTCGCCGACCGCACCTCAGTGACTGGAAAGTAGATTTCCGGCTACGTTCCAGTCGGTGACGACGCGTGAGCGACTGGAACGTAGACGGGACGGAACGAAACAGACGGTGGCGAGCAGTCAGCGACTGAAACGTGGAGGGGATGAAATAGTCCAGTCGGGAAAAATTGGGCGGTTTTCAGGAAACGCTTTCTTGGTTTTCCGGGAATTCATTACGATGGTGGGCATGAGTGATTTTCACGCGCTGAATCTTGAGCCTGGGGACGTGGTGGGAGGCTATACGCTGGTCTCCCGCCTCGGCGCGGGCGCAATGGGTTCGGTATGGCGCGTGGAAGACGGGGGCGGCCAGGCGCACGCCATGAAAATCCTGCGCGATTCCTTCGCCGACGACGAACACGCGACAAAAAGCAACGTCACCGCCCGCGAACGCCTGCGCCGCGAAGCGATGGCGCTGCGGCGGATCAGCAACCCGGGCGTCTGCGGCATCGACGACATGGAACTCGACGATTCGGTGGCGTTCATCGTCACCGAGCTGATCGAAGGCGAGAACCTGCGCGAAGACGTCAAGCACAACGGCAAGTACGTCGCCGAGGATCTCGAGCGGCTCGCAAGCAAGCTGATCGCCGCCGTCCAGGCGGTGCATGACGCCGGCATCGTCCACCGCGACATCAAGCCGACGAACGTCATGGTGTCGGTTTCCGGACCGGTGCTCGTCGATTTCGGCATCGCGATGGGACAGGGCGAAACGCACGTTACCAGCACCGGACTGGTGATGGGGACGCCGGGATTCATCGCGCCGGAAATCATCGACGGCGCCGAATCCGACGACATGACCGACTGGTGGTCCGTCGCGTCGGTGCTGGCGTTCGCGGCGACCGGCGAGCCCGTATTCGGCACGTCGCCGATGATGGCGGTGCTCGAGCGCGAGGCGAGCGGCAACGCGAATCTTGCCGGGTTGCCGCCGCGTACGCTCGCGGCGTTCCGCAGCGCGCTGGACCCGGACCGTTCGAAGCGCTGCACGCCGCAGGAACTGCTCGCCGCGATTTCGCAGGACGCCTGGAACAACGACGACAGCGGGGAGACGATGCTCCCTTTTGGCAGATCTAGGCCGATTCTTGGGGGCAGTGCGCCCGCAATGCCGCCGTCGATCGCGCCGGACGACGCCACAATCCCCAACCCGCGCCGCGGATGGAAAGACGCCGAGGAAACGCTCGCCGCCGAAGCCGCCGCCACGCAGCCGATTGCGACAGGAACGCAACCGCTGGCGGTTGGAGAAACCCAGATTATCGGCGAGACGACCACGGCTATACCGGCAGCCAACAGCGCGACCACTGCGATGCCGACGGAGGGGGAGACGACGGCTGCGTTGCCGTTTGGCGGGACACAACCGTTAGCTACGCAACCGCTGGCGCCGCAGCCAACCATGCCGCAGCCCACGACGCAGTCTTTGCCACCGCTGGCGCAACCGACGCCGCAACCGCAGCAGAAACCGCAATCTTTTGTACAGCAGCCGGCGGCGTACGAGCCGTACCCTGCGCAGCCGCCGGTGCAGCCGACGCCGCGGGCGTGGCCGGCGATGCTGATGTTCGCGCTGCCAATCGGGTTGCTGGGGGCGGCGATGCCGCTCGCCGGCTGGCTGGCGTCGGCCGCGCTGCTGTGGGTGATGACGGCGGCCGGGCTGAACATCGCGGCCCAGCGCACGCGCGAATGGCGGCGCGGCGGCGGCGCGAAGCCGTCGGACCGGCTCGCCCGCGCCGTCACGTTCCCGTGGCACCTGGCGCGCGGATTCGTCGCCGCGCTCCCCTCCATCGCGCTCGATGCGCTGATTACCGCTTGCGTCGTCGTGATTCTGTCGGTGCTGGAAGGAATGACGTTCCGCCCAGCCGCGCTGGAACTGTTCGGCGCGACGTTCAGCCTGCCGCTGCCGTACGACGCCTCGGCGTCGGCGGCCGGCCTTTCGATGGCGCTCGCCTGCGCCGCCGGCTGGGCCGTCGCCGTCTACGGGCCGTCGTCGGAGCCCTGCCGCGCCGCGCTCGGTTCGTATACTGTCAAGATTCACCCGTCTTCACAGAATCCGACCAGCCGGATGAATATACTGGGCGTCGCTGCACTTGCGCTGTGCTGTGCGGCAAGCGTTGCGGCCCTGTGCATCCTGCTGGCCACCCCCGTCATCGACTGGTGGCCGCTGGGGGCCGTTGCGTAATACGCGCCGCATACGCCTTAGACTTGAGCTTTAGATTAGATTAAAGGATTTACGACCTACGCTTCATGCCCGCGAACGCTTGCGGACAGGAAAGGATCTCGATGGCACAGGACCCGAAGAAGGACGCCAAGCGCCTCTCCCGCGCCGAACGCCGCGAGGCGGACCGGCGCGCCCAGCAGGCACGGCTTGAACGCGCGCGCAAGGAACGCAAGCAGCAGACGATCATCGGCGTCATCGTCATCATCGTCGTGCTGGCGCTGCTGGCGGTGGCCGGCGTCGCCGTGTACCGCAATACGCATCCTTCCGCCGAAGAGCAGGCGAGCACCGAAACCTCGAACCAGGCGTACGAGGCCCTGCAGGCCGTCAGCGTCAAGCCGTCGGTCGCCGACGACAAGGGCGGCATCCTCATTTCGAAGGACGGCTATGGCAAGAGCGTGGCGGATGCGCCGACCGTCGGCATCTATATGGACTTCCTGTGCCCGGGCTGCGGCAACCTCAACCAGCAGCTTGACCAGGACCTCATCAAGATGATGAATGCCGGCCAGGTGAATCTCGATCTGCACTTCATGTCGTTCATGGACCGCTACTCCACCGACAACTATTCGACCCGCGCCGCGAACGTGGCGCTGGCCATCGCCGACAACGATTCCAACCCGGACCACCTGCTGTCGTTCATGACGAACATGTACAAGAGCGACTTCCAGCCGGGCGAAGGCAGCGAATACGAGTCGGTGTCGAACGACGAGATCAAGCAGCAGGCGCTCGACGCCGGCGTCTCCGAAGACACGCTCGCCAAGGCGTTCGACGGCACCTACGACGACTGGCTGACGGCCGTCAATACCTACACGCCGAAGCGTGAGGAGCTGTGGAACACCTCCGGCTCGCTCAAGGGCTCGATGAGCACGCCGACCGTGACGATCAACGGCTACTTCTGGGATCTCAACGACCTTTCGCTGGCGAAGATGACGATCGCCGAAGGCTTCCTCGAGGCGATCGGCCTCAAGGCGGACCAGGTGGGCGTCGCCGGCGACATGCCGTCGATCGGCGCCACCGGCAAGCCGATTTCCGTAACCACCGGCGAATCGGAGTAGCGCAGCGCACGGCGCCCGGCGAAACGCCCCAGTTGACCGATCGGTTGCGGCTGGTATGCTATTACCCGTTTGTTCGTGCCACGGGTGTGCCCCTTGGCTCCCAGTGGCATGACACGCCGCCTCCTTAGCTCAGATGGCCAGAGCGGCCGCCTTGTAAGCGGCAGGTCGTCGGTTCGATCCCGACAGGAGGCTCAATTGTGTCGCCCTCAAGGTTGACGTATACTTAGAAATACTCGGGATGCGGCAACTGGTATGCGACGCAAGAATGGTCTTACCGTGAGTAAGTGCCCGGAAGCCTTCCCCCAACCATAGGCTTCCGGCTCAGGCGAGGCAATCCCCCAACCAGCCTTGCCTGCCCGGGGGCGAGAACATCCCCTTCTCTCTCGCCCCCTCTTTTTGCTCTTGGCGGCAATGTCAGCCGCCGTGCTCGCAGGCTATGTTGCCCATCCCGGTTTCCTTATGTTCCGCTGGCGCTTCCTTTACTGCCCCTTCAGGCGTTTGGGTGACGCCCCGTTTTGTTTTTCGTGGTCGCTTGACGAGTCCCTTCCGAATTCCCCAATGCCCCAACACCGGTGATTTTACGCCATTTATGGCGTACCGTCGAATCGGATACCCCTTAAGAATAGTCGCCGCCGCACCGCCAGCTTCGCCGAAACTTCACAAATCCAGTGTTTGCAACGGTTCCATCAGCGTGGCGTATACCCCCTTCCATTGCGCCGCCGCCATGGTCACAGGCTCTCCCACGGCGCCGTTACGCCGCTCGGGCGCTGGGATCGATGGTTCGAAACCCAGCCAATCGGCAAGGAAACGGTTCCCCACTCCGGCCATCGGAAAGATGGCCGTCCGACGGAGGGTCCAAGAGGCGGAAAGGAACGATCCGGGAAGCGGAAATGGGCGGATGGACCGGGAAAACGGCGGGAATCGTGAATCTTGTTCAAAAAAGCGGCACGCTGGCGGACAAGCGCTTGGTGGAAGCGGGGCGCATGTGCGAAACTGGAAGGGTATGCCCGCTAGCGGTACCGCGGGCTGGAAAAGAGGAAGCGCATGGCAAAGCGTTGGACGCCGCGTCGTACGGTGACGCTGCGACGCATCCGCGTAATGACGGTGGTAATCTCCCTCCTCCTCGCCTCCTGCGTAACGTTCTTCGTAACGGCGCGCAAAACGGTGGCGCTGGAAGTCAACGGCGAACGCAAGGTGGTGACCACGTACGCGATGAGCGTGGAGGGGCTGCTGCGCGAACAGGGCGTGACGACGAAAACGCATGATCTCATCCAGTCGGCTTCGGGCGGCACGCTGGCCAACAACGACGTCGTGACCGTCAAAAGCGCCTACCAGACCAGCGTGACGATCAACGGGCAGGAAGTGCCGTTCTGGACCGTCGCCGACAGCGCTTCGCAGCTCATCGGGTTCTTCGAGGCGAACCAGGTGAAGGCGTCCGAAGTCACCGTCAACATCAAGAACATCTACAACCAGCTCACCGGCGGCCTCGTCATCAACGAAGACGGACCGGTCACCGTCGTCGCCGACGGCAAGTCGTCGGTCGCGCCCGACGGCAAGCTCCCGGCCGCGTCGATCCTCGATTCGAAGGGCATTACGCTGGGCAAGGAAGACCGCGTCAGCGTGCAGGAAGACGACGGCACGACGGTGCTGCGCGTGCAGCGCGTGACGCACGGCGAATCCACCGAAACCGAACCGGTGGCGTTCACGTCGCGCACCGTTGTCGACAAGACGCTCTCCCCCGGCGAAACGAAGATCGAACAGACCGGCGTCGACGGCGAGAAGACGATGACGTACAACGTTACGTACGTCGACGGCGTCGCCGAATCGAAGACGCTGACGAACGAAGTCGTCACCCGCGAGCCGGTGGAGGAGATCATTGCCGTCGGTCCGGCGGCCAGCGAAAGCGACGCCGATTCGTCCGCTTCGGCTTCCAGCACGGATTCCGGCAGCGGCGACGCTTCCGGCAATGATTCTTCCGACTCCGCTTCGGATTCTGCTTCGGATTCGGCGAGCGCCGATCCTTCCGAAGCCTCCAGCGATGCCGCCTCGCCGAGCGCCGAGCCGTCGCAAAGCGAATCGGAATCAACGGGCGACGCAGACTCTTCCTCCGGCGACAGCTCCGCTTCGTCGACGCCGACGCAGGAACCCACGCAGAGCGCTACCCCGACGCAAACGCCGACCCAGACGGCCACGCCGAAGCCGACCCCTACCCAGACTCCTACGCAGACGCAAACCCCGACAACGAAGCCATCCACGTCGACCTCCGGCGGGTCGGACTCCTCTTCGTCTTCGGGTTCCTCTTCCTCGTCGGGTTCCTCGAGCGCAGCCAATTGCCGCCTCTACCGGCCCTCCGTCGCGCAGGCGCAGACGTATGCGGCCGGCGCGGCCGCGCAGTATGGCTGGACCGGCGATGACTGGACGGCCCTCGTCAAGCTGTGGAACCGCGAATCCAGCTGGAACTGGAGCGCGGAGAACAAGTGGAGCGGTGCCTACGGCATTCCGCAGGCGCTGCCGCCGACCAAGATGGCCGTGTATGGCGACTATATCAACGATGGCGCCGCCCAGATCGACTGGGGGCTGAGCTATATCGCCGGTCGCTATGGGTCCCCTTCCAAGGCCTGGGAGCACTCGGAAAAGTATGGATGGTACTAAAGCGATTCGGCAGGGAACCGAGAACGCAGGTCACTGGGCGCCGAGAAGCCAATCGGTGGCATGGATGATGCGGATTCCCTCGGCGGTGATCCCCTGACCTACATCAAGCCAGTTCATCGTGATGACGGTACGGGGGAATGAATCGCTCAATCGCCGCAACGGTTCGAGTTCGCGTTGACGAACCGCTTCGTCCGCCATCGACCAAGTCACTTGGTAATACTCGCGTTCCAGACCGCGCTTGGCAATGAAATCAATCTCGAGATCGTCGATTCTTCCAACGGTCACCTCGAATCCGCGCCGTTTCAGCTCAATGAATACCAACGATTCAAGTTGCGGCCCCAGATCCGATTGCGGATCGCTGCACACGAGATTGCGGAAACCGTTGTCGACGGTATACCATTTGCGCAGCGGCGACAGCGTTTTGCTTCCCCGCAGATGTTCCGTACGCGCTGAGTAGAGAATGAACGCCGACCGCAGTCCCTCCATCCAGTTCGAAACCGTACGTGGATTCAGCGCGAGCCCCTTCGCTTTCAGCAGGCCGGAGATACGGGTAGGGTTGAGGAAATTGCCCGACGTCGAGAACATATATTCAGCAAGATTCTGCAACGATTCCATATCCCGAACCGCATAGCGGCTCGCAACGTCCCGCACAACGACGCTGTCGTATACCGCGGAGAGCGTTGCTCTCCACTCTGTCGGAATGGCGTCACCGCGAGCGTACAGGCCAGGCATGCCGCCGTAGACCATGTAGTCATTCAACGCTTGTTCAGCGGAAGGAACCGGAACGCCGTCCCCCGCCGCGAGCGCGGCGCGGAACGCATAGTATTCAGCGAACGACAACGGGTATACGGGAATCTCCACGTACCGGCCGGCAAGGTAGGTGGCCAGTTCACCTGAAAGCAGCCCGGCATTGGAGCCGGTGATGTAGACGTCGGTATTGTCACGGGTATGCAGGCGCCGCACCACGCGCTCCCACTCGGGAACGTCCTGAATTTCGTCAAGGAAGACGTAGACGGTTCCTTCCTGTGCTTGTTCGAACCGAGCAGCCAGTTCCTGGCGCAGGTCTTCTCCAGTGAAGCCTAGCGGCATATTGAAATCATCGAAACGTCGCTGGATGATGTTTTCAGGCGGCACGCCTTCCGCAAGCAGCTGGTCGGCAAAGAGCTGCAGCACCGTGCTTTTCCCGCACCGCCGTACGCCGGTGAGTACTTTGATCTGCCCGAGATTCCGGAACCGGTTGAGAAGGCCAAGATACGCAGGACGGGGAATCATCAGGTCTCTCCTTCTCTTTTCTCTCTATCACGCGCTTTCGCGCGCTTGTCTGGGAACCTATTTCATGTAGTATACTACACAAAACAGTTCAAAAAATGATTTTTGTGTAGTATAGTACACAAATTACGCTCCGTGCTCACAGCGATGCCGTGCCCGAGGGTACGGAAAAGGGCTCCTCCCAGCAGGGACGGCATCCATGGCGGGCGTTTGCATATTCCAGCGGTCCAGACTTTCGGGGGCTTGAGATCGCTGGACACAATCTCGGAGGCTAGCATCCCTAGAAACCGCGGTATTCCAAGGGTTTTGCACATGAGCCCAAACCACGTTGTGTCCAGTGGGTTCAAGGGGCCCGAAAGTCTGGACAGCCGTGGGCGGTTGGAGGCAGCTAGCTCACAGGCTTTGGGCGTCGTCGGCGCCTAGACGCCGGGCCGGTGGGTGAGGTCGGTAGAATGGTGGGGAATGGGAACGTATTGAAGCAAAGGACCTTCATGACGCAAAGCGAGGAAGGCTCGGCAGGGCGCCTGCTGGGCGCCGCCGACATCCGTCGCATCGCGGCCGACGCCGGCATCAGCCCGACGAAGAAATTCGGCCAGAATTTCGTCATCGACCCCGGAACGGTGCGGCGCATCGTGCGCGAAGCCAGGGTGGGCGCCGGCGACCATGTGCTGGAAGTCGGGCCGGGCCTGGGCTCGCTGACGCTGGCGATCCTCGAGACCGGCGCGAGCGTCACGGCGGTGGAGATCGACCCGCCGCTGGCCGAACGGCTGCCGGATACCGTCGGCGAATACATGCCCGAAGCCTCTAGCCGCTTCGACGTCGTCAACAACGACGCATTGGCCGTCACCCCTGCCAACCTGCCGCAATTCAGCGACGATGAACGGTTCACGCTCGTTGCCAACCTGCCGTACAACGTCGCGACGCCGATCGTGCTGACGTTGCTTGAGCGCTTTGCAAACCTGGATTCATTCCTCGTCATGGTGCAGAAAGAGGTCGCCGACCGGCTCACGGCCGGCCCGGGCTCGAAGATCTACGGCACTCCCAGCGTGAAGCTCGCCTGGTACGGCACGGCGACCGGCGCCGGAACGATTGGCCGCAACGTGTTCTGGCCGGCGCCGAACGTCGATTCGGCGCTCGTGAAGTTCACGCGCTACCCCGGCGGCGAGCTGCCGGAAGCGGAACGCGACGGAGCGTCGCGCGAGGACACGTTCGCACTCGTCGACGCCGCATTCGGCCAGCGCCGCAAGACGCTGCATGCGGCCCTGAAGAAGCTCGTTCCTGCGGAAGCATTCCAAGAAGCTGGCATCGACCCGACGCGGCGCGGCGAAACGCTCACCATCGGCGAATTCGCACGCCTCGCCGCAGCCATGCGGGAAATGAAGGAGGGCGGACGGTGAGCGGGGCGGGACAGGTGGTCAGCGTCGACGCGCCGGCCAAAACGAACCTGACGCTGCACGTCGGCCCGCGCCGCCAGGAATGGGGCGGCCGCCACGAGCTCGACACCGTCTACTGCGCCATCAGCGTCGCCGATACGGTGACGGTGGTGTCGAAGGCGCCCGGCGCCGGCTTTTCGCTTGATATTTCCGGACGGTTCCTCGGCGACCTCGCGTCGTCGTCGACCGACATGCGACGCAACCATGCGGTGCTCGCGCTATTCGCGATGGCGCAGGCCGCCGGCGTCGACCCGGACGTGTCAATCGCCATCGAGAAGAACATTCCGGTCGGCGCGGGCCTGGCGGGCGGCTCGGCCGACGCCGCCGCGACGATCCTTGCGCTGGATGCGCTGTGGGACCTGCATTGGCCGCTCGAACGGCTGCAGTCGGTGGCGGCGACGCTCGGCGCCGACATGCCGTTCTGCCTGACCGGCGGCTACGCGCGCGGCACCGGTTTCGGCGACGTCATCGAGCCGCTGGCCGCGGACAGCCCGGAGGTGCAGACGCTGAAAGCCCGCGGGTTCGACGGCACCGTGCTGCTCGGCGCGTACCGCTCGCAACTGAGCACGCCGGAAGTGTACGCGGCGTTCGACGAGATGGGCGCGGGCCCCGGCGACTGCAACGACCTGCAGCGGGCGGCGATTGCGCTGCATCCGCGCTCGGGTCTCGCCGTCGAGGCGGCGCTGCAGGCCGGCGCAACGCAAGCGTTCGTCTCCGGTTCCGGCCCGTCGGTCATCGCGTTCGTTCCGGACGACGCCATCGCCGCGCGCGTGGAGCGGGCGTGGATCAGCCGCGACGCCGTCGACCGCACGATCCGTGCAACGGCGCCGGTTGTGCCCATTGTGCGAAACCACGGCTGAAGATTGCCGGCGCGTCAGCTCTTGCCGGTAAGCTGAAGACTTGCAGCAAGCGTAGATCCAGGGAGTGTTATGGCCGACAACAACGACGAAAGGGAAGCGCGCAAGGAATACATGCGCCGCCGCCAGACCATCGTGTTCTCCACCATCGGAGCCGTCCTCGTCGTCGCCTTCATCATCGCGCTGCTGTTCTTCTTCCACGTCGGGGGCCTCGGCGAAGTCGAAACGGCCGAGGACGAACCCAACTACGGCATCACCGCGCCGTGCGCCAACCCGGGCGCCGACGGAGCGACGAACAAGTACCTGGAAAACCGCAGCGTGACGGTGCGCGTGCTCAACGGCACCTCCTCCTCCGGCTTCGCGCAGGCCGTCGGCAGCGCGCTGGAAAACCGCGAGTTCGTGCTGCAGGGCGTCGACAACTATTCCGATTCCGACGTCGAGCGCACAATCATCCAGTTCGGCAAGAACGCCATTCCCGAGGCCTATACGCTCGCTTCGAACTTCAATGACGCCGAGCTCGTGATGGACGACCGTTCCGACAAGCTCATCGACGTCGTGCTCGGCGACTCGTTCAACAATCTCGTCGACACCGAAGACGTGCCGAAGACCGGTTCCGACATCGTCAACATCTCTGGCTGCGTAGCCGCGGACACGATGACGAACCTCGCCAAGGCGCCGGAACACACGGCAGTTGGCTGAGATTTCCGGGCTGCCTGACGTATCCAGACGCCAGCGTTGCGTTCTGCCAAAGATTTGAGATTTTCGACGGCGGCTGCCGCGCATACCTGCGGCAGCCGCCGTTTTACAGCTCTTCCTGCGCCCAGCGGCGCAGTTCGGCGACGGCTTCGTCGTGGCCGACCGGGCCGTTGTCGAGGCGGAACTCGAGCATGTGCCGGTAGGCGCGGCCGACTGCGGGGCCCGGTTCCAGGCCCAGCTCGGCCATGATCTCGTCGCCGTTGAGGTCGGGGCGGATGGCGTCGAAGTCCTCCTGCTCCTTGAGCTGGCGCACGCGCTCTTCCATTTCGTCCATCGCATGCTCGAACACGAGCGCCTTGCGTTTGTTCTGCGTCGTCGCGTCGGCGCGCGTCAGCCGGTTGAGGCGCTCGTAGAGCGGGCCCGCGTCCTTGACGTAGCGGCGCACGGCCGAATCGGTCCACGGTTCGTCGACGTAGCCATGGAAGCGCAGGTGCAGGTCCACCAGGCGCGAGACGTCCTCGACCATGTGGTGGTCGAAGCGCAGCGCCTTCAGGCGCTTGCGCGTCATTTTCGCGCCGACCGCGTCGTGGTGGTGGAAGCTCACCTTGCCGCCCGGCTCGAAGCGGCGCGTCTTGGGCTTGCCGATGTCGTGCATCAGGGCGGCCAGCCGCAGCGTGAGGTCGGGGCCCGGCACCGGGCCGTCCTCGCCGGTTTCGAGCGCGACGGCGCGGTCGATGACGATCATCGTGTGCTCGAACACGTCCTTGTGGCGGTGGTGTTCGTCGATTTCCAGCTGCAGCGCCGGAATCTCGGGGAAGACGATGTCCGCCAAACCGGATTCGACGAGCGCCTCGATGCCGGCGCGCGGCCGGTCGCTCATCAGCAGCTTGACCAGCTCGTCGCGCACGCGTTCGGCGGAGACGATGTCGATGCGTTCGACCATGTCGCAGATCGCCTCGGCCATATCGGGGGCGATCGAGAAGCCCAGCTGGGCGACGAACCGCACGGCGCGCATCATGCGCAGCGGGTCGTCGTCGAACGACTGGCGCGGGTCGACCGGCGTGCGCAGGATCTTGCGGTTCAGGTCGTTCGCGCCGCCGAACGGGTCGACGAATTCCATGTCCGGCACGCGCAGCGCCATCGCGTTGACGGTGAAGTCGCGGCGCGACAGGTCGCCTTCGAGCGTGTCGCCGTAGTTGACCTCCGGCTTGCGCGAATCCGGATCGTAGGTGTCGGAACGGTAGGTGGTGACTTCCACCTTCACTTCGGTGCCGTCGGGACGGCGGCGCATCGCGCCGAGCGTGCCGAACTTGCGGCCCATGTCCCAGAAGCCGTCGTGGCCGAAACGCCGCAGGATCGGCTCGAACTGCTCGGGCCGTGCGTTCGTGCAGAAGTCAAGGTCGTGGCTGGGCCGCTTGAGCAGCAGGTCGCGCACCGGCCCCCCGACCAGCGCCAGCTCATAGCCTTCGGCGGCGAACATGCGCCCCAGTTCCATGGCTTCCGGCCATACTTCGAAATCCACTTGCACCCTTTCGCCCCGTGACGTTTATGCCCTTCAAGCATACCGTTACCCCACCTGCACGCAGGAGTGAGTAATGTTGAAGGCATGATTACGCCCGCAGACGTTGCACGCATGCATGCCAACGCTGCGGCGAACCATGCCCAAAACCCCCTCGAACCCGACCGCCTGCTCTACACGTCGCAATCCGACGGGCTGGCCCCTGCCGGGAACGCCTCCAGCGACGCCCAGCCGGGCACGCCGACGCCGGCGATGATGCCCCGGCGCCGCGCCAGCGACCGCCCGCAAACGTTCGCGTCGCTCGACGCCCAGGAACTGCCGGTCGTGCGCGAATATTCCGCCGGAGGCCTGGTGTTCGACGACCATGGCCGCGTGGCGATCATCGCGCGCCATTCGCGCAGCGGGCACCTGGAATGGTGCCTGCCGAAGGGACACATCGAAAAGGGCGAGACGCCGCAGCAGACTGCGGTGCGCGAGATCCACGAGGAGACGGGCATCCTTGGCGAAGTGGTAGATTCCATAGCAACGATAGACTATTGGTTTACAGGCACCAGCCAGCGCGTCCACAAGCTCGTGCACCACTTCGCCTTGCGGCAGATCGGCGGCGAGCTTTCGGTGGATGGCGACCCCGATCACGAGGCCGAAGACGCAATCTGGGTAGACTTCGAGGATCTCGATGATGTTTTGAGCTACCCCAATGAGCGTAAAATCGCTTGGCTGTACGCAAGGAAACTCAACAGACAGGCGTAGGAAGTGGATCACCGTTCAACCCGTTGGCGCTGGGCGCTGCGCGCGTGGTGCGCGCTGGCCGCGCTTGCCGTGACGCTGGCCGTGGCCGTCGGAATCGGCGCAGGCACGGCGTTCGGCGACGAAGGCGACGGCAGCGGCGCCGGGCAATCTTCCGAAAGCGCCGAAAGCGCCGGAACCGACGGAACCGCTGCGAACGCCGTGACAATCGACGTCGTCGACATCACGCCGGTCGTCACCGCCACCTCCGGGCTGCACGTCACCGTGAATATCGCCAACGGCACGACGACGGCGATGCCTTCCGGCACGTTCTCGCTGCTCGCCAATCTCAACCATACGTTCGTGTCGCGCACCGACATCCAGCAATGGGCGGAAGGCACCAGCGGCATTCCGGCGCCCGACGAGCTCGGCAGCGTTTCCGTCGCGCCGATTGCCGCCGGCGACAGCGCGACGGTAAGCGTCGACGTCGACGCCGACAACGACATGCTCGCTTCGATCGGCAGCTGGGGCCCGCGCCCGCTCGCGCTGCAGTACGCCGTCGCCGGCGGCGCCGAAGCCATAGACTATACGTTCCTGACGCGCTCGTGGGAGGGGCTGGCTTCCTCGCGCACGCCGCAGCTCAACGTCGCCATCGCAATGCCGCTGACGACGTCCCAATGGCAGGAAGATTCCGACGCCGCGGCGAAGCTGCTGTCGTCGCCTGCGACGGCTTCCAGCGACCCGGCGGCCATCGTCGGCGTTGCGGACAGCGCGAAGGAAGAACTCAAGAAGAAGGACAATCTTGGGTCGCAATACCCCGCATTGCAGCTGGTAGGCGACCCGAAGGCGCTCAAGTCCGTATCCACGCCGCACCTGCACGGGCTGATGCAGGCGGCTGGCTTCGACATCACCGCGTATGCGCAGATCGACGACGCGGCGCTCTACCGGGACGCCGGCATCAAGATGCAGAGCTGGACCGCCTCGACCGGGCTCAACGAATACCGCGGCATCATCGGCTCGGATGACGCCGAGCTCGCCTCCTACGCCTGGCAAGGCGACGGGATCTGGACGATGGACGCGCTCGAGCGGGCGCGCGAACAGGGCTATACGCGCGTCATCGCCACCCATGACTTCGACATGCAGGACGATTCGACGGTGCACACGTCCACCTACGCCGTGCCGACCTCGGCCGGTGACGTGACGGTGCTGGCCGCGCAGCCGGTGCTCAGCACGCTGGCGTCGGGAGACGCGACAAGCGGCGACGCGGCGGCCGAGGCGACGCAGGCCGGGCGCATCGCGCGCTTCATTGCGCAGAGCGCGTTCTACCAGATGGAGCAGCCGTATACCGAACGCTCGGTGCTGGTGTGCATGGGCGCCTCGACGTCGGCCTCCGAAGCGGGGGCGCTGATGGAGGCGCTCGGCAACGCCAGCTGGCTCGACCTGAAGGACCTCGACGCCATCGCCGACGCCGACCCGTACCTGTCGGGCGACGACGCGGCGGCGCGCGTGCCAGCCGACGATGAAGACTCGGACGTGAACGTGGCGGCCGTGCGCTCGGTGCTCGAATCGCTGCAGACGAGCCGGGAGGACATCGAGCGGTTCACGTCGACGATCCTTACCGAACCGGGCTCCGGCTCCCCCTCCCCGTCCGCGTCCAGCGGCTCCGGGGGCGACGGCGACGATCCGGAGACCGAGGCGAGCCCGTCGGCCAGCGCGGACGCCTCCGCGCAGCCCGACGCCAACGGCAAGCTCAACGCCAACGTGTGGACCAGCTACCTGATGCAGGCGCACGACGCCGAGGCGCTGCTGGCCGGCGGCACGTCGTCGGCATTGTCGCACGCGATGCAGGAAGCGGCCGCCGACTTCGCCAGCCAGCTGCTCGACAGCGTGTCCATTACGTCGTCCAATACCGTCAACGTCGTCAGCGAAACGGCGTCGCTGCCGGTGACGGTCAGCAACGCGCTGCCCTACCCCGTGAGCGTCAAGGTGTCGTCGATCACCGATTCGATGGAGATCGTCACGTCGCGGTTCGCCACGACGCAGGTGCCGGCCAAGGGCGAGGCGCAGGTGACGTTCACGATCCGCGTGTCCACGTCCGGCACGACGACGGCCACCGAACAGCTGCTGGACGGCAACGACCAGGCGTTCGGCACGCCGAAATACACCACCATCACCAGCGCGCTGCAAATCAGCGACAAAAGCGGCGTCGCGTTCATCGTCATAGCCTGCCTGCTGGGCGTGGTCGGGCTGTGGCGCCAGTTCCACCGCAAGAAGGATCCCGACGAATGAGCTCTTCAGTAGGCCGCAATTCGCTGATCATGGCGTCCGGAACGGCCGCCTCGCGCATCACCGGGCAGATCCGCACGATCCTGCTGGCGGCCGCCCTGGGCACGACCGGCATGGCAGCCAATGCCTACCAGGCGGGCGCCATGATCCCGCAGGTCATCTACACGCTCGTCTCCGGCGGCGTGTTCAACGCGGTGCTGGTGCCGCAGATCGTGCGCACGCTCAAGGCCAAGGACGCCGAGGAGCGGCTCAACAAGCTCATCACGTTCGCCATCGTGCTGCTCGCCGCGGTGACGGTGCTCATGGCCTGCTGCACGCCGCTGCTGGCCCGCATGTACGTCAACGGCAGCCCCCAGCTAATCGCGCTGACCGAGGCGTTCACGCTGTGGTGCATGCCGCAGATCTTCTTCTACGGCCTGTATACCGTCATCGGGCAGGTGCTGGCGGCGAAGAACCATTTCGCCACGTACGCGTGGAGCTCGGTGGGCGCCAACGTCATCAGCTGCATCGGCTTCGTGGCGTTCATCGTGATGTTCGGCAACGGCACCGAGGAGCCGCTGGCGTTCTGGACGCAGGACAAGCTGCTGCTGACCGCCGGCATGTGGACGCTGGGCGTGGCGTTCCAGGCGCTGATCCTGTTCGCGCCGCTGCGCAGGATCGGCATCCACTACCGCTTCAAGTGGGGCCCGCGCGGCATCGGCCTGCGCCAGATGGGCCCGGTGGCCGCATGGAGCCTGGGCATCGTCGTCGTCGACCAGCTCGCCAACGTGCTCATCACCCGCGTGACGACGTCGGCGCCGCAGCTGGCCGAAAGCAATCTCGGGCTCAGCCAGTTCGACGTGGCCGGCAACGCCACCTACCAGAACGCGTCCACGATTTACCTGCTGCCGTATTCGCTGATCGCCGTTTCGGTGGCCACGGCGATCTTCCCCCAGATTTCCGCCGCCGTCGCCGACCGGCGCATCGACGCGGCCCGCGAGGACCTCTCCGACGCGCTGCGCAGCGTCGGCACGATCATGTTCTTCTTCACGGCGGCGTTCCTCGTCATGCCGCTGTCGATTACGCGCGCGCTGCTGCCGTCGGTGGCCGTCAAGCAGGCGCTGCTGATCTGCGCGCCGCTGATGGCGCTGGGCGTCGCGCTGCCGCTGACGAGCGCCTACCTGATCATCCAGCGCACGTTCTACGCGTTCGAGGACGGCAAGAGCCCGTTCATCTTCATGTGCATCTTCAACGGCCTGCAGCTGGCGCTGATGTACCTGCTGATGGCGTTCCTGCCGGCAACGCAGTGGGTCACCGTCGTCGCGCTGTCGTCGACGCTGAGCTACATCATTTCGTTCGTCCCGCTCGTGTTCATGCTGCGCAAGCGCTTCGAGCGGCGCCTGGACGGCAAGCGCATCGCCTCCGCGTACGTCAAGGCGTTCGTCGCGGCCGCGGCGGCCACCGTCGCCGGCCTGCTGCTGCGCCAGCCGGTCTATAGCCTGCTCGGCATCGAGGTGGGCGCCGACGACGGCTCGATGAGCTGGGTGCAGTCGCTGGGTTCGGCGGCGCTGCTCGGCATCGCGCTGGCGATCGTCTATTTCGGCGCGCTGTGGCTGATGCGTTCCGACGAGCTGATGTCGGTCGTCGCGCTCGTGCGCAGGAAGCTTCCCGGCGGCGCCAAGGCGACCGGAGGAGAATCTCAGATTCCGGCCGAGGAAACGCTGGCCGAACCGCTCAACGAAGTCGAGGAACTCGGGCCGCCGGTGCCGGCGGAACTGGCCGAGATTCCTTCTACGGGGGCCGGTAATATGGCAACCGCAGCATCGGCGCATGGCGGACCGTCCGCAGCTGCGGCCCCGGCCGTTCCAGCGCCAACCAATTCAACCAGGCATCGTGAAGCAGAGGAAACCATGAAGCCTCATTTGGGGGACACCGTTCTCAACCGCTATACGCTCGTTTCGCCCCTGCGCGAAGAACCGGGCCTGCAGGTGTGGAAAGCCAGCGACCGCGTGCTGTCGCGCGACTGCCAGCTGTTCATCGTCAACAACCGCGCCGTGCTGCCCAGCGTCAACGCCGTGGCCGGCGCCCTCGCGCTGAGCCGCAACCCCCGCTTCACGCAGGTCTTCCAGCTGCAGCATGACGGCGACGTCGCCATCGTGCTCACGCAGATCGACCAGGGCCTCTCGCTGTCCCAGTACATCGAGGCGATGCCGCAGCGTCCGATGACCTACGAGGCGATGCGCTCGATCATCGCCGACACCTGCAAGGCGCTGATGCAGCTGCACCACGACCACCTGACCCACAAGTCGATCAGCACCGACACCGTGCGCCTGACCAAGAGCGGCGTGCAGCTGGCCGACACTCCCGTCTCCGCCGCGCTGTCGGACCTGTCGGGATGCACGCCGGGCTCCGGCGACGAACGGCTCGCCGTATGCCAGCTGGCCGCCACGCTGTACTGCCTGATCGTGCGCGAGCCCTCGCGCCTCAACCAGCAGTTCTCGCTGGATAAGCTGCCCGCGGACCTGCCGATGGAATTCCGCGCGATCTGCAAGCGCGGCCTGAACCTTGCCGAACCGGGCACGCGCACCGTGCCGCTGCTCACGCTCGCCGAACTCGAGGCGCTGCTCGGCGCCCCCAAGCCGATGCATGCGTTGAGCCGCACCGACGTAAGGCTGCCGGGCATCGAAGGCGAATGCTCGATCGTGTCGGCGCCGGTCAAGCCGGTGCTGCCTTCGGACATCATCCCGCTGCCCGAGTCGCTCGCCTCGTCCGAAACGATGCCGTCGCTGGTGTTCAACGCCATCAACGATCCGCTGGCCGATGTCGGCCCGCTCATCGACGAGGAGGAGGACGAGAACCCCGGCGAGAAGACGGAGGCGATGCAGGCCGCCGGCTTCAAGTCGCTGTGGAGCGCCAGCAAGGCGATGATGGAGGGCAAGCCCGCCCCCGATACGGGCACGACGCCGGAAATCAACCCTTCCGACGCCACCGAAATGTTCACGGCGTTCACCGGCGACGAGCCGGAATCGCCGCTGCAGCCCAACCGCATGACGGTGTCGATGGACGTCAGCGGCATTCGCGACGGCTCGCGCGACCTGGTCGATTCCATCAACTCCACCGGCCGCATTCCGGTCATCGGTCCCGACGGCAAGGTGGTGCCTCCGGGCGCCGAATCGCAGCGGGCGCTGGACGAGGAACGCCGCCAGATCAACGAAACGTACGACGCGGGCCTGGCGGCGCTGCCGCCGAGCTACGCCCCGCAGTCGAGCCCGGCGAAGGCCACGCTGCCGACGCTGGAGGACGACGACGGCAAGAAGAAGCACCGCGGGCGCCTGGCCGTCATCATCGTCGTCATCGTCGCACTCGTGGCGGCGCTGGGCGTAGCGGTGCATTCGCTGGCCACCGGCGGCTCGCTGTTCGGGTTCCTCAAGGAGGACGACACGAGCTACTGGCCGTCGATGAACCTCAACGACGTGCCGTTCGGCTCCCGTACCGGCGAGGACGCGAGCGAGGACCAGCCGACCCCCACGAAGTCGCCTACCGCCACCGAAAGCCCGTCGCCGACCGAATCGGCCACGACGACGAACACGACCCCGTACACGGTGGCGTCGCAGAAGTTCCTCAATGAGCCCAACGGCCAGCAGGGCTACGGCTACTACCTGCACCTGAGCCAGCAGGAGGAGGTCTCGCGCGTCGTCATTACGATCCGCTCCTCCGGCGGCACCGGCTACATCCGCGTCAACACGGCCGGCGACCCGACGCAGGGCGAGCAGGTCGCGCAGTTCACGTTCGCCGAGTCCGGCACGACCGACGTCGTGTTCGACAAGGCCGTCAAGACGCAGGACATCGTGCTGTGGGTGCCGATCGACAGCCTGCCGGGCAACCAGCTCTATATCGAATCGATGAAGGCCTACTAAAGCCGCCATTGCCGCACGGCGGACGCGCAGCAAGCCGTACACGGCAACGTTCGCGGCCACCGCGAGGAAATCTCCCCGTAGCAGGCAAGGCCCATGGACGCAGAAAACGAAGCCCCGCCGGAACCGCAAGGAACCGGCGGGGCTTGGTGGTGGAGGAAGGAAGGCGGGCTTGCCCTATGCGGACAGCTCGTCAAGGTAATGCTGTGCGTCCAGCGCCGCGCGGCACCCCATGCCCGCGGAGCTGATGGCCTGCTGGTAGACGTCGTCGACGCAGTCTCCTGCCGCGAAGACGCCCGGCACGACCGTTTTCGCCGACGCGCCGGCCACCTGGATGTAGCCGCGGTCGGTGAGCGGCAGCTGGCCGTCGAGGAACGCCGTGCACGGCTCGTGGCCGATCGCCACGAACACGCCGTTGGCCGGCAGGTCCGTTTCCTCGCCGGTGGCGACGTTGCGTACGCGTACCGACGTCACGCCGGTGCCGTCGCCGACAATCTGCTCGACGCGCGAGTCCATGACGAACGAAATCTTGTCGTTGGCGACGGCGCGGTCCACCATGATCCGCGAGGCGCGGAACTGGCCGCGGCGGTGGATGACGGTGACCGACGACGCGAAGCGCGTGAGGAACAGCGCCTCTTCCAGCGCGCTGTCGCCGCCGCCGACGACGACGACCGGCTTGCCGCGGAAGAAGAAGCCGTCGCAGGTGGCGCAATACGAAACGCCCTTGCCGGAATAGTCGATCTCGCCCGGCACGTCGAGCTTGCGGTAGCTCGAGCCGGTGGCGACGATGACGGCGCGCGCGTCGATTTCGCAGCCGCCGGACAGCGCGATCTGCTTGACCGGTTCGGCCAGCGCCACCGACACGGCGTCGTCGAACACCAGTTCGGCGCCGAACCGCTCGGCCTGCCGCTGCATGTTCTCCATCAGGTCGGGGCCGAGAATGCCGTCCGGGAAGCCCGGGTAGTTCTCCACTTCGGTGGTGTTGATCAGCTGGCCGCCCGGCGTCAGCGCGCCGGCGACGACCAGCGGCTTGAGGCCCGCGCGGCCCAGGTAGATGGCCGCCGTATAGCCGGCCGGGCCGGAGCCGATGATGACTGCTTGACGTACGTTTTCGCTCATGCCCCCTACCTTACGGAACGGCCGCGGCCGGCGCCCGAAATTCGCCTGTCGGCGTTCCGTTGGACGTCCGGAACGCAACAGCCCAGCCGCTGGTCGGAAGCGGCTGGGCTGTTGGAACCGGAATGCTGAATCGAGATTTTCAGGAACGTTCGGTGGCTGCGGCGTGCGCCTCGAGCGTTTCCTGCGCGCCGGGAAGCGTCTCGCCGGGGGCGAGCAGCGCCGCGATGCGGTCGAGTTCGTCGGGCGAGCTGAACACGATTTCGATGCGGCCGTGCTTTTCGGAACCCTTGATCGTCACCTTCGTGTCGAAGCGGTCCTCGAGATGCTGCTGGATGGCCGAGCCGGACCACGGGTTGGCGCGGTTCGACTTCTGCTTGTGCAGCTTCTCGCCGTTTTCGGCGGCCTTGAGCGACACGATTTCCTCGGTGCTGCGCACCGACAGCCCCTCGTTGACGATGCGTTCGGCCAGCGCCTCCATGTCGGCGTCGTTCTTCAGGCCCAGCAGCGCGCGGGCGTGGCCGGCCGTCAGCTCGCCGGCGGCGACGCGCTTCTGCACGGCGGACGGCAGGTTCATCAGGCGCAGCGTATTGGCGATCTGCGGACGCGACTTGGACACCGACTTCGACAGCTGCAGCTGCGTCAGGCCGAATTCGTCGATCATCTGCTGGTAGGCGGCCGCCTCTTCAAGCGGGTTGAGCGCCACGCGGTGCAGGTTCTCGAGCAGCGCGTCGCGCAGCATGTAGTCGTCGGCCGTCGTCTTGACGATGGCGGGGATGGTGTCGAAGCCGGCGAGCTGCGAGGCGCGCCAGCGGCGTTCGCCCATCACGAGCTCGTATTCGCTGTCCAGACGGCCTTCGAACTGCCGGTCGAGCCATTCCTGCAGCGACGGCTTTGCGGCGTTCTGGGGCTGCGTTTCGCTGCTCTGGGAGGCATTTGCGGCAGGGGGGTCGCTCTCGGCGGCTGCGTTTTCAGCGCCGGCATTCGCTGCCGCTTCGTTTTCGGCGGCTTCGCGTTCGGCGGCCATGCGCGCGCGGGCGGCCTCGATCTGCTCGGCCGGACGCTTGCGCACGACGATCGGCTGCAGCACGCCCACTTCCTTGATCGACTGCGCGAGCTCCTTGAGCTCGTTCTCGTCGAACACCGTCCGCGGCTGGTGCAGATTCGGCCCGATGTCGCTCAGGCTCAGCTCCACCAGGTAGCCGCCCTGCACCGGCTTGAGCTCCATGCCGTCGTCGCCCTGTGCGCTGCCAGCGCCCTGCGTGGCGCTTTCAGCGGGGGCCGGCGCCGCGTCGCCCTGCACGGCCTGCTTGGCCGCGTCGTTGGCGGCCTTGAGCTTGGCCATCTTGTCGTCGTCGAGCACCGAGGCGCCGAAGAACAGGTCGCTGGGGTGCGCCATGTCGCCGATCGACGGCATCGCGGCGCGCTTCGAACCGTTCGGCTGCGCGGCTTCCTCCTGGGCCGCGCCGGATTCCTGCGCCGGCTCGAGCTTGTGTTCGGCGGCCTGCGGCGTCAGCGTCATCGGCTTCGACAGCCGCGAGACGGTGTCGGCATTGCGCGTCATTTCGCCCATCGACGGAATCGTGGAGTCCAGCGGCGAGATCGGCGCTTCCGGTTCCGCCTGCTGTGCTTCTTCCTGAGATTGAGATTGGGCAGCCCCCTGCGCCGCGTCATCGGCCTGCGCAGTGCCGTTGGGCGCCGCCGCTGCCACGGCAGCCGGTTCGCCGCTCGTGGCCTGCTGGGCGGCCTGCGCTGCCAGGTCGGCCGCTTCCGCCGCTTCCTGCGGCGTGGGAGCCTCATTCTTCTGGGCCGCGTCGCCCTGCTTCGTTTTGAGCTGCTCGCCGGGGAGAGCCGGGAACAGCGCGCCCAGACCCCTGCCTAACCGTGATTTCGCCATGTCAGTTCTCGTTTCTCCTCATGCCGATGGTTTCCAGTACGACGGCGGACCGCTCGTTGATTTCCAGCGCCGCTTCGCAATAGGAAATCGCACCTTTGCCATGCGGATCGTACTTGATGACGCTCTGGAAGAAGCTCGGGGCTTCCGACACCTTCACCGTGCGCGGGATGGCGGTGTCGAGCACGATGGACGGGTAATGGCTCTTGACCTCGGCATACACCTGCTGGCTGAGCAGCGTGCGCTTGCTGTACATCGTGACGAGCATCGTCGACACGAGCAGCGCGGGGTTGAAGTTCTGCTGCACGAGGCCGATCGTGTTGATGAGCTGCCCGAGGCCTTCGAGCGCATAGTATTCGGCCTGGATCGGGATCAGCATTTCGTTGACCGCGCACATCGCGTTGATGACAAGCAGGCCCAGGCTCGGCGGGCAGTCGATGAACACGTAGTCGTAATGCTTCTCGCTTGCCTCGAGGAATTCGTCGAGCTTCTCCTTGAGCAGGTTGTTGCGGTTGGGCATGTCCGCAAGCTCGAGCTCGGCGCCCGACAGATCGATCGAGGCCGGCACGACGTCGAGGTTCGGGAAATCGGGGCACTCCTGTTTGACTTCGGCAATCGACAGGCGCCCTTCGATGACGTCGTAGACCGACGGGGTGCCGGAAGGGTGCTCGATGCCCAGCGCCGTCGAGGCGTTGCCCTGCGGATCCATGTCGATGACGAGGACGTTGAGGCCGCCTTCGGCCAGCGCCGCGGCGACGTTCACCGCCGTCGTCGTCTTGCCGACGCCGCCCTTCTGGTTGGCGACTGCCAGCCGGCGCGTTTCGGCCGGAGGGGTGAACGTAGCGGAGTGCACGCGTTCGTAGCGCGTCGATTCGTCGGCGATTTCCGCGCCGAGCGACGAATCATCTCCCCCGAAAATTCTGCTGATGGTTTCCTGTGCGCTTTCCATGCCAGGGACGTTCCCTTGATCCGCCACGAAGAGGCCCTCCTCATTTATTGCTGGTGGTTCCAGTTTCTTCAGCCGTATGGACACGGCGCAGTGCCGTGGATAACTGTGGATAAGTGTGGATAACCGGTGGATAACCCACGTTCCAGCCGTCGATTATTGCTCAAGATTTTCCGCTATTTTCCAACTGTTTTCCAGCGTCCGTCGCGCTGTGGAAAACGAATGTGGATAATATCCACAAGATTCGGAAAATGTGGATAACTTTATCCACAGGCGACGGCTACTTCCGCTTCGTCACGACGACGACATACGTCGGCGTCAGCCCGCCGGCGACCGGGGCTTCGATGACGCGGGGATTCATGCCGCCCTGATGCGCGATTTCCTTCGCCGCCTTCTCGATTTCCGCCTGCGCCGACTTGCCCTTGAGGGCGATCAGCTGGCCGCCGGGCACGAGCAGCGGCAGCGTCCAGCCGGCCAGCTTGGTCAGCGGCGCGACGGCGCGGCAGGTAACGACGGCGAACGGGTGGTGGATGGCCTCGAGCGTGGCCGCGTCGACGGCCAGCGTGCTCTTGGGCGCCGGGCCCTTGAGCGTGCCGTGGCGCTTGAGCGCACCGATGGCCTCCTCGCTGCGCGCGCGCACGACGGTGACGTTGTTCAACCCCATCTGCTCGACGCATTCGTCGAGCCATTCGACGCGGCGCTCCATCGGCTCGACGAGCGTGAACGACGCCTCGGGCAGCAACGCGGCCGCCACAAGGCCCGGGAAGCCGCCGCCCGAACCGATGTCGGCGACCGTCTTGAACTGCTTCTTGGCCAGCGACTTGCGGATGAACGGCACGACGGCGGCCGAGTTGAGGATATGGCGCTCCCACAGGATCGGCTGGTCGCGCGGGCCGATGATGCCGCGCTCGACGCCTTCGGCCATCAGTTTGTCGTGGAACGTTTCCAGCTGGGGCATCGCCGGGCCCAGCATGCGCTCGAGCAGCGGGCTGCCTTCGAGTTCGTCGTGCAGCTCCTGCTCCAGCGCTGCACCGGTTTGTTCGTCAGTATCGTCAGTCATAAGCCCCTATCCTACCTGTTTCACGGGAAACGGCGACGTGTTCACCGCGGCAGGATGAGGCCCGGCAATGGCACGTTGCCATCTCATCCGGCCACCGGCACGTCGCCATGCCCAACGTATGCATCACCAGTGGCGCTCCCCATGTCGTCGAGAGGCACCGGGGATGCCGGCATGGCGTTACCACGTCACGGCAGACCAGTCCACCGACATCGCCGTGAACAGCACCGACAGCAATGCGGCCGCCAGCACGCCGAGGCGCCATTTGAGCGGGCTCGTCACCTTCTTCGGCGCCGGGATGTTCGCCACCGCGACGACGACGGCCACGATCGACACCCAGAACCCTGCGAACGCCAGCGGCGCAATGCAGCTCATGACGAGCGCCACGACGACGAGCACGGCGCCGACGACGGTCAGCACCGTCGGCTTCTGCTTCGGCGGGGCCTTCGGCAGCTCCTGGCTGGCCTTGACCTGCTCGGCTTCGCGCCTTTTCTGCGCTTCGGCACGCGCCTGGCGGTATGGGTTGGGCTCGTTGGGCGCCCCGCGGCGCCGCTTCTTCGATTTCGACATCGTTCCTGCTTCCTCGCCTCCCCTCGGAGGCACCCCGATTGGAAAAGCCCCCATGCGGGGGCTTGCTGCGAATGGGTAACGGGCTGCGGCTACTCCTCGACGTACCCGTCCTCGTAGTCTTCGCCGTCCTCCTCGGTGCGCTTGAGGTACACGGTGACGTAGCGGTGGGGCTCCTCGCCATGCGAGCGGGACTTGAGGCCCTCGTCGCGCACGACGTCGTGCACCACCTTGCGCTCGAACGAGTTCATCGGCTTCAGGTCCACCGGCTCGCCGGTCTCGCGCACCTCGTCGACGGCGTCGAGCGCCATGTCGCGCAGGATCTGGCGCTTGCGCTTGAGGTAGCCGTCCACGTCGACGATCAGGTGCGAACGCTCGCCGGTGCGCTGCTGCACGGCCAGGCGCGTCAGCTGCTGCAGGGCGTCCACCACTTCGCCGTTGCGGCCGATGAGGTGCTTGATGTCGGAATCGTCGTCGGCGACGATCTGGATCATCGGGCGTCCGTTGCGCACGCCCATTTCGATATCGCCTTCATAGTCGGCGATGTCGAGCAGCCCCTCGAGGTAATCGGCCGCGATGTCGGCTTCGTCGTTGAGCTGGTCGATCGTCTTGTCGTCTTGTACCATGCGTACTCCTTGGTGTTGAAGCTACAAACAGTCTAGGCAAACGGGGCGAAGCGCCGGGCCGCGGTTCCACGCAACGGTAGAACCTGGCTGGCTGGCGGCGTCGCCCCCACATTTCACGCACCCATGGTTCCACGCAACGGCGGAGCCTGGCGGCGCTCACTTCTTCTTGTTGCGGTTCTTGCGCTTGGGCTGCTGGCGCTGGAAGCCCTGCGCCACGCGCCGGTCGTTCTCGGCCTTCGCCTTGGTCAGCGCCTCCTCCTCGAGGGAGGGACGGCCTTCCTTGGCGCGCTTGCGGTTCTCGTTGTCGTGGTCGCGCTTCTCCTTCGCCTCGGCAGCCGGGGAGCCGGGCGTCGGGAATTCGCGGATCTGCCAGAACGAGCGCAGCAGGTTGCAGATGTTGTTGGCGAGCCAGTAGACGAGCACGGCAAACGGCATCGCGACGCCGGAGAAGATGTACATGATCGGGAACAGCCACAGCATCATCTTCTGCATGCGCTCGTTCTGCTTGTTCATCGTGGCGGCGGCCGTGTTCTTCTTCATCGTGTTGTACTGCATGTACCACAGGCAGGCGCACATCAGGGCCACGAAGAGCGCGATGACGACCTTGCCGGAAGCCTGGGCCGTCGTGAACGTGTCGGTGACCTTCGTGCCGAAGAACGTCGTCTTGGAGAACTCCTGCGCCGTCGCCACGTCGAAGGCGCCCAGCGGGGCGCGCTTGCCGCGGCCGATGTAGGGGATGGCGGAGAGCACGTAGAACATGCACATGAACACCGGGCCCTGGATCAGCATCGGCAGGCACGAGCTCATCGGGTTCGCGTTGTTCTCCTGGTAGAGCTTCATCGTCTCCCGCTGCATCGCTTCCTTGCTGGCGGGATCGGTCTTGCCCTTGTACTTGTTCTGGATCTTCGCCATCTTCGGCGCGATGGCCTGCATGCGCCGCATCGACTTCATCTGCTTGTAGAAGAGCGGGAACACGCATGCCTGCACGACGATGACGAGGAAGATGATCGAAAAGACCCACGAAAGGCCCACTGCCGGCATGCCGATGAGCGTCAGGAAGCTATGGAACAGCTTCATGATCCAGGTCATGAGCCATTCGACCGGGGTCAGCAGCTTGTACAGCCAGCCCCAGAATCCGCTATCGAGCATGAAATTATCGCTGTTCATGACGGGACGTCTTCTCCTTCTCGAACGTCTGCGCGGGGTTGCAGCCGAGGCTCTTCATGCGCCTTCGACCATGAAAACCTATAGAACGGGGAAAAACGGGCCGGAACGTCGTCGATGCCGCCTCGCGACCATGGGCGGCACCTCAGTATGCGCAGCGCCGCAAGCAGCCCTCCGCGCAATGCGCCGAACCGTTCGATTGCCTCGAACGCGTAGCGCGAGCAGCTCGGATAGTAGCGGCATTGCGGGCCCAGCTGCGGCGAAATGCGCCGCTGGTACCAGCGGATCGCCTTCATCGCGGCGCGGGCGGCGGCGGAGCTCATTGGCGCGACGCTTTGGCGTGCACGTCGGCGAACAGCCGCGCCACCTGGGCGTCGAGCGACTGGAACGAAGCCGTCGCCGCGCTCGGCTTGGCGCGCATGACGATGTCGCAGCCTTCGGGCAACAGCCCTTCATGCGCCGCGGCGAGCACGCGGAACCGCCGCTTAACGTGGTTGCGCACGACGGCGTTGCCCACCGACTTGGATACGGCGAGCCCCATGCGGTTGCCTGAAACTACGCGAACGCCGTCCGGATTCCCTTCCCGCAAACGGTAATGCACCACGATGTCATGGTCGGAAACCCTGCGACGGCGTTGAAGTACTGCAACGAATTCGCGATGGCTCTTGAGCCGTTCCACTTCGCCCATTCGCTCCTTGTAGCCCGACGGATCAGGCGGACAGGGACTTGCGGCCCTTGGCGCGGCGGCGGTTGATCAGCGCACGACCGGAACGGGTGCGCATGCGCACGCGGAAGCCGTGCTTCATGTGGCGACGGCGGTTGTTCGGCTGGAATGTCCTCTTCATAATCAATGCTCCCGGTTGTATTCAGCCATGCTTGTGCACGGCTCCTCATGAGTCAAGCTCTACCAAAGTACTCTCACCCCTACCCTGAATACAAGTGGCGGTGCGCTTTGCGCGGCCATGGCGATACCCCTCAAGGGGCCATGCCGTGGATGGCGTTTTCGCGGACTGTTTACAAAACGTTGGAATGGTGGGGAAAACCGGCGGAAAGTTATCCACAAACTACACGCGTGTTATTCACAATTCCTTGTTTTCCAGCACCCCAAAATGTGGATAACTCTGTCGATAAACTACACCGATGTTATTCACATTCCCTTGTTTTGCAACACGCAAGCATGTGGATAACTTCCCCGATTGGGAGTAGATATTAGATGTTGACTTTTTCATGAATCAGGAGGCTCGCACAGGATGGGCGATGACAACCTCGACCCGGGGACCCAGGCCACTGACATCTGGATGAACACGCTTGCCATTCTCAACAACAAGCTCTCCAGCCGCCAGAAGGCATGGCTCGGCGGCGTGATGCCCGAAGCCGTCTACGGCCCCACCATCGTGCTGTGCGTGGAGGACAACACGACGCTGCAGGTGCTCCAGAACGACCTGAACGCCCCGCTGATGCAGGCGCTGCGGATGGCCAATGCCGGCCAGCCGATGTTCCCCGCGTTCAAGATCGGCCCGCGCGAAACCCCCGCTTCCGAAGCGGCTCAGGGAGCCCCGTCCCCCGTTGCGAAGGCTTCCGAAACGGCCGAGCCGGCCGCCGCGGAGCCGCCGATGCAATCCCAGGGTGCCCAGCAATCTCCTTCCTCCCCGTCATCGCCGGTGCCATCCTCGCCGCTGACGGACGCATCGGCGCCGGCCACCGGATCTTTCCCGTCGCTGGCCGAGCGTGACCGCTCCCACCCTTCCGTACCGGTGCAGGGCACGCTGGATGCCAGCCAGCCGACGCTGGCCGCAGCGGGGCAGCCCGACCCTCTCGACCAGCAGGCGCAAACGTTTGAGGAAACGGTCGCCGAGCGGCTGCCGCTGCCGCAGGCGCATGCGGCAGCGGCCCCGGCGCAGGGCCAGCTGACGGCAACGGGAGTCGTGGTGCATGTGGAATCCACGCCGGCCCCGACGCAGGGGCAGCTGCCCATCCCGTCGACGACGATGCCGCCGCAGGGATTCGGCACCGGCATGAAGACGCTGCAGGAACGCGACCCCGATACGCACCTGAACAAGGCCGCGACGTTCGACACGTTCATACCGGGCAACTCGAACCGGTTCGCGCGCACCGTCGCGCTGGCCGTCGCCGAAGGCTCCGGGCAGGACTTCAACCCGCTGTGTATTTACGGCGGATCCGGGCTGGGCAAGACGCACCTGCTCAACGCCATCGGCAACGAGGCGCTGCGCAAGGAGCCCTCGCTCAAGGTGCGCTACGTCACCAGCGAGGAGTTCACGAACGAGTTCATCGAGTCGCTGCGGCCCGAGGGGTCCGATACGAAGCCGATGGCGGAGTTCAACAAGCGCTACCGCGAGGTGGACATCCTGCTCATCGACGACATCCAGTTCCTTGGCGGCAAGACGTCGACGCTCGAGCAGTTCTTCCATACCTTCAATACGCTGTACCAGGCCAACAAGCGCATCGTCATCTCCTCCGACGTCGCGCCGAAGAACCTCAAGGACTTCGAATCGCGCCTGATTTCGCGCTTCGAGTCGGGCCTGACCGTGCAGGTCGAGCCGCCGGACCTCGAGACGCGCGCGGCGATCCTGCGCATGATGGCGTCGGTGACCGGCGTCCCGGTGCCCAACGACGTGCTCGACCTGATCGCCGAGCGGTTCACCGAGAACATCCGCGAGCTCGAAGGCGCGCTGACGCGCGTCACCGCCGTCGCGTCGCTCAACCACCAGCCGGTGACGCGTGCGCTCGCCGAGCAGACGCTGCGGGACTTCTTCAGCAACGACGTGGACGCCAAGCCGTCCGACATCATCGGCCAGACGGCCCGGTTCTTCCACCTGACGTTCGACGACCTGGTAGGCCGCAAGCGCACGAAGAACGTGGCGCTGGCACGCCAGATCGCCATGTACCTGACGCGTGAGATGACCAGCATGAGCCTCGTCGATATCGGCCAGGTGTTCGGCGGCAAGGACCATACGACGATCATGCACGCCTGCGACCGCATTTCCAACGAGATGCGCGAGAACCAGGAAATCTACAACTACGTGAACCAGCTGACGATGCAGCTGCGCCATTCCGAATAGGTTTTCCACGGGTCCGGTGGATAATGCGACACTCCCGGCGGTGGAGAATTTTCGGAAAAGTTATCCACATGCTTATCCACAAATGTGGGTGAATCCTCGGGATAAGCGGTGAATAACCGCCATTTTCGCGTGGACAAGCTGTTGATATATCCACCAAAAATGTGGATAACTCCGAGACCGATGTTTTCCTGTGGATAAGTACCTGAATTATCCACAGGCCATCCAAAAGTTATCCACAAGGTTCTCCGGTGGATAACTCGCGGCGTTTCAACGTTTCAACAACATTATCCACATATCCACCGGACTTATTATTACTACTAACTCAAGCTCTCCCTTTAGAGGTCATCGTCGTAGTAATAACGGGCCGCAACCCTCGAACGCAAAGCGCATCGGACGGATAGAATGAAGACCACGAAGACCAAACGACAGGAGCATGCATGAAAGTCGAAGTCAACTCCACTTCCCTCGCCGATGCTGTGGCATGGGCATCAAGGGCATTGAACAGCCGTCAGCCGAACCCCATCCTCTCCGGCATCCGCCTTGAAGCGGTGGACGGTTCGCTGCAGCTTTCGGCATTCAGCTATGAAGTGACGGCACGCGACCGCATCGAGGCCGGCGTCGACGAACCGGGCAGCGTCGTCGTGCTCGGCAAGCTCCTGTCCGACATTTCCCGAAGCCTGCCCGCCGAGAAGGCATATCTGGCGACCGAAGGCAACAAGCTGCGCATCACGTCGGGCAAGTCGACGTTCACGCTGCAGCTGATGCCGGAAACCGAATTCCCGGACCTGCCACAGCTGCCGCCGCTCATCGGCCAGGTGGACGCGCAGACGTTCGCCCAGGCCATCAACCAGGCTGCCGTGTCCGTCGCCACCGACGAGGTGCGTCCGGTGCTGGCCGCCATCCGCATGCAGTTCAACGGCAACACCGTCACGCTTTCGAGCACCGACCGCTTCCGCCTGTCGCGCGCCACGTTCAGCTGGACGCCGCAGGACGAGGCGCTGGAAGCCACCGCGCTGGTCAAGGGCAGCATCCTGCGCGACGTCGCCCATTCCCTCGACACCCACCAGAACGTGTCGGTCTACTGCGATCCGGCCAAGCCGACGCTCATCGGCATCGAGAATGCCGGCCGCATCTCCACGATCCAGCTCACCGACGGCGAATTCCCGGCCGTCGACCGCCTCTACGCCGACGAATACCCGATCCACGCCGTGCTCGGCAAGCAGGACCTGCTCGACGCCATCAAGCGCGTCGCGCTCGTCGCCGGCCAGAACGAGCCGGTGCGCATGACGTTCACCGAGGACGAGGTGGCGCTGACCGCCGGCGCGCTCGACGAGGCCCAGGCCAACGAAATCCTCGACGTCGACCTCGATGGCGAGGACATCACCGTGGCGTTCAACCCCAGCTACCTGCAGAACGGCATCGCTGCCATCGCCGAGCCGTACGTGCGCATGAAGATGACGACGGCCGTCAAGCCCGTGGAATTCGACGGCCAGCAGGAAGCGGACAGCGAGGAATCGATGGACTACCGCTACCTGCTCGTGCCGATGCGCTTCGGGCAGTGAGCCATATGCATATATCGCGCCTCGCCCTCGACGATTTCCGTTCATGGGACCACCTCGTGCTCGACTTGCCTCAAGGGGCGACGATCCTGCACGGCCCCAACGGCATCGGCAAGACCAACATCGTCGAGGCCGTCGAGGTGCTGTCGACCGGCGCCAGCCACCGCGCCAGCGGTTCCGCCCCGCTGGTGCGGCGGGGCGCCGAGAAGGCGACGGTGCGGGCGAATCTGGTCGAAGGCGAGCGGACGGCCACCTATGAGGCGACGATCCGCGCCAAAGGCGCCAACCGCGCGCGCATCAACGGCGGCCAGAGCCTGTACATGCGCGACATCGTCGGCGACATCCCGACCGTGTCCTTCACGCCGGACGACCAGCGGATCGTATCCGGCGACCCGTCGGCGCGGCGTTCCTTCCTCGACCAGGCGGCGACGCTACTTGACCGTTCGTATGCGCCGCTGCAGCAGCAGTTCTCCCATATCGCGCGCCAGCGTGCGGCGCTGCTGAAGAATCTCGGCAGCCGTTCCGACGCCGAATTCGACCAGATGGCGGCGCTGAGCGGTCTGGAAATCTGGACCGGACAATATATAGAGGCCGGAGTGGAGCTGACGCGCAAGCGCGACGCCGTCGTCAGACTGCTGCAGGAACCGTTCGCGCGCCTGGCGCACCGGATGGCCGCAGGCGGGGCGCCGGCGTCGCTCGACTACGCGCCGTCCTTCGCGGAAGTGCTGGAATTCAGCGAGCCGCACGCCGAAATCAGCCGGCATTTCCAGCGGCTGTTCGCCGGCGAGACGGCCCGCGGCATCAATCTCATCGGGCCCCAGCGCGACGACCTCGAAGTGGGGCTGGACGGCATGCCGGCGCGCGAATTCGCGTCGAACGGCGAGATGTGGACGCTGGCGCTCGCGCTGAAGATGGCGCTGTACGAAACGGTGCGCGCCGACCGCGGCGAAGCGCCGATCGTCATCCTCGACGACGTGTTCGCGCAGCTTGACGAAAGCAGGCGCGGCGAGATCCTGTCGTTCGCCGCCGCCCAGCCGCAGTCGCTGATCACCGTCGCCGCGGCCAGCGACATCCCGGAACTGGCCGGCGCCAACGTCGTCGACGTTGCCGGGCTGCGCGGAACGGACATGCCATGAGCGCGCACAACGTGCCGGCGTGCGTCGCGCTCGGGCTCGACCAGCGCAAGCTTCCCGCCGAAACGTTCGAGCGGATCGTCGCGAAGGCCGGCAGCGCGCGGCGCCGGCGGGAACGCAACGAGAAGGCGTTCGAAAGCTTCGGCAAGCCGGGGCGTGACCCGGGCCGGCTGGGCGGCGTGCTCGACTCGTTCGCCACGACGAGCGGCTGGAAGCCGTACATGCGCCTGGCCGAGCTCAACAGCGACTGGGACAAGGTCGTCGGCGAAGCCAATGCGCGCAATTCACGGGTCATCGGGCTGCGCGATGGCGTGCTGACCGTATGCACCCGCAGCCCGGCGTGGACGGTGACTCTGCAAGGCATTTCGCCGCAGATTCTCGAAAAGGTACAGGAGAAGATGCCTGAGTTGCACGTGGAACATGTCAATGTAGTCGGTCCGGTAGCGCATCGGAAAAGTCGCTATAGCCATAGGCATTAGTTAGGTTGCATACAAAGCCAACAGTGGCGAGCAATAGGGTATACGCCGACTTTCAGACCTCGCCATCCTTGCGCAATGCGGAACCGGGAATTGGGGATATGGACCTCTGGAAAACGGGACGTATCCGTTGATTTTCCGTGGATTTGCACAGTAGGCGGCTGGGGCGCAAGAGTCCCCCTCCCCTAGTAGAATCACATGCAGACTAGTTGAACGCCTTGAAGGGGCGTTTATTTGCGTTTTAGGGCGTATCGCTCCAATTAAACCCCCTTCTGGACGGCGAAAACGCAGGAAGGAATCTCTGTGGCGGATTTTGCACCGGACGATATGCCGGAACCCATGGACCGCATGCCTGCGCCAGGCGACGGACCGCTGACCAACCCCGAACAGGATGACGAAGTGGCCCACGACGTCGCTGATGCGCAGCTCGACGACACCCTCTCCCCCGAACACTACGACGCCAGCGACCTTCGGGTGCTGGAAGGCCTCGAGGCCGTGCGCATCCGTCCGGGCATGTATATCGGCTCCACCGGCCCGCGCGGCCTGCACCACCTCGTGTACGAAATCGTCGACAACTCCGTCGACGAGGCGCTCGCCGGCTACGCCACGCACATCGAAGTGACGATTCTGCCCGACAACGGCATCCGCGTCGTCGACGACGGCCGCGGCATCCCGGTCGACGAAGTGCCGGGCGAAGGCATTTCCGGCGTCGAGACGGTGATGACGAAGCTGCACGCCGGCGGCAAGTTCGGCGGCGGCGGCTACGCGGTCTCCGGCGGCCTGCACGGCGTCGGCATTTCCGTCGTCAACGCGCTCTCGACGCGCGTCGACATCGAGGTGCGCCGCCAGGGCTACCACTGGACGCAAACGTACATCGACCAGAAGCCGGTCGCCCCGCTCGAGCGCGGCCGCGAGATGGGCGAGGACGAGTCCACCGGCACGTCGGTGACGTTCTGGGCCGACCCCGCGATCTTCGAAACGACGATCTACGACTTCGAGACGCTGCGCAGCCGCTTCCAGCAGATGGCGTTCCTCAACAAGGGGCTCAAGATTTCCCTGACCGACATGCGCCAGGTCGACGAAGCCGCCGACGAGGTGGCCGGCGACGGCGACAACGTCGCCGAAGAGCTGCACCAGACGGTGACGTACCAGTACGCCAACGGCATCAAGGACTACGTCGAGTACATGGTCAAGGCCCACAAGGCCACGCCGGTCGAGCCCGACGTCATCGACTTCGAGTCCGAGGACCTGACGATCGGCGTCTCCGCCGAAATCGCCATGCAGTGGACGACATCCTACACCGAATCGGTGCATACGTTCGCCAACACGATCTCGACGACCGAAGGCGGCACGCACGAAGAGGGCTTCCGCGCCGCGCTGACCAGCCTGGTCAACCGCTATGCACGCGACAAGGGCATCCTCAAGGACAAGGACGACAACCTCTCCGGCGACGACGTGCGCGAAGGCCTGACCGCCGTCGTGTCCGTCAAGCTGACGAACCCGCAGTTCGAAGGCCAGACGAAGACGAAGCTGGGCAACTCGGAAGCCAAGACGTTCGTGCAGCGCGTGATGAACGAGAAGCTCGGCGACTGGCTCGACTCGCATCCTGCCGAAGCCAAGAACATCATCCAGAAGGCCATCGAGGCCTCCCGGGCCCGCCTGGCCGCCAAGAAGGCCCGCGAGAACACGCGCCGCAAGTCGATCTTCGAATCGGCCGGCATGCCGGACAAGCTCAAGGACTGCCAGTCCAACGACCCCGCCGAGTGCGAGCTGTTCATCGTCGAGGGCGATTCGGCAGGCGGCTCCGCCATCCAGGGGCGCAACCCGATCACGCAGGCGATCCTGCCGCTGCGCGGCAAGATCCTCAACACCGAGCGCGCCAGCCTCGACCGCATGATGAAGTCGGACACGATCGAATCGCTGATCACGGCCGTCGGCGGCGGCTACGGCGAGGACTTCGACCTCGACAAGGTGCGCTACCACAAGGTCATCATCATGGCCGACGCCGACGTCGACGGCGCGCATATCGCGACGCTGAACCTTACGCTGTTCTTCCGCTACATGCGCCCGATGATCACGGCCGGCTACGTGTACGTGGCCATGCCGCCGCTCTACCGGCTCAAGTGGACGAAGGGCCCGCACGACTTCGTGTATACCGACGCCGAACGCGACCGCGTGCTCGCCGAAGGCAAGGCCGCCGGACGCCAGCTGCCGAAGGGCGAGGGCATCCAGCGCTACAAGGGCCTGGGCGAAATGAGCTACCAGGAGCTGTGGGAAACGACGATGGACCCCGAACACCGCATTCTGAAGCAGGTGCAGATCGAGGACGCCCTGCAGGCCGACGAGACCTTCACGATGCTGATGGGCGACGAAGTCGAACCGCGCCGCCTATTCATCCAGCGCAACGCGCACAACGCCCGCTGGATCGACGCGTGAAGTAATACGAAGCGAATACTGAAGCGAACCCTAAGGAACTTACAGTGGCAGACGAATTCAATGACGGCTTCGGCGGCGAACAGCCGGTGCCGGACGGCTCGATGGAGCCGTTGAGCCCGCAGGAAAGCGACAACACCGACTACGGGCTGATGGTCGGCGAACGCATCCAGAAGATCGACCTGCAGGAGGAGATGCGCCAGTCGTACCTCTCCTATGCGCTGTCGGTCATCGTCGAGCGCGCCCTGCCGGACGTGCGCGACGGCATGAAGCCGGTGCACCGCCGCGTCATCTACGCGATGTACGACGGCGGCTACCGCCCGGACCGCGGCTACAACAAGTGCTCCCGCGTCGTCGGCGACGTGATGGGCAAGTACCATCCGCACGGCGATTCGGCGATCTACGACACGCTCGTGCGCATGGCCCAGAGCTGGTCGATGCGCTACATGCTCGTCGACGGCCAGGGCAACTTCGGCTCCCCCGGCGACGACCCGGCTGCCGCCATGCGTTACACCGAATGCCGCATGGCCCCGCTGGCCATGGAAATGGTGCGCGACATCGACAAGGACACCGTCGACTTCGTGCCCAACTACGACGGCAAGACGCAGGAGCCCACCGTGCTGCCCGCGCGCTTCCCGAACCTGCTCGTCAACGGCTCTTCGGGCATCGCCGTCGGCATGGCGACGAACATCCCCCCGCACAACATGCGCGAGGTGGCCGACGGCGTCCACTGGGCGCTCGACCACCCGGAAGCCAGCCGCGAAGAGCTGCTCGAGGCGCTGCTGCAGCGCATCAAGGGACCGGACTTCCCGACCGGCGCGACGATCCTCGGCCACAAGGGCATCGAGCAGGCCTACCGCACCGGCCGCGGCCTGATCACGATGCGCGCCGTCGTCAACACCGAGGAAATCAACGGCCGCATGTGCCTGGTCATCACCGAGCTGCCGTACCAGGTGAACCCGGACCGCCTCGTCGTGTCGATCCGCGAAGCGGTGCGCGACGGCAAGATCACCGGCATCGCCGACATGCGCGACGAGACGTCGGGCCGCACCGGCCAGCGCCTCGTCCTCGTGCTCAAGCGCGACGCCGTGCCGAAGGTCGTGCTCAACAACCTGTATAAGCATTCGCAGCTGCAGCAGACGTTCGGCGCGAACATGCTGGCGCTGGTCGACGGCGTGCCGCGCACGCTGAGCCTTGACGCGTTCATCCGCCACTGGGTGAGCCACCAGCTCGACGTCATCGCCCGCCGCACCGCGTACCTGAAGCGCGAAGCCGAGGAACGCGACCACATCCTGCAGGGCTACTTGAAGGCCCTCGACATGATCGAGGAGGTCATCAAGCTCATCCGCTCCTCCGCGACGGTCGAGACGGCCCGCGCCGGACTGATGGACCTGCTCGACGTCGACGAGATCCAGGCGGACGCGATCCTGGCGATGCAGCTGCGCCGCCTGGCCGCGCTCGAACGCCAGAAGATCCTCGACGAGCACGAGGAGCTCATGCGCAAGATCGCCGACTACAACGACATCCTCGCGCGTCCGGAACGCCAGCGCCAGATCGTCGGTGACGAGCTCGACGAGATCGTGGCTCGTTACGGCGACGACCGCCGCACGCAGATCCTGCCGTACTCGGGCGAAATGAACGTCGAGGACCTCATCGCCGAAGAGAACGTCGTCGTCACCGTCACCCACGCCGGCTTCGTCAAGCGCACGAAGGCCGACGAATACCGTTCGCAGCACCGCGGCGGCAAGGGCATCAAGGGCGCCAAGCTGCGCGAGGACGACGTCGTCGACCACTTCTTCCTGACGAGCACGCACAACTGGCTGCTGTTCTTCACGAACAAGGGCCGCGTCTACCGCATCAAGGCCTACGAGCTGCCGGAAGGCTCGCGCGACTCGAAGGGCCAGCACGTCGCCAACCTGCTGCAGCTCGCCCCGGACGAGACGATCCAGACGGTGCTGTCGATTCCGAACTACGAAGTCGCCGACTACCTCGTGCTCGCCACCCGCTCGGGCAAGGTGAAGAAGACGAAGCTGTCGGAATACGACTCCCCGCGCCAGGGCGGCCTGATCGCCGTGCGCCTGATGAGCGACGAAAACGGCGAGAACGCCGACGAGCTCATCGGCGCGAACCTGTGCAACGCCGACGACGACATCATCCTCGTGTCCCGCAAGGGCATGAGCCTGAAATTCAAGGCCGACGACGGCCAGCTGCGCCCGATGGGCCGCCAGACGGCCGGCGTGCAGGGCATGAAGTTCCGTGACGGCGACGAGCTGCTGTCGATGGACGTCGTGTGGGGCGACACCGACAAGGACCTGCTCGTCGTGACGAACGAAGGCTTCGCCAAGCGCACGGCCGTGGGCGAATACCGCCTGCAGGGCCGCAACGGCTACGGCGTCAAGGCCGTGCAGCTGGCGGAAGGACGCGGCGAACTGGTCGGCGCGCTCGTCGTGGCTGAAGACGACCAGGTGCTGGCGATCATGAAGTCCGGCAAGGTCATCCGTTCCGACGTCAGCGAGGTCAACCGCACCGGCCGCACGACGCAGGGCGTCACGCTCGCCAAGCCCGACAAGGGCGACGAGATCATCTCGATCGCGCGCAATGCCGAGCAGGACGACGAAACCGACGACGTGGCGGAAGCCGAAGGCGCTACGCAAGCCGACGGCGCCGCAGGCGCCGAAACGGCCGCGGCAAGCCAGCCGGCCGGCGAATCTGAAGCAGGGAACCCGGCGGAGGAAAGCGCGGCCCCCACGGTCGAATAACGCTGGTACCCTCGAGGGAAGGCTTGACAGGTCGGGCAACGATTGCAAGGAGCGAACATGAGCGATAACCAGCCGAATGCCGCGTTCAACGGCGCCCCCCAAGCGCCGGCGCCGCCGCAGGGCGCACGTAGCGCCTCCAGCGCAGGCCAAGGGCCGCGCGTGGCGCGTTCGGCGTCGAACCAGCCGCTCATCGCCGACAAGGACCGGCCGGACGAGAACCGGCCGGTGCGCCCGGTGCAGCGCCGCAAGAAGAAGCCGCGTGCGCGGCGCATGAACCTGTCGGTCACGCGCGTCGAGGCATGGTCGGTCGCGAAGGTGGCGTTCATGCTGTCGGTGGCCGGCGCGCTGATCCAGATCGTGGCGGCGACGCTGCTGTGGTCGCTGCTCAAGGTCGTCGGCGTTTTCGACCAGGTCGACCAGATCGTGTCGTCCGCAGGCCTTGACGGCAGCGGCCTGAACCTCGCCAACGTGTTCTCGCTGCCGACGGTGCTGAGCGCGGTGACGATCTTCTCGATTGCGGAAATCATCCTGATCACGATCATCGCGACGATCTTCGCGCTGCTGTACAACGTGGTGAGCATCCTCGTCGGCGGCGTGCACATTACGCTCGGCGACGACTGACCGGCCGTTTTTACTCTGCAAGCGCTCCTCGGCACGAGGGGCGCTTTTTCGTGGGCTAGGCTTGAAGGCATGCTTTCCTACATCGGCCTGTTCAGCTCCTCCTTCACGCTCGCGGTACTTCTGTGGCCGTTTGTGTCGGCGCTGCTGACGCTGCCGATCCTCGCGTTCATCTACCATCGCAACCGGCGGCTGGGAGTCGGCTCGGTCGTCACGTCCTACGTCGCCGTGCTGTACGCGCTCGGCGTCCTCGCGTTCACGCTGTACCCGATGCCGGACGACCCGGCGGCGTTCTGCGCGGCGCACCATTTCGGCCCGCAGCTCGACCTGTGGAAATTCGTGCCGCAGGTGCTGCACGGCAGCCTCGCCGACCGGCTGCAGCTGCTCTACAACGTCATCTTCTTCATGCCGATGGGCTTCATGCTGCAACGCTGGGCGAAATGGCGCTGGTGGGTCGCCATTCCGTTCGCGTTCGGCTGCTCGGTGTTCATCGAAACGTCGCAGCTGACCGGGTTCTGGGGCGCCTACCCGTGCGCCTACCGCCATTTCGACGTCGACGACATGCTGACGAACACCACCGGCGCCGTCGTAGGCTACCTGTGCGGCGTGCTGTATACGCATTTCGTGCCGCAGCGCTTCAACGAAGCGCCGGCCAGCGTGGTCACCAAGCCCGGCTTCGTGCACCGCCTCGTGGCGATGGCCATAGATTTCCTGTTCGCGTTCCTGTGCTATTTCGTCGTATCGTTCGGCTTCATCAACCTGTTCTACAAGATCGCCAAACCGTTCAACGACGGCACGTTCTCGCTGTTCACGCTGCGCGTCGACACGACGTTCGTGCAGGCGTCGGCGTGGACCATCGCCGCCGTGTCGTTCCTCGTATTCGAGCTGTGGATACCGCTCGCCCACCAGGGGCGCACGCTGGGGGCGATGTATACGCATATGACGGTGGAGACGCAGCGGCGCCATGGCTGGGCGCGCGCCGCGTTCTACTTCATCCGCACGATGATCGTCGGCGGCATGTTCCTGATGATGGTCAACGGCGAGCCGCATTTCTGGCTCGTGCTGGCGCTGATGCTCGTGTTCTGGCTCGTGTTCCGCAGAATGCCATGGGACCTGATTCCCGGCAAGCCGATCGAGGATGAAGAGGTCGGCGAGACGCCGGAAGCACCGTCTACGAATGCTGCAGCGCTTCAATCGGACTGATGCGGGCGCCTGAGCCGGTTTCCAACGTAGCGAATAGAAAAGCCTATCATATAGGCAGGGGCATTCATCAATGATGAGGTAATTAGAAGTCAAGATGAAGGAACTGTCATGTCCTCTTTACGCTACTACATGACCGCCTTAGCATGTACCATTCTCATCCTGCTCGGCATTTATTACCGCAAGCTCCTTGCCCGTAAGGATGATACCTTGCGTCAACGGCGGATCCTCATGGTCGCTGCTTTCGTGATTTCCATTCTTATAGGAGCTTTGCAAATTATCTAAATCCAAATGCATGGAGGCAAGCAAAAAACGGGCATGCAGAATCATTGGCTGGAACGTGCTGTCAGGCCGGATCAAACCGGCTACCAAGCCAACCCATTCATACTGATGGGGAAAAGGTGTGATTGGCTGGAGGCCAGCTAGGGATTCTACATGCCTTCTAAGAAACGCTACTTCCAATGGCATGTGCCCCAATTCCCTGATGTATCTCCGGTGCAGGTCATAAAAACTTCATCGTCGGACGAAGACGAATCGTCATTGAAGGGCGTTGAAGAACCGGAGGAGCTTTCTCCGTTTAAAACGTTGCCGGATGAGTTGGTTGAGGTTCCTGATGAATCAACTCCCGTGTTGGCGTAGCCGTTGCTCGATGTGTAGTTGGAGCTAGAGCCATGCGAGGAAGACGTTCCGGAAGAACCTGAGTCTGAGTATGAGTAGTTATATGATTGCGAATTGGTTTGCACTGCTGCCGCAGCTTCAGCTTCGGCTTTCGCGGTGGCTTCCTCATCAGCCTTCGTCTTCGCGGCGACGCTGTCCGTCACCTTCTGCGCCTGTTCCTTGAGTTTCTTCGCGTACTCCTTGAGCTTGGCTGCGTCGGTCTGGTCGGCTTTCTTGGCTTCTTCAAGCAGCTTGCCGAGCGTATCGCGCACGGCGGTATCTGCTACCTTGCCGTCTGACTCGTCATACGTTTTCTGAGCGGCCTTCACCTGCTTGTCGTACTCCGTTTTCGCGTCATCCAGCGTCTTCTGGTCGCGGGAGGCGACGACATTGGCCGATGCTTCCTTCAACGAGTCCGTATGCTGCGAATACCATGCCGACGCGGATTCCGCGTCCGCCTGCGCCTGACGGTAGCTGTCAGCATTATCCGCGTCGCACGACACCATTACGGGGGCTTCCGCTTCATACTCTTCCACGAACGCGGCAACCACAGTCTCGTCCGCCACCTGCCCTTCCTCGATGCTGGCGGCGTCCGTGGCGTCACCGTCATGCAATGCCGTGTACTGGTCCATGTTGCTCTGCAAGGTTTGTGTAGCGGCGACGCATGCCTCCCGCGCCTCATCGAGAACGTGATTGTGGTGGATGACGGCGATGCCCGCGCCGCCAGCTCCGACGGCTACGACGCCTGCGGTTATTGCGATAGCGGCTTTCTTGCCTATTCTGAACGTTGACATGATGATTCTCGCCCTCTTCTGAATGCCTTCCAGTTCATTCTATGAGGAATATGCTCAGAGAGAAACCCGGAGGGTGTGGTCTATATTTCTGGCTCCTGCTAGCGCTGATGCTCGTGTTCTGGCTCGTGTTCCGCAAAAATGCCATGGGACCTGATTCCCGGCAAGCCGATCGAAGGCAGCGAGGGCCGAGATACGCCGGAAGCGTCTTCCGTGAATGCCGCAGGGCTCCCCCTCCGGGAGAAACCCTGATAATATATGTACATATAACATGTACATATGGGAGGTGCGACTATGGCCACGACAATCACCCCAACCGATTTGCGCAGCCACATGCGCGAAACCCTCGAACAGGTCAAGCAAGGCGAAGACGTCACCATCAAAAGCCGCGACGGCAAGGACATGGTGATCACCCTCAAGAAGGAAACCGGCAAGCGTAAGCCGCGCCTCATGGGCGCGCTCAAAGCGCAGGCCCCTGAAGGAGGGCGGCCGTTCACAGTCACCATGCCCACCGCCGCCGAGGAAGCCGCGCGACGGTTCCGGCAGCGTGAAGCCGAAGGGTGGAGCGAATGAGCAAGACCTACATAGACGCGAACGCCATCATCTACTATCTGACCGGCAAACCGGAAAATCTCGCCAAGCAGGCCGCCTGCATGGTCGAAGGGGAAGTGACCGTGGTCGTGGAGGTATTGAACGAAGTGATATACGTGCTGGAATGCGCGAAATCCACGGACGACGAGGGGCGCGAAACGAAAAGCTATCCTACGGAAAACCTCATGGACCTGCTGCTCGAACTGGACGGCGAGGTGTACTACGAGCCGAGGGACATCATCCTCTACGCGCTCCGCATGCACCGGGAGCATCCCAATCTCGACATGGTGGACTGCGAACTGCTCGCGCGCAACGTCCTGCACAACGACGCCGTCTGCACATTCGACAAGAGGCTGAAGAAGCGCCTGCTCAAGCCCGGCGGAGCCGGTTTTCAAGGTAGCGAATAGAAACGGATTCTTTGGAACCTTGGGCAGCAGGAAAAGATTTTGGGTAGCGCGAACTCGCTGTCCATGCGTGTGCTTCCGCTTCCTCGCGGATGAAATTGTAAACCGCTTAAATGGCTTGATTTCGCCATTCCGGCGGTTTACATTTGGGCCCGCTAAGAAATTGTTGGACGCCTACCGGGGAGAGCGTCCAACAATTTTTCTAAGGCTCAGATTGTCAACCGCAAGAATGGCGGAATAGGGCGGTTCTTGAGGTTTACGTTTTCTTTGGCATGAACGTTGTTGGACGCATAGGAGAAGCGGCTGTGGTGCGGATAGTGAAATGGATTCCAGCCAGGTGTTTTGCGTGCTCCTAGGGGAAGCGTGCCGATTCTGGTTCGGGACGGCTGAAAAACACTGGAAAGTCAGCGAAAACGGAATCCGGATAATGAGATGATCTTGAATAGCAGGACTTCTGTCCCGAAGGATCGTATCTACGCATTCATGGCTTTGCTATATAGAAAATCCCGGGGAGAACGAAGGAAACCGGAGCTGCTGATCGCGCTGGATGGCGTTGCAGTCCGAATATAGGGAAAGGGGGTGGCGGCTTCGCGGGGTCGTTCTTACAATGGCCGTGTTTGTGCTACACGGCACTGCACCGATGAAAGTGAAACCGTAACCGATCCCGGAAGGGGAGAAAATGCTCACTGATGAGTATGTGCGGCGCGTATACGCCAAGGTTGAGGAACGCGACGGAGACCAGCCTGAATTCCTGCAGGCGGTCCGCGAGGTGTTCGAAAGCATTGAGCCCGTGTTCAAGGATCATCCGCAGTATGAAGCAGCCGGCGTGCTCGAGCGCCTGGTGGAGCCCGAGCGTCTCGTGAAGTTCCGCGTGGCCTGGGTCGACGACGAAGGACATGTGCAGGTCAACCGCGGCTACCGCGTGCAGTTCAATTCGGCCATCGGCCCTTACAAGGGCGGCCTGCGCTTCCACCCGACCGTCAACGAAGGCGTCATCAAGTTCCTCGGCTTCGAGCAGATCTTCAAGAACTCCCTGACCGGCCTGCCGATGGGCGGCGGCAAGGGCGGCTCCGACTTCAACCCGAGGGGCCGTTCCGATGCCGAAGTGATGCGCTTCTGCCAGAGCTTCATGACCGAGCTGTACCGCCACATCGGCCAGTTCACCGACGTGCCGGCCGGCGACATCAACGTCGGCGCCCGCGAAGTGGGCTACCTGTTCGGCCAGTACAAGCGCCTCGCCAACCAGTTCACCGGCGTGCTGACCGGCAAGGGCCTCGAATTCGGCGGCTCGCTCGCCCGCACCGAAGCCACCGGCTACGGCCTGTGCTACTACACGCAGGAAGCGCTGCGCGTGCTGCGCAACGACTCCTTCGAAGGCAAGACCGTCGCCGTCTCCGGCTCCGGCAACGTGGCGATCTTCGCCATCGAGAAGGCCCAGCAGCTCGGCGCCAAGGTCGTCACCTGCTCCGATTCGAACGGCTACGTCTACGATCCGAACGGCATTAACCTCGATGTCGTCAAGGACATCAAGCTCGAGCACCGCGGCCGCATTTCCGAGTACGCCAAGCGCGTTCCAGGCTCCGAATACCACGAAGGCTGCCGCGACGTGTGGACCGTCAAGTGCGACATCGCGCTGCCGTGCGCCACGCAGAACGAAATCGACGAAGAGGGCGCCCGCCGCCTCGTCGACAACGGCTGCACCGTCGTGTGCGAAGGCGCGAACATGCCGTCGACGCCGGAAGCCATCGAGATCTACCAGAAGAACGGCGTGCTCTACGGTCCGGCCAAGGCGGCGAACGCCGGCGGCGTGGCCGTCTCCGGCTTGGAAATGAGCCAGAACTCCTACCGCCTGTCGTGGAGCTTCGACGAAGTCGACGCCAAGCTCAAGGGCATCATGGAGGAAATCGTCGCCGAATCGCTCGATGCGGCGAAGAAGTACGGCAATGAAGGCAACCTGATGGAAGGCGCGAACATCGCCGGGTTCATCAAGGTGGCCGACGCCATGGTGGCTGAAGGGGTTATCTGATACAGCCAGCGTGTAAAGCGTAGTTGGCGGGTAGTAAGCAATGTACTTGCTGCCCGCTTTTTCTTTGGTTGCGTTGGATGACCACCCCCCGAATCGCCTTCGCCTTCGGCTCGGCTCTCCGACCCCCGCCAGCGGGGGTGGCGGGGTGAGTAGGGTGACGGGTATGGGTCGGAAAATGAATATGACGACACAGCAGGACCGGGCGAGCGGCGCGTTGTCGGCCGATGAGCTCCGGGAGCGCAAGAAGCGCGTCGCCGTCGTGAAGGAACGACGCCAGCGCAAGAAGATGCTGGACGAAAAGCCGCTGATGCGCGGCTGGTTCCATTTGGTGACGTTCCCGCTGTCCATCGCCGTCACCGTGGTATTGATCTGCCTCGCGCCCGCCGGCGCAATGACCGTCGCCGTCAGCCTGTTCGGCGCTACGTCGATGCTGCTGTTCGGCGTCAGCGCCGCGCTGCACATCGGCCATGGCCACTTCCCCGTCAGCGTCGACCAGACGCTGTGCAAAATCGACTACACGAACATCTTCCTGATCATCGCCGGCACCAATACACCGTTCCTGTTCGCCATACAGAACGTGGCGATCCGCTGGACCTACCTCGGCATCGTGTGGGGGCTGGCAATCCTCGGCACCGTGCTGCACCTGATCTGGTCCGAAGGCCTAGACTGGCTGTTCACCATCTTCTACTGCATCCTGGGACTCGCGCCGTTCTCCATCATCTGGCTGTTCTTCCAGTCGCCGTATATCGGCGTCGTGCCGACCGTGCTGCTGATTTGCGGCGGCGGCGTATACATCGCCGGCGCCGTCTGCTTCGCGCTGCGCAAGCCGAACCCGGCGCCGAAGGTATTCGGCTACCACGAGATTTTCCATCTGGCGACGGTGCTCGGCTACGCCTGCCACGTCGTGGCCATCTTCATGGTCGTTGTGAAGATGCGCGGGTGAACGCGTAGATAATCCAGGCCAGCGGCATCGTCGCCATGAACACGACGTAGAACCACTGCAGCGGCAGCGCCGCATACAGCACGCCGCCAAGCAGCGGGCCGATGGCCTGGCCAAGGTCGATGCCGGCATAGTAGGTCGTATTCGCCATGCCGGCGCGCTCCTTTCCGGCGATGATGACGGCCTGCGATTGCGTGACCGAACTCATCATGCCGTAGCCGAACGCCGTGATGATGGCCGCAGCCAGCATCACGAGATTGCTGCGCATGACCGTCAGCCCCAGCAGCATCAGCAGGTCCCCCGCCGTGCCCAGCGTCAGGAAGAACGCGAACGATTTGCGGTCGAACAGGTTGCGCATGAAAATGCGCAGCAGCAGCAACGCGATGGCGTACGCCGGGAAGAACAGCGAGGCCGACACGTCCAGATGCCGCCCGTTGCAGTATTCGACAAGGAACGACTGGTTCGCGAAATACGGAATGGCGAACAGCATGAAGATCAGCGCGACCGGAATCACCTTGACTTCGAACAGCGAATTCAGCGAGAACCGGCGGCGCTTAGGGGGAACTGCTCCGCTGGAAGCGGGGGAATCTGGTTGTTTGGTGAAGTCGTCGACCAGCGCTTCCTCGTCGCGAAGCCGTGAATCTTGTCCCTTCCCCTCCACGGCTTCGAGCGCGGCGCGGCGCTGGGACGGCGGCAAGCCGGGGTCCCGGATCAGCAGGACGCAGGCGACCATCGCCAGCGACATTCCAGCGGCGATGAAGAACGTCGGCCGGTAGCCGATCGTTTCCGAACAGCGGATGCCCAGGGCCGGCCCGACGGCCTGCGCCAGCGCGTTCGTCGTGCCGTACAGGCCCATGCCGGCGCCCATGCGGCTCATCGGCAGCAGCATCGACATCCAGCTCGCCAGGCACACCGAGCACGCGGCGAACCCGATGCCGTTGAGCACGCGCGACGCCATCAGCAGGCCGGTGTTCGGCGCGAACGCATACGACACGTTGGCCAGCGCCATCAGCACGGAACCGAACAGCGCGAGGCGGCGCTTGCTCGTCCGGTCGGAAAGGTTGCCGGCAATCGGGCGGCAGAACAGCGCAACGATGGACAGCAGCGCCGTAACGAAGCCCATCATGACGCCGCCGACGCCCATCGAGCCGGCGAAACCGGCCATGATCGGGTTCGTCAGCATCATCGAGCCCATGTACAGGAACGTCGCGCCGATGATCAGCAGCACATCGCGGGTCAGCAGGCGTTCCTTCTTCGGCTTGCCGGACGGAAGCTTTGCCGCCGTGAACGGGGCGACCTTGCCGGAAGCCGGCGCAGGAGTGCCGGAAGGCGTGGTGGTGCCGCCGGAAGGCGCGTGGCTGTCGTATTCCATGGAAGTCCTTTCAAGGCAACGCGGGGCGGGTCGCCATGGCGGTGCCTGATGGACCATGCCTGATGGACGGCCGGAAAAGCGGGAATCTGGAGTCCTATTATTCCGCATTCCTCCGGTTCCCAGTGTGCGGCAGCCGGGCGCGGCGTGCCGGACATGTTCGCCGGGAGGAAACAGCGGTGCGGTTCTTGAGCGCTTCACGTGGCGCCGTGCAACGAACCGCTACACTTGGCACTAAGCCAAAAAGGCCGGAGGACCAGCCGGCGGGGGCATTGGCGGCGTCGCAATAGGGCGGCAACCGGTACGCTACCCGGCGGGGTTTCGCGGCTGACCCAACCAGTCCGCGGGAGGTGGCAGCCCGCATAGTGAAGGAGCATATCATGCTTGACGGGTTCAAGAAGTTCATCATGCGCGGCAATATGGTCGACATGGCAGTCGGCGTCGTTATGGGCGCCGCGGTCACCACCATCGTCACGGCGCTCGTAGACGGGTTCATCAATCCTCTGGTCACCGCCATTTTCGGCAAGCAGGACATGAGCAACCTGTGGGTGTTCACGATCAACAATTCGCAGTTCAAGATCGGCTCGATCCTCGGAGCCGTCATCAACTTCCTGATTATTTCGGTCGCCGTGTACTTCTGCATCGTCGTGCCGATTAACAAGATGCGCGACGTCACCGAGAAGGCGATGGCCGCACACCGCAAGGGCGGCGAGGACGTGGCCGCCGAGGAACCGGACCTGAGCGCCGAAGAGCAGACCGTCATCCTGCTGCAGCAGATCCGCGATTCGCTCGCCAAGCAGAACGAAGCGGCCGAAGCCGAAGCGCACAACGGCAAGCACAGCGCCGCGTGAGCCGTGTAAGCTCGTACCGTTACCTACAAGATTGGGAGGGATGATGGAAGATCCGCAGGCGGCGCTGGTGCCGAATATCGCGCTCAACGACGGCAACGCCATTCCGCAGGTCGGGCTCGGCGTGCTGCGCATCGACGATGAAGGCGTCGTGCCAGTCGTCGAATCGGCGCTGGAAATCGGCTACCGCCACATCGACGGGGCGGCCGGGTACGGCAACGAAGCCGGCGTGGGGCGCGGCATCGCGAACGCTGGCGTCGACCGCGCCGACCTGTGGGTCACGACGAAGCTCAAGGACTCCGAGCAGGGCTACGATTCGTGCTTGCGGGCGTTCGACCGGCAGCTGGGGCTGCTCGGGCTCGACTACGTCGACATGTACATGCTGCACTGGCCGACGCCGTTCGACTGGCGCTCGCCGCAGGCATGGCGCGCGATGCGTCGCCTGCAGGACGAGGGGCGCATCCGCACGCTCGGCGTATGCAACTTCATGCCGTCCGACTTGCAGCGCCTGCACGACGAAACCGGACAGTGGCCGGCCGTCAACCAGATCGAGCTGCACCCGACCTGGCAGCAGCGCGACGTCGTCGCGTTCTGCAAGGAGCACGGCATCGCCGTCGAGGCGTATTCGCCGATGGCGCGCGGCGCCGACCTCGCCGCCGGCGACGGCGTCATCGAACGCATCGCCGCCGCCCACGGCGTCACCCCGGCGCAGGCCATTCTGCGCTGGCACATCGAGAACGGCACGATCATCATCCCCAAGTCGGTTCACGCGGAGCGGCAGCGCGAGAACATCGAGCTGTTCGGGTTCGAGCTGACGCCCGAAGAACATGCGGCCATCGACGCGCTGGACGGTCCGACCCGCGCCGGGCATGATCCGGCGACGTTCTCGTACGCATAGCCGATGCAATGGCGTCGGCGTAATGGCGCTGGAATTGGAAAGGCCCCGGGATTCCCGGGGCCTTTCCATTGCCGCAGGCCGCGCCAACGTGACGTGGGGGCGTTACGTTGGCGGGGGCTGCCATTGGCAATCTTGGTTTTAGTGGCGGTTGTTGAGGCGGTGGTAGATGTCCTCCATCTTCAGTTCCGTTTCGAAACCGCGTGGCGTGGTGTCCTCGTCGATGACGGCGAGCTCGACGCCGGCGATACGCGCGAAATCCTCCCACGCTTCGCGGCCGACCGACGTCGTCATGCAGGTGTGGTGCGAGGCGCCGCTCATCAGCCAGCATTCCGCCGAGACCTTCAGGCTCGGTTCCGGAGCCCACAGCGCGCGGGCGCACGGCAGCGCCTGGAGGCTGCCGTCCGGCTCGACGACGTTGACGACGTTCATCGTCAGGCGGAAGCGTTCGCGCACGTCGGCCATCGACACGACGACGGCGTCCTTCTTCGGCGCGACGGTGAAGACGAGGCGTACCGGGTCGGCCTTGCCGCCGATGCCGAGCGGATGGATCTCCATCTTCGGCTTGGCGATGGTGCCCAGCGACGGCGAGACTTCCAGCATGTGCGAGCCGAGGATCTTCTCGTGGCCGCCAACGAAGTTGTACGAGTAGTCCTCCATCAGCGAGGCGCCGCCTGGCATCCCGTAGCCCATGACGTTGCCGACGCGGACGAGCACGGCCGTCTTCCAGTCGCCTTCCGCCGAGAAGCCGAAGCCGTATTCGGAAGGCAGGCGCTGCGCGGCGACGCCCGGCAGCTGCGGCAGCGTGCCGAGGTCCTCGAAGTTGTCGACGGCGGCGGTGCAGCCGTTGGCGCGCATCATGCCGACCATGGCCGCTTCTTCCTTCGCGGCGATGACGAGCGATTCGTAGTCCTTCGCCGGGTCGAGCAGGCTCGGCGCGATGTCGTACTTGGCCTTGTAGTCCTCGATGATGGCGTTGGCCTCGTCGTCGGTGACGGCGTCGTAGGCGGCGCACAGCTCGTTGACCGACCAGGTGTTGATCGAGGCGCCGAATACGCGTTCCGCTTCCGTCTTGTCGCCTTCGGTGACGGCGACGTTGCGCATGTTGTCGCCCCAGCGCATGACCTTCATGTTGTTCGACGCATCCCAGCCGGCGCAGGCGCGTGCCCAGACGCCGATCTTCGCGGCGACTTCGGGGTCGGTGTAGTGGCCGACGACGATTTTGCGCGGGATGCCCAGGCGGGTGAGGATGTAGCCGAACTCGCGGTCGCCGTGCGCGGCCTGGTTCAGGTTCATGAAGTCCATGTCGATGGTTTCCCACGGGATTTCGAAATGATGCTGCGTATTGAGCTGCAGCAGCGGCTTGGTGAGCGCTTCGAGGCCGCGGATCCACATCTTCGCCGGCGAGAACGTATGGCACCAGGCGATGACGCCGATGACGTTCGGATTGGCGCTGGCTTCCACCATGAACTGCTTGACGCCGTCGGACGACTTCAGCGTCGGCTTGAGCACGAGCTTGACGGGGATGTCGTCGCTGGCGTTGAGCGTATCGACGATTTCCTGCGACTGCGCGGCGACCTGGCGCAGCGTCTCTTCGCCGTACAGGTCCTGCGAGCCGACGCCGAACCAGATTTCCTTGCCTGCAAACGGGTTTTCGAGGGTCATTGTTTCTCCTTGGTGGGATTGATGAAGGTGGTGAGCTAAGTGAAGTTGGTGGTGCTGCGGGCTCCGGCTTCCGCCGGTACGGGAACTGCCCCAGTGCCGGCGTTGTTCGGGAGGGCCCTTGCTCAGTGCTGGCCGTAGACGTTCTGGTAGCGGTCGTTGAGCTTGGCGATGTCGTCGGGGGCGATCTCGATGATCGGGCCCAGCTGCGTTGCCGCCCACATCGTCCTCGCCACTTCCTCGGTCATCGCGGCCGCCTTCACCGCCGATTCGGCATCCTTGCCGATGGTGAACGGGCCATGGTTCTGCATGAGCACGGCCGGCGAATGCGGGTACTTGCGCAGCGTTTCGACGACGCCCTCCCCGATCGCTTCCGAACCGATGAGCCGGAACGGCCCCACCGGCACCGGGCCGCCGAATTCGTCGCCCATCATCGTCAGCCCGCACGGAATGTTGCGTCCGGTGGCTGCCCACGCGGTGGCGTAGGTGGAATGGGTGTGCACGACGCCGTACACGTCCGGCATGTGCCGGTAGATGTACGCGTGCGACGCGGTGTCCGAGCTCGGCGCCTCGTTGCCGTCGACGACGTTGCCGTCGAGATCGGTGACGACCATCGAGCTGGGCGTCAGGTATTCGTAGCGCAGCCCGCTGGGCTTGATGACCATCAGGTCGGCGGTGTGCAGCCGCTGCGAGACGTTGCCGGCCGTCCATACGACCAGATTCCACTTGATGAGCTGTTCGTGCAGGCTTGCGACGATTTCGCGCACCTGCTTGACTTCGGCCCTCACTTCGGGCCCGTAGTCTGCCAGGGTTGCCATGGTGGGTGTCCTTTCGGTTGGTTCAGGTATTCAGGTGTTCAGGTATTGCGTTGGTTGCGTTGGCTGGATGGTTGCGTTGGGTGGTTTCGCCCGGGCGGCGTTGACCGGGCGAAAATCTCACGACTCCAGCGGGATGGCGCGGATGGCGGCCCGTTCGATGTCCAGCCCGTTGAGGAACCGGCTGAAGAAGGCCTCGAAGCCGGCCACGTCGGCGGCATCCGGTTCCAGCGTCGTCGATTCGGCGCCGGCGAACACGTCGTGCTCGAGGTAGTCGGCGAGCGGCACGGCGGCATGGTCGAGGTATCCGGCCAGCACGGCCATGCCCCAGGCGCCCCCTTCGGCGGCCGTCGCCATGACCTTGATCGGCGTATTGAACGCCGCCGCCAGGATCTTCTGCGCCACCACCGGCGTCGTGAAGATGCCGCCATGTCCGACGAGGGTGTCGATGCGCACCTCTTCGTCCTTCGTCATGACGTCCATGCCGATCTTGACCGGGCTGAACGCGCTGAACAGCTGCGTGCGCATGAAGTTCGCCAGCGTCATGCGCGCTTCGGGAGCGCGGGCGAACAGCGGGCGCCCCTCCTCGATGCCGGCGAGGAATTCGCCGGAACGGAATGGATAGTTGATGAGGCCGTCGCAGTCGCTGTCGGCGTCGGCGCTGATGGCCGCGTTGAACAGCGTGGCGAACAGGTCGCCGGTGGAAATCGGATGACCGCTCGCCGCGGCGAATTCGCGGAACAGGCCGACCCATGCGTTCAGGTCCGAGGTGAAGTTGTTGGCGTGGCTCATGCCGGCGAGGTCGCCGCACGGCGTGGTGACGAGGTCGACCTGCGGATAGAGCTTCGAAAGCCTGCGTTCCAGCACGACGGTGGCGAAGATCGACGTGCCGGCCGACACGTTGCCGGTACGCTGACGCACCGAATTCGTGGCGACCATGCCGGTGCCCGCATCGCCTTCCGGCGGCGCCAGCACCGCTCCCGGCTGGAGGGTTCCGGTGGGGTCGAGCAGCAGCGCGCCCTGTTCGGTGAGCGTTCCGGCCGGCGTGCCGGCGACCAGCGGCTCGGGCAGCAGGTCCTGCAACTGCCAGGGCTGCGCGGCGATGGCCGGCAATGCGTTGAACTGCTCGAGGAAGCGCTGCTCATACGTTTTGGTGTCGGGGTCGATCGGGAACATGCCGGAAGCGTCCCCGATGCCGAGCGCCTTGCGCCCGGTGAGCTTCCAGTGGACGTAGCCCGACAGCGTGGTGATATACGAGATTTCGGCGACGTGCGGTTCGCCATCCAGCACGGCCTGGTACAGGTGCGCTACCGACCAGCGTTCCGGAATGTTGTACTGGAACAGTTCCGAGAGCTCCAGATGCGCTTCGTGGGTGTTGGTGTTCTGCCAGGTGCGGAACGGCACGAGCAGTTCGCCGTCCGCGCCGAACGCCAGGTAGCCGTGCATCATGCCGGAGAAGCCGATATGGGCGATGCGTTCCAGCCTGGTGCCGTACGTCGCCTCGACGTCGTTGGCGAGGTCGGCGTAGGCTGCCTGCAGCCCCTGCCAGATTTCGTTCTGGCCGTAGGTCCACAGGCCGTTTTCCAGATGGCTCGCCCATTCGTATTCGCCGGTAGCCAGCGTTTCGTGCCGCTCGCCGATCAGGACGGCCTTGATGCGCGTCGAACCGAACTCAACGCCGAGTGCGGTGCGTCCGGCCACGATGTCGTCGGTACGGGAAGAGGATTGGGTTGCCATGGTGAATGCTCCTGTTCGGGAAGAAGGAAGGAAGCGGCCGGCTGCGCTGCCGGGTGCTGTCGCCGCCATCGCGGCCGGCCGCTGTAAGGAGAGAAAGAGACGAGATTAAAGGAAAACTAGATTCAACGAGAGCCGTTATTTTTTCGACTGGACTTGCTTGCCTCCTTTCGTTGCGTCGGCATCGCCATCGCCGGCGTCGTCGCCTTCCGCCGGGTCCTTGACGTTCCAGTCCTTGACGGCGCAGTAGCCGCAGTAGACGGTGACGGTGGCGATGCAGGCGATGAAGACCAGCGACGACCAGGAGAACAGCGTGCCGTCCGCTTCCGACTGCATGACGGTCTGTACGAGCCAGATCATCATGGCGATGCAGGTGAGTGCGTAGAGCCTCGCGCGGCTTGCGGTATTGAGCTTCATGGTCGTGTTCTCCTGTCGTTGCTGTTGGTGGTGGTGATGATGGTAAGTAGGTCAGGCCTTCTTGCGCTTCGACATGATGTCGACCGCGACGGCCCCGAGGAGCACCAGGCCCTTGATCGTCTTGACGATGGCGGTATCCACGCCCATGATCGACAGGCCCTGGTTGATGACGCCCATGACCAGTGCGCCGACCACGGCGCCCGGAATGGTGCCGACGCCGCCGGTGACGGCCGTGCCGCCGATGAAGCAGGAAGCGATGGCGTCCATTTCGAACTCCATGCCGGCCTGCGCGGTGGCCGAGGACAGGCGGGAGAGCACGCAGACGGCTGCGACGGCGGACAGGAAGCCCATGTGGACGAAGAGCTTGAAGTCCACGAGGCGGGTGTTGATGCCCGAGAGGATCGCGGCCTTGCGGTTGCCGCCGACGGCGTAGACGTGGCGTCCGAACACCGTCTTCGTCAGGATGAAGTTGTAGACGAACACGAGCACCGCGAGGATGACGAGCATGATCGGGATGCCGCCCTGCGTGGCGTTGCCCGAGAGGGCCAGCAGGTAGGTGACGAAGCCGATGAGCAGCGTGGCGATGACGATCTTCGTGATGGCGAGGGCCATCGGTTCGGGCGTCAGGCCCGCCTTGGCGACGCGGGCGCGCTTGCGCAGCGTGGACCAGATGAAGCCGGCGATGCACAGGATGCCGACGACGATGGTCAGGCCGTCGAACGGTCCCCACCACAGGAAGATGTTGGGCAGGTAGTTGCGGGCGATGGCGCGGAATTCCGGGGAGGTGATCGGCACCGATTCGCCGACGATGACGGTGGCCAGGCCTCGGAAGATCAGCATGCCTGCCAATGTCGTGATGAAGCCGGGTATGCCGACGTAGGCGATCCAGAAGCCCTGCCAGCAGCCGATGATCAGGCCGACGATCAGCGCGATGAGGATGGCCAGCATCCAGTTGACGCCCTGGCGTTCCATCAGGATGGCGCACACGCCGCCTACGAAGGCGACTATCGAGCCGACCGACAAGTCGATGTGGGTGGCGATGATGACCATCACCATGCCGATGGCCAGGATGATGACGTACGCGTTCTGCTGGATGAGCGACACGAAGCTGTTGGGCTTGAGCAGCACGCCCTTGGTCAGGAACTCGAAGACGAGCACGATGACGACGAGGGCGCCGACGATGCCGTACTGCTTCGAATTATTGGCGAGAGTGGCGAGGACGCCGGTCTTCTCTTTCTTCACGGGTGATGCGGTAGACGAGCTCATCGTCCTGCCACCTCCTTTTCCTTGGTCATGCCCTTCATGAGGTATTCCTGCGTGAATCCACGCTTGTCCACGTTGTCCGTCACGACGCCCTGGCTGACCGTGTAGATGCGGTCGCAGATGCCAATGAGTTCGGGCAGTTCGGAGGAGATGACGAGGACGGCCTTGCCTGCGTCGGCAAGCTGGTTGATGATTTCATAGATTTCGTATTTGGCGCCGACGTCGATGCCTCGCGTCGGTTCGTCGAGGATCAGCACGTCCGGGTCGGAGATGACCCACTTCGACAGCACGACCTTCTGCTGGTTGCCGCCGGAGAGCGTGGAGACGGGGACGTCGATGTCGTGGCACTTGATGTTGAATTCCTTGCGGAACCGCTCCACCGTCGTGCGCTCGAGGTTGTCGTCCATCACGCCGTGCGAGCTCATCTTCTTCAGGGACGCCATCGAGGCGTTCTCGCGGATGTTCTGCAGCAGGTTCAGCCCATTGCCCTTGCGGTCTTCGGACGCGTACCCCAGGCCGGCGTCGATGGCGGCCTGCACGTTGTGCAGGTCCATCTTCTTGCCCTTGACGTACAGCTCGCCGGAGATGTGCGAACCGTAGGAATGGCCGAAGATGCTCATCGCCATTTCGGTGCGGCCTGCGCCCATCAGCCCGGCCAGCCCGACGATTTCGCCCGAGTGGACGACGATGTCGGCGTGGTCGACGATGACGCGGTGCGTATCGAGCGGATGGTAGACGGTCCAGTCCTTGATGCGCAGGTATTCGGGGCCCGGCGGATTGGTGTCGTGCTCCGGGTAGAGGTTCGTCAGCGAACGGCCGACCATCTTGCGGATTAGCTCGTCCTGGTCGAGCGGCGTTTCCGGCGTGATGAACATCTCCCCGACGGTCTGGCCGTCGCGGATGACCGTCACGTTGTCGGCGATGGCCGCCACCTCGTTGAGCTTGTGCGTGATGATGATGCTCGTCACGCCGTGCTCGTCGCGCAGCTGGCGCACCAGGTCGAGCAGGTGGGCCGAGTCCTCGTCGTTGAGGGCCGCGGTCGGCTCGTCGAGGATCAGCAGCTTGACGTCCTTCGACAGCGCCTTGGCGATTTCCACCAGCTGCTGCTTGCCGACGCCGATGTCCATGATCTTCGTGTCCGGGTTTTCCGGCAGCCCGACGCGTTCCAGCAGCTCCTTCGCCTTGGCCCGCGTGACGTCCCAGTCGATGACGCCGCCCTTTTCCTGCTCATTGCCGATGAAGATGTTCTCGGCGATGGACAGGAAGGGGCTCAAGGCCAGCTCCTGGTGGATGATGACGATGCCGTCATGCTCGGAATCCCTGATGTTGCGGTACTTGCATTCCTTGCCGTCGAAGGTGATCGTCCCTTCGTAGCTGCCATAGGGGTAGACTCCCGACAGCACGTTCATCAGGGTCGACTTGCCGGCGCCGTTCTCGCCGCAGATCGCGTGGATTTCGCCGCGCTCCACGTTGAGGTCCACTCCGGAAAGCGCCTTGACGGGCCCGAACGTCTTGACGATGTTGTCCATGTGCAGGATCGTGTCGTTTCCAGACATGCGGATGCTCCTTTCGTGGCTGGTTGGGGTCATTCGGCGGCGCTGCCGCTGGTGAGCTTGTCGAAGCGTTCCTGCGTGATGTAGTCAGCCTTGACAAGGTCGGAGAGATTGTCAATCGTGATGTTCTGCGGGTCGAGCATCTTCGTCGGCACGTCCTTGACGTCGTTGTTGAATTCGCCGTTGATGCCGGACACTTCCTTGCCTTCGGCGATTTCGATGACCATGTTGTAGACGGCTTCGCCGAGTTCGTTGACGTCCTTGAACACAGTTTCCCCCTGCTTTTCGGCGGCGATGTTCGACACGGCGATCTCCATGGCGTCCTGGCCGGTGATGGCCGGCCACGTATCGGTGCCGGGGACCATGTCGGGGCGCTTGGATTCGATGGCGTTGATGACGCCCTGCGCGATGCCGTCATACGGGGTGAGGACCGCGTCGAGCTTCTGGCCGTTGGCGTAGGTGGAGTCGAGGATCGATTCCATGTCCTTCTGCGCTTGCTCCGTCTTCCAGCTCTGCACCGAGATCTTCTGCCAGTCGTCGACGGTGAAGTCCTTCGTCACGCCGCCGCCGTGCTTGGACGGGCACACCAGCACGCCCTTCTCGAAGTAGGGCTGCAGCAGGTCCCACGCGCCCTTGAAGAAGTACTTGGCGTTGTTGTCGTCCGGCGAGCCGGTGAACAGCTCGATGTTGAACGGGCCTTCGGCGCCGCTGTTGAGGCCGAGCATTTCGATGAGGTAGTTGGCTTCGAGCACGCCGACCTGCTCCAGCTGGAACGTGGCGTAGTAGTCGACGGCGTCGGTGTTCATGATCAGGCGGTCGTAGGCGATGACCTTGGCGCCGGCGTCGCGGGCCTTCTCGACGGCGGGGCCTACGGCCGAGCCGTCCTTGGCGGCGACGACGATGATCTTGGCGTCCTTGTTGACCATGTTCTCGATGTCCGCGTTCTGCTGGGCGGGCTTGTCGTCGGCGAAGTTGAGCACGACGTTGTACCCGGCCTTCTCCAGCTTGGCCTTGAGGTTGTTGCCGTCCTTGTTCCAGCGCTCTTCGGACTTCGTCGGCATCGAAATGCCGATGGTCGCGCCTTTTTCAAGCTTCGTATTCGTGTTGTTCTCATAACCGGCACGAGTGCTGCTGCAGGCGCCCAGCGATGCGATCATCGCTATGCCGGCAAACAGTGCCAGTGCTTTCTTGGGAAACTTCATGTGCTTCTCCATCTTCTTCATTGAAGGAACGGACTGCTTTGTCCGCTGGCCTCCGATTGCTCGTTGGCTAGTCTCTATGATGTCGATGTTGAGTTAGATTGTCAAACTCAACACTCCGAAAAAATGTCTATTGAGTTCGGTTTGTTAACTCAAGATTGCTGAGAACGTGAGAAAAACGTTCAAAACTGGAGATTCCTGTCGATTTGTTAAGTTTTTGTGTTTACTATAGATAACTATGGCAGGAAAGCTTTTTGGATCCCAACGTTCGTTACGGGAGGCTAACCGCGCCAATCTACTGGATACTGTCCATAAGTACGGCGCGATGACGCAGGTCGAGCTTGCGGAGATGACGGGGCTGTCGACGGCGACGGTCTCGGCGCTCGTGCATGAGCTGGCCGACGAGGGCAGGCTGGAAACGCGCAGCACCGTACGCAACGGACGGCGCGCGACGCTCGTCGCGCTGGCCCACGACCAGGGCCTCGCCGTCGGCGTTGCCATTACGCGCCGCACGCTCGACCTCGTGCTGCTGGATTCCGCCAAGCAGATCCTCGCGCGCCATGCGCTGCCGCTCGGCGACGGGCACCGGCCCGACGAAACGCTCGAACGGGCGCAGATGCTGCTTGCCGAAACGCTGGAAACCGGCGGCTTCTCCATCGATGAAGTGACCGGCGTCGGCGTGGCGCTGGGCGCTCCGGTCGAGAAGCGTTCGAACATGATCGCCGTGCCCGGGCTGCTCAACGGCTGGGAGGACGTGTCGGTCGCCGACGTCATCGGCAACGCCTACCACGTTCCGGTGTTCGTCGACAACGACGCGAACGCGGCGGCGCTGTGCGAAGCGCGCATCGGCGCGGCCTCCGAAGAGAACGTGCGCTCGTTCCTGTACGTGCAGGTATCCAGTGGCGTGGGGGCCGGACTGATCAGCGACGGCGAAGTATGGCGCGGCGTCACCGGGCTGGCCGGCGAAATCGGGCACGTACAGGTCGATCCGCTGGGCAGCATCTGCCTGTGCGGCAACCGCGGGTGCCTCAACACCGTCGTCAACGAGCAGCGGCTGACGTCGCTGCTGGAGGTGACGCACGGCCACCTGACGATGGAGGATCTCGTCCAGAAAGCCAACGACGGCGACGTCGGATGCCGCCGCGTCATCGAGGACGCCGCAATGCGCGTCGGCGACGTCACCGCCACGACGTGCATCGCATTCGACCCCGAACTCATCGTCATCGGCGGCCTGCTTTCGCAGTCAGGCGACGCGTTCAGCGAGCCGTTCTCGGAATCGCTGCAACGCAAGCTGTTCCCCAACGTCATGTCGGCAATCGAAGTGATTCCGGCGAAATACCCGACGGCCGGCGCGGCCATCGGCGCGGCTATCATGGCAATCGAGAACGTAGAACGCACCAATCTGGCGCAGCAATGACGAGAGCCGGACGCGAGGCGAGACGATGAAGAAAACGACACCGCTACTGGAACTGCGAGGCGTTTGCAAGACCTACGACCATATCGAAGCGCTCAAGAGCGTGGATCTGTCGGTGTATGCCGGCGAAATCGTGGCGATTGTCGGCGACAACGGCGCCGGAAAATCCACGCTTGCCAACATCATGACCGGCGTGACCTCCCCCGATAGCGGCATCATGCTGCGCGACGGGCGCGAAGTGACGTTCGCCAGCGTCAAGCAGGCAAGCGACCAGGGCATCGCCGCCGTATTCCAGAACCAGGAGTTCTGCGAAAATCTCGATGTGTCCGCGAACCTGTTCCTCGGCAACGAACAGCGCAGGCGCTGCAGGCTGCGCGACGACGAGTCGATGGTGCGCGGCGCGCGCAAGGCGCTGGCGTCGCTGACCGCCAACATACGGCCCAGCCAGAGCATTGCGTCGCTGTCCGGAGGCCAGCGGCAGACGGTGGCGATTGCGCGGACGCTGCTGCATGACCCGTCGATCATCGTGATGGACGAACCCACCGCGTCGCTGTCGGTCATCCAGACGGCGGAAGTGCTGGACTATATCAAGCGGCTGCGGGCGCAGGGATGCTCGATTGTCATGATCTGCCACAACCTGCCCGACGTGTTCGCCGTGTCCGACCGCATCGTCGTCATGAGGCGCGGGCATATCGCCAGCATCCACGACACCCGCGAAACGACGTACGAACAGATCATCGCGGAAATCTCGGGCGTGAAAAGCGACGGCGACGCCGGAATCTCCACACGCAAAATCAGCCGGCATGTGCGCGGGCTCGCTATTGACCGGCGAGCCGGCAACGCATAGCATGGAAAGCCGGTAGCCGCAGAATTTTTCACGACGCAATGCCAACAGGCCCGTTCAAAGGAGAACCGATGTCTGCAGTTGAAATCACCGTGTCCATTATCGTCGGCATCGCATGCCTGGCCGCAGGCATGGCAATGGGTGCGATGCCGCTGCGCAGCCATAAGATGACCGAACAGCAGAACAAGTTCCAGCAGCTTGCCGGCATCGCGGCGCTCGGCGCCGTCGTGATCCTGATGCTGCTGGGGATGGACGCCGCGAGCTGGATCGCCATCGGGGCGCTGGCGTTCGGCGCGGCCCTCGCCAACGTGCCGCCGGTGCATCGCTGGATGCTCAAGCAGTTCCCCGAACTCAGGCCGCAGGAAAAGGCGTCGCCGCTCAAGCGCGCAAAGAAGTAGAAAATCTTAAGTAAAAAATCCGGCCCCGGGCGCGGAAGGGGAAAGAACCCAAGGTGACAACAGCCTTGAGCGGTCGCGCCCGGATGGCCACGCAATTGTAGCCGAGCCGGATTTAGCTCGCATCCTGCACAGTGGAAGTGAGCAGTTTCTCGAATGGTCGAGCATGTATGGCGCAATGGGGGCGTGTGCTGCATGCTGTGCAGCTCCAATAATCGAAGGAAAGCGAAGGAAATTGGAAAGCCGGAAATTGCACCCGTGGAGCTAGCCGGGTTCGAACCGGCGACCCTCTGCTTGCAAAGCAGATGCGCTACCAGCTGCGCTATAGCCCCAAAGAAACCGCAGTGGTTTCATGGTGGGCCCGGGAGGACTTGAACCTCCGACCTCATCCTTATCAGGGATGCGCTCTAACCACCTGAGCTACGGGCCCGAATGATTCGGTGTTGGACGCTCTCGCGCGCAACAGAATGAAATCTTACTCAACGTGAAAACTATGTCAACCTGAGCGCGGTTTCGGCGTGTCGGCTACGGATTGCTGGGCGTGGAAGCCTGGTGGCGGTGCCTTCCGGCTGCTGGCTGCCTCTCGCTGTTGCCTGCCGTTCGCCGCTCGTCACTTGCCGGCGAGTTCGCGTTCGTTGTTCCATGCCGGGTTGCTGGCCGTCGCTTCCTGCTCGTATTCGTCAAGCTGGGCCATGAGCTCGGCTTCGTCGACCGGCGGCACCTCCAGCAGGCGCCGGGCCGCGTTGCGCACGTACCGTTCCAGCGCTGCGAGGCGCCGTGAATCCATCGGATACCGTTCGTCGTTGACGAGATGGATGTCGAGCGCGCGCCGGAGCATCTCGTGCTGCTGCGGGCCCATAATCGACTGCGCCTGCTCCATGAACGATTCGCGCACGCTGGCCGGCCCCTGCGTATCGAGGACGGAATCCATCCATGCCGGATCGCTCCACTCGTCCTCCATGGCGTAGGCGAGCAGGCTGCAGTTATGGTCGAACAGCGGCGCCGGGCCGAGCATGTGGCCGGTGGCGTTGTCGCGCAGGAATCCGTGGTTGTTGGCGTGCCGGTCGCGGTTGGCGATGAGCGCATCGAATACATACATCGTGCGCACGGCGTCGAACGTCTCTTCTCCCATCGCCCGCGCGGTGGCCAGGGCAAGCGGGAAGCCGGGGTTGCCGGTCGCCGCGTAGAATGGCACGAACGAAACGTCGGCGGTGTTCATCAGGGGGCAGACCGACGCAAGCTTGCCCTTCCACTTGTCGAGGTGGTAGTTGACGGCGTCGATGCCGACCTGGCGGGCGACTTGCGCGGCGAACAGTTCCGAATACGGCTCCATGCCCGCGTTTGCATAGCCTTCGGTGCCGCCCTTCCACAGTTCCAGGCCGTGCGCGCCGCGGCGCCATGCCTTCGGGAACTGGCCGTCGGTCGTCCATTCGCTGGACAGGCCAATGGCGTGCTTCTCGCTGGATGTGTAGCCGGTGTAGGCGGTGAGGGCCAGCGCTTCGTCGAGCTGGTTGTCGAACAGGTTGATGTCGGCGAAGCGCAGGTTCTCCCCTTCTCGTTCGAGCCAGTATGCATCGTTGACGGACAGGCCTTTGCACAGGTCGATGATGCCGAGGACGTCGTTGACTGCAAGGCCGGCGGCGGAAAGAATCTGCTCGGCGAACTGACGGTTGCGCGGTATCGTGCGGCGCGTGAGCCATTCGCGGACCGCTTCGGCGGTGGGATGAGGGGCGATGGGGAAAGGAAGGCGGTTGCGGTTTGCTTCGTCAACCCAGTGGATATGGATGTCCAGCGTGCCGCCGCCAAGGCCGGTGCGCCGTTGTGCGCTGAAGGTCATCAAGGGGTCGTCTGCGATGTGAAGCACATATTCGGCCATGGCGGCTCACCTCCTTGCGTGTCCTTTTCATTCTACGTGCTGCCTTTATTCTGCTGCTTTATGCTAGGGGCCGTTGGGGCGGTGCGGGTTTTTCGGCTTCCCCTGATTTGTCTTTGGCTGTCGAGGGATTGTAGCTGGTGGGTAACCATAGCGGTGCCGCTGTCGCGTTCGGCATTGTGTGTTGCCAGGTCGCAACGGATGCGCAGATAGCGGTGCGGAAGGCGCGGTTTAGAATGTGAGGCATGTCGTTTCGCAACCTTCCCCGCGCCCGCGGTTTCGCTCAGCCCACTCCTTCCCGAAAGATTGTTTCACGTGAAGTTATCGATGTCGCCGGGCGGCAGGTGACGGTGCTGCGCAAGAATAACCGCAATATGTACCTGCGGGTGCGGCCGCCGTACGGGCAGATCGAAGTGAGCGCCCCGCAGCGCATGCCGCGTCGCACCATCGAGCAGTTCGTGACGGAGCGCGCCGACTGGATTGACGGGGCGCAGCGCAAGATGGCGCAGTCGCGGGCGGATGCCGGGCGCCCCGATATTTCGGGAGAGAGTTTCACATGGAACGAAGATCTGGAACGCAAGGCACGCGAAAATCTTGAGGAAGCGGTGCCGAGGCTGCTGGAACGCTGGGTGCCGCGCGTCGGCAAGGCGCCCACTGACGTAACGCTGCGGAAAATGACGAGCCGCTGGGGATCGTGCACGCCGAAAACCGGACGCATCCGGCTTAACCTTCAGCTGGGGTTGATGGACGAAGAGCTGCTGGAGTACGTTGTCGTCCATGAGCTGACGCACCTGTGGGAGCATGGCCATGGCGAAGGCTTCCAAAACCGCATGACGATGCTGCTGCCCAACTGGAAACAGTTGCGAACGCGCCTGAACAAAGAGCTGATTCTGCGGTAGGCGCTGCGCCGGTCAATTGCCTCTGGGACAGTGATTTGCGGTATTCTGGCAGCCGACGCGGCAAAGCGGACACGGCTCCCTTCCTCTCCTCCCCTCTCCTTTTTTGCTCGCTGTATGAGACAGCCAAGGTCGAACTGTTTTTCGATGCGCTATCAAGGAAAATGGGTTCCCTGCTGTTGATGAATTTACACAGCGAGGACGCACGAGAGTTGGGAGAAGAATATGAGAAAAAGTGTTTCCGCCATCGCTGGATTATTGAGTTGTGTTCTTTGTTTCGTTGGGTTGAAATATCTTGTTGTCGATAGCGCTATCGGTTGGGATATTCTGGTGAATATTCTTGGCGAAGATTCAGTGCTGCTGGAAAGCAATCTATTCATGCTGGCGTTGCTGGCGACACCGGCGGTGCTGGCAGGAATCCTGATATATCAGCTGTGCCGGAACCGTTTGAATCTCGTGTATCTGCGCGTGCTGGGCATCGTCTACGCTCTGGCTGCGGTCGTGGTGATCATGCTGAAAAGCAGCGGAATCCGCATTGGCGGCGTGAACTTGAACTTTCTTGATATCGTTACCCAATTTGAAGAAAACCCGCTGACATTGCTGGTCAATCTTTTCATTCTGCTTCCGCTGGGATGCTGCGCTGCGCTGGAAGGCTATAAGCTGTGGAAAAGCGCGTTGGTTTCCCTTGCTGGCATTCTTGTTTGCGAAACATTGCAGCCGATTTTATCGCTTGGGTTCTTCGATATCGTCGATATAACGCTCAATGAGCTTGGATTTATTTTCGGGATGCTCGTGGTTAGCGTTATTCTCGGTTCCCGTACGCGGAAGCGGGAGGGAAACTGGATTTCGTTTGGAAAGCAACCGGAAAATAGCGATGGCGAGGTTGCGGCACTGCAGCCGGTTTCCGAAGCTGCGTGCTGAATAATTACTGTGCGGAATATGCTGAGCGCCCGGAATCCGATGGTGGAAACCGGGCGCTCTGGCAAGAATCTTTGAAACCGGCGGTTATCAGACGAGGGCTGCCGGGACCTCGACCAGGTGGCTGCGCATGAACCACTGGAACTTTTCGAGGCTCTGGACGTGGTCCTGCAGGATGTTCGAGCTGATGACGTCCAGCTCTTCCAGTTCTGCGAACGCCTGGCGTTCCGAACGGATCAGGTTGTCATAATAGGCGTCGAGCGCCTTGAGGTATTCGAGCGCATTCTTGCGGCCTTCCAGCTCGAACTTCGGCCACGTACGGTAGCGCTCGATGTCGGTTGCGCGGCCTGCCGGAGAGCCACCCAGCTGCGCGATGCGCTCGGCCGACTCGTCGGCCATTTCCAGAACTTCGTCGACCTGCGGGTCGATCATTTCGTGGACCGCAATGAAATTCGGGCCGGCAACGTTCCAATGCGCGTGCTTGAGGATCAGCGCGGTTTCCTGCTCGTGGCTCAGCGCTTCCTGCAGGATGCCGATTGCCTTCTCCGAAGCCGCTTCGTCAAGGCCCGGAACAACGAATTCAAGTGCCATACTGTACCCCTTCCCTGGGTGCTTGGCGCGACGGTGAAGCCGTCACGGTTCATTCCAGCCTAGCCGAGGTCGCCGGAAGACTCCCCCGGTTCGCCGGAAGAAAGATTCACAACGTAGGAAGTGCAAATGCGGAGCATTTGCGCGGGTTCGAGGTGGAGGGGGTGGCGCGCCAGAATGGTGCTTGCTGACTTGATCAGTAAAGTGGTAGGCACCAACTATGTTGACTTAACCATGACTTAACCAATCGCCAAGGAGGACTGAGTCGATGAGCATCCCAGTCAATGTTGAGCAGCTGCTCCGTGGCCAAGTTGTGGAACAAGCACGTATTGAATATAAAGAGGGCTGGAATCCGGAATCCATTATCCATACCCTCTGCGCATTTGCCAATGACATCAACAACTTAGGTGGTGGCTACCTCGTCATCGGCGTCAAAGAGGAAAATGGTACTCCTGTATTGCCTGTCACTGGCTTACCAAAAGAAAAGCTAGATAGGTACCAGAAAGATCTCGTCCAGATGTGTCATCGCATCGATCCGGTGTATGCACCTGTGTGTCAGCCAGTTGAGTTCGAGGGCAAGCATCTGCTCCTTATTTGGGCTCCTGGAGGCTATGAACGCCCATACCGTGCGCCTCGCATTCTCAGCAAGCGTGAGACAGGCAAAGATTACTTTATTCGTCGTTTTTCCAACACCGTTCGCGCATCGCAGTCAGAGATTAACGAGCTCATGTCGTTGGGGCCGAATATTCCCTATGATGACCGTGTAAATCCAGCAGCCCAGATTAGCGACCTGCGTTCCAGCCTCATGCTGGATTACCTCGCAACAGTCGACAGCACCTTGGCTATAAGCGATAAGGATACGCTTTCCATTGCTCAGGATCTTCGTGTTGTAGGAGGTCCCGTTGAAGACATGCATCCGCGTAATGTTGGGCTGTTGTTCTTCTCCATGCAGCCCGAGCAGCATATTCGTCTTGCGCAAATTGAAGTCGTCAACATCCCTGATCCAACCGGAGAAGGGATGGAAGAAAAAATATTCCGGGGCCCATTAGACCGGCAACTTGCCGACGCATTGCGGTACATCCGCAACACCGTCGTTGCCGAGAAAATCTTCAAGCTCCCCAATCAAGCGGAAGCAGTACGAGTTTTCAATTACCCCTATGCCGCTATCGAAGAAGCGTTAACCAATGCGGTGTACCACAAGAGTTATGCGATTCCCGAACCCGTCACGGTTCGCATCGAACAAGATAGGATGGCCATAACCAGCCTTCCGGGTCCGGACCGATCTATCTCGGATGAGGATATTGCACAGCGCCATATGATTTCTGCAAAGTACCGCAACCGGCGCATTGGAGATTTTCTCAAGGAGCTGCATCTGTCGGAGGGTCGGAATACAGGTGTTCCCACCATGTTGCGGGCCTTGGAACACAATGGCTCTACTCCCCCTCTTTTCGAGACCGATAATGACCGTAGCTTTTTCAGAGTGACCTTCATGGCGCATCCGGCATTCACCCGAAAAGGTTGGAAGCCAATGAATGATCAGGGAAAACACGCACTCCAAGAATCATCAGAGCGCGCGGAAAACAGTGCGCGAAAGCGGAAAACAGTACGCGAAAGCAGGAAACAGTGCGCGAAAGCGGAAAACAGTGCGCGAAAGCAGGAAACAGTGCGCGAAAGCAGGAAACAGTGCGCGAAAATGGAAAACAGTGCGCGAAAGCAGCGCGAGCAGGAGCAACAAAACGAAATCCTAAGCTATGCACGCGCTTACGGAGAGGTGACTACCGCTCAGCTTGCTACAAAAATGCATCTTAAGAATCGTCGTATTCAAGTATTGTTGCGGCGTATGCGCGAAGAGGGGCTCATCGTTACAATCGGAGGCGGTCGGAGGACACGATATACGGTGGCTGAACCGAAGGGTATGGAAAACGATGAGTGAGTCATCGCATTAGTGAGCGGGGTTGCTTGCTAATGCGGATGCTCGCGGAGGGGCGGTGCCCCTCCACTCGCATTCGCGCAAACCGGCTTTGCCGGTTTGCGACCACCCCCCGCTTCGAGCGTCGCTTCGCTCGCTCTCAGCGACCCCCGAACAAGGCCGCAAACGCTTTCGCGTTTGCATATTTCAGCGGCGGGCGCTAGCGGGGTGAGAGGAAATTAGCTGTCTTTGGTGACCTGGAGGGTTTCTATGCGGCGGCCGTCCACTTTGGTAACGGTCATTGTGTAGCCGTCTTCGGAGAAGGAATCTCCTGCGGAAGCAAGCTTGCCCGTTTTCGCGAGGAAGTAGCCGGCGACGGTTTCGTAGGGGCCGTCCGCAAGTTCGATGCCGGTCAGGTCGTCGAAATCTTCAATGGACATGCCGCCGTCGACGGTGGCGACGCCGCCAACGAACACGTCGGCTGCGCCGGGCTCGGCCGGAAGGTCGTACTCGTCGCGGATGTCGCCGATCAGTTCTTCGGTGAGGTCTTCGAGCGTGACGATGCCGTCGGTGCCGCCGTACTCGTCGATGACGACGGCGAGGTGGATGCCGCGCTTGCGCAGCAGCGACAGGCTCGGCAGCAGCTTCGACGTGCCCGGCAGCGAAATCCCCTCGCGGGTGACGTCGGCGACCGTCTTCGCGTTCTCATCGCGTACGTCAAGCAGGTCGCGCACGTGCACGAAACCAAGCACGTCGTCGAAATCCTTGCCGGTGACCGGATAGCGCGAGTACGGCATTTCGCGTACGTATTCCGCTGCTTCGGCAAGCGGCATGCTCCCCTCGAGGAACACGACGTCGGCACGCGGCCGCATGACTTCGGCGACGATTGTTTCGGAGGCGTCGAACACGTCGTCGAGGATCGTGCGTTCGTCCTTCGTGAGGTTCGTATTCGAGTTGACGAGCACGCGCAGCTCCTCGTCGGAAACCTCGCTTTCCGTTTCGTTCGGATCGAAGCCGAGCAGGCGCACCAGGCCGTTCGTATTCTTGCCGATCAGCCAGATGATTGGCTTGCAGATCTTCGCGAACGCCGAGATTGCCGGCACGACGGCACGGGCGATTTGTTCGTTGCGCTGCATCGCGATGCGTTTCGGCACCATTTCCGAAATGACGATCGAGCAGTAGGAAATGATCAGCGTCAGCACGATCGTCGTTAGCGGCGCCGCGACCGACGACGGAACGCCCCAGCCTTCCACGACCGGCACGATATACGGGGAGATGGAAGATTCGCCGAACGAAGCCGACAGGAAGCCGGACAGCGTCACGCCGATCTGCACCGTCGACAGGAACGTATTCGGGTCGCGGGCGATTTTGGCGACGCGGGCGCCGCGGGCGTCCTCCTGCTCCATTTGGTCGATCTGCGAGCCGCGCAGGCTCACCAAAGCCAGCTCGGTGCCGGCGAAGACCGACCCGAGCAGCAGGAAGACGAAAATCAGCAGGATGTTCAAACCAAGGGACATGGCAACAGATTAAAACGCTGGCTCGAACAACCGCGGAATGCTGCGGATGGCGCCGCGGACGACGGCGCCTTGGAAACCGCCCTCAGAGCTGCCCTAGAAGCTGAGGACTTCCACCAGGCCGTTGTCCATGCGGTAGCGGGCGCCGACCATCATCAGCTGTTCGCGGGCGATGGCGTCGCGGATGGTTTCCGAATGCGTGACGATGTATTCGAGCGTGTGGGCGATATGCACCTGCTCGCAATCTTCAGCGGAGTCGAGGTCGGCCATCTTTGCCTGCCATACCGACTGGCCGGTGAAGCGGAACACCGGGTCCTCGGACGCGTCGATGATCTGGTCCATGTCGTCTTCGAATTCGGCGGCCGGCTTGCCGGTTTCCTTCGCCGTGCGCGCGACGAGTTCGTCGTATTCCTTGCGCGCGCCGGCGACGGCCGCGCAATGCTGGTGGCCGAGCACGACCAGCAGGCTCGGGTGCAGCGACCGGACGGCGAACTCCAGCGACGCGATCGTGCCGGCGTCGACGAACTGGCCGGCCGTGCGGACGCTGAAAATGTCGCCCAGCCCCGCGTCGAAAACGATTTCGGGGGCGACGCGCGAATCCGCGCACGAGAGCACCAGCGCATCGGGGTGCTGGCCGCCTTCCAGATCCTTGCGGATGTCCGGCGTCTGCGCCGGGTGGATCATCTTGCCGTCGGCAAAGCGGCGGTTGCCGGCGAGCATGGCGCTCCAGGTCGTATTGGCGGTCGTTTCGGTGCGCTCGGTTGTGTCGGTCATGTGCCCTCTTTCCCAAAAGCGGTGGCGCGGCATTGAAGCCCGCGCGGAATCCTGTACCCTAGCTTATGCCGCTCCAGCGCCCAACGGCGTACGCTCCGCGACGAAACGGGAGGGAACCCATGCGCGATATATACAGGAATCTTGGACGCAGCATAGCTGCGATGTGCGCGGCGGCGATGCTGCTGTCGGCTGCGGCATGCCAATCTGGGTCCAATACGGACAGCGAAACCGCCGGCGCGGGCGCGAAGTACAGCGCCGTGACGACGGTGGAAGGCGACGGCACGCTGGATGCGCAGATGCTGCAGTCCGACGGCGCCGACGAGAACGCGCTGCTCGTTGACGGCGCGACGGTGGAGGCGAGCGGCGATACCGTCATCAAGACCGGCGTTTCCAGCGGGCAGTGGATGGATTCCGGCACCAACGCGGCGATTCTGGCGCGCGGCGGCGCGAACGCGACGTTCGCGAACCTGACCGTCACGACCGACGGGCTCGGCGCGGCGGCGCTGTACGTGGCCGGGGAAGGGACGGCGGTGACGCTGACGCAGCCGTCGCTGACGACGAAGCAGAACTCGTCGCCGGCGCTGTGGGTCACCGGCGGCGCCGTGAGCGTGACCGGCGGCACCGGGCTGACGGTCGGCGCATCCAGCCCGGTCGTGGTTGCGACGGCGGGAAGCGTGGCGCTGGAAGGCGGCCAATGGTCGGCGCAGTCGTCGCCGCTGTTCCGGCTGACGGGAAGCGCGCAGGTGAGCGTTTCCGGGGGCCAATACACCGCGGAAAGCGGGCAAATCGCCGCGCTCGAAGGCGGCACGCTGACGCTCGGCGGCGTGCAGATCGAAGGCGACGTCGCCGATTCGCTCGACTCGGCGACGCTGGCGCTGCGCGACGGAACGCGGCTGACTGGCACCCTCGACGGGTCGACCGGCCTGGCGCTGGAACTGGACGCCTCCTCGACGCTCGTATTGACGGGAGATTCGGCCGTCTCGTCGCTCAAGAACGCGGACGCGTCGAACGCCAACATCGAACGCAACGGCTTCACGCTCACCGTCGGAGGAACCGCGCTGAAATAAAGGCCGGTTCGAACGGCGTGGGGCTAGTCGGCGCCAATCAGCGCCGAAACGATGCTGCTGACAATCGACATGATCAGCGAACCAAGCACCGCCCACCAGAAGCCGCCGATCGTGACGCCCACGTCGAACAGGCTCAGCGCCATCCACGACGCAAGCTCCATGAACAGCCAGTTGATGACCAGCGCGAGCAAGCCGAAACTCAGTATCGTGAACGGCAACGCGAGCGTCTGCACGATCGGCTTGAGCGAGGCGTTCAGCAACGCCATGAACAGCGCCCATACGGCGATGCCGAGAATCGGCGGATGGCCGACGGCATGCATGCCCGGCAACAGCAATACCATGACCGCCGCGGCAACGGTCAGAACAATCCAACGAGCGAAAAAGCGACCCATGTTCCGATTATGCCATCGCGCGACAGTCCCCGCCGTCAACAGAGACCCTTTTTATGGCTCAGTTGTAGTTTGTGCGGGCAGTTTGATAGGTCGGGAGGGGCAGCGAGAGCGGCCTTGACTGCCTCTGAGGAGGATTCGGGAGATGTAAATTTTCAGTACGTTGAAAATTCGTGGCTTGTTGTGTAACTATTTTCAGTATACTGAAAATCATGTTTATCGAACGTCCTGAGCTGATGAAGCATCTCGAACAATACCGTGATAGCAAACTGATCAAGGTACTGACCGGTGTCCGGCGTTGCGGCAAGAGCACGCTGCTTGCCGAATTCGCGCGCCGGCTCGTCGGGTCGGGGGTTCCGGAGGAAAACGTTTTCGTCCGCAGGCTTGACGAATTCCAGTACCTCTTCAACTACACCGATCAGGATCTCCATGAGGAAATCGGCAACGCGCTGAAACTCAAGGCGGATGGCCCCTTTTACGTGTTTCTGGATGAGATTCAGGGGGTGGCTGGATGGGAGCGAATCGTTCGGGGCCTGGAAACGATGGATGCCGTCGACGTCTACGTGACCGGATCGAATGCCTACCTGCTTTCTGGCGAGTTGGCAACGTATCTTGCGGGACGGTACGTCAGTGTCGACGTGCAGCCGCTGTCGTTCGCGGAAATCGTTGCGTATAGTGAAACGATTGGCGATAACACGACTCTGGAGGACAAGTTCCTCCAGTACATGCGGTATGGCGGGATGCCGGCCATCTATGAAGACGGGCGGCCGGACGGCGTACGGTGGGCCGAAACGCTGACTGATATCTACGAAAGCGTAGTCAACCGGGATGTTGCCGCGCGCAACCAGATCCGCGACAAGACGGCGCTCGGAAAACTTTGCCAGTATCTCTTTAGCACGTCCGGCAGTCTGGTCAATGTGACGAAGGTGGCCGGAGCGCTCAGGCAAAACAATACGTTGGTTTCCCGAAACGCCGTCGAGCAGTGGATGACGACGATGAGCGACGCCTTCCTTCTGTATTCGGCGCCGCAGGAACGGCTCCGCGGCAAAGCGCTGCTCAACCCGAATAAGAAGTGGTATCCGGTCGACAACGGCTTTCGGAACCTGGCAACCGGAAACCCGGATTCGGATCGCGGAGCCCAGCTTGAAGGCATTGTCTTCATGGAACTGGTGCGTCGTGGATACACGGTGACGGTTGGGGATCTCGGCAACGCGAATTCAGCTGGAAATTCCGGCGGAGAAGTCGATTTCGTCGCCCGGCGCGGTACGGAGCGGCTGTACATCCAGGTGACGCTCGACATGATGGATGAACGGGTCCGGTCCCGCGAATTGAAACCGTTGCAGGAACTCACCGATGCCTACGACCGCCTTGTACTGACGCTGAACCGGTTCGATACCGGTGTGACGGAAGAGGGAATCAAGGTGGAGTATGCGCCGGAGTGGCTGATCGGAGAGTAGCGATGTATACGTCGCTAGGGGCATCGCTACGAACTCAACCCACGCAAACTGCATCAGAACCTTTTCATTCTGCTCCGACTCCTTGCGTTGCATAGGCGCCAGCGGCTGCCATTCAGGCGTTTTGGTAGAATCGGGGACGATTACGGAACGGAGTGGCGATGGCGGATGTGAGGACCGAGCTGGCGCAGTTGCGGCCCGTGTACGAAACCGGAGCGCTGCGCATGCTGCTGCGTCCCAATGCCCGCATCTACGTTGCGCTGCTGCGCGCCGCCTTCGACCCGCTGACCGGCGAAGTGCCGCAGGAACGGCTGCTCGCCGACATGGCCGATTCGCTGGTGCTGCTCATCGGCGACGGTTCCTTCGAACCGCACGAAGGCGAGGACGCCGGCCTTGCTGCGCGGCGGATCCTGCGCGAGCTCAAGGCGCAAAGCGACGACGACTACGCCTGGATCGCCGATTCCGTCGACCGCCGTACGCACCGCGTGATGTGCCGGCTGACGCAGCGCGCGCACCGCGCCATCGAAGCGCTCGGAACGCTGCAGCAGCGCACCGTTTCCCTCTCCGGAGCGCAGGTCAACTCGATCATTCTCGAAGTGGAGAACGCCCGCAAGCAGCTTACCGTCGACGTCGAGGAACGCATCGGCATTCTGCAGGGGGAAATCGACGAACGACAGCGCCAGATCGACCAGCTGCGGGCGACCGGCACCACCGAGCCGCTGACGGCGGAACAGGTGTCGGACATCATCAACGTCGTGCACAACACGTTGCGCGGCGTGCCGGTGGATTTGCGCGACCTGGTCGTCGCCGAACGTGACAACGGCGACGAACTGCGCCGGCGCATGGACGGCGCCGACGTTCCGGCCGACGAACTGCTGGCGTTCTACCATGAAGGCTACGAACGCATCCACCGGCTCAGCGACGAAGGGCGCCGGTTCGAGGACGCGTTCCAGATTATGTACGCGCCGGAAAGCCGTCGCGAAATCGGCGACGCGCTGCAGGACATCGCGCACAGCGCCTGGATGCACGACGACGCCGACGAGCTGATGGACACCGTCAACCGCGAATTCGACGACATCTACGACGGCATCGACGCCGTGCGCCACCAGGTGCGGCAGACCGACGAAACCATCAGGATGCTCGTGCGCCAGCAAAGCGACATGCAGTTCCGCACGATGTCGCGCCAGCTGGGAACGCTGCTGGGCAGGCTCGGCGACGCGGCGCGCGGCGGCCGTACGCTGCGCGGGCCGAAGGAATTCGACATCGGCACCGGCTCCGTTTCGCTGCCGACGGTGGCGACGCGCGCCCGCGAGACCCCGGCGCGCGCTTCGGCGCCTCAGCTTGCGCAGGCGCAGCCGGCGACGCCGCCCGACCTGCACGCCATCGTCGCCGCTTCCGGCCCGCGGATCGTGCGGATGCTGGAACTCATCGAGGCGGCCCCGGCGATGCGCGGCGGCTTCATCGACGTGGCGGCCAGCTTCAACGGCCTGCCGGTCGACGAACGCCGCGAAAGCGAAATCGTGGGGTTCCTAAGCTACCTTGCGCCTTGCGAGGGGAGTTCACAAGCGTCGGAACACCAAGATTTCGAACGGCGGTGGCGTTGCGTCGACGCCGACGGCGACGAGCGGATCTGGACGACGGCGCCGCTGGCCGTCGGAGCCGATACGCTGCGCGAGTTCCTCGCGCAGGCGTAGATGGTGGCTCGGGAACCAGCGGATGCGGCGGCGTGAAGGCGGGGCGCGGAATCTTGGAAATCTTTGGACAATGGAAACGGCAACGGACGAAGCGAAGGAGGCGTGATGGAATTCGCTGACGATACCGGCGACATCGCATCGAACGCAACGGTAGCCGGCGATGCGGCGCCGGTATTCGAGGACGAAGCCGGCATGGCCGACGTGGCCAATCCGTTCGCGCTGTTCGACGGCGACCGCGGCGACATGCCGGCGCCGGCGCGCGAGGCGGCGATTGCGCTCAAGCGCAGCCGCAGCATTGGCGGCGCGCTGTTCCGGCAGGCGATGGACTACCTGCCGGACGTCGAGCGGTCGCTGAACAACGACATGCTCGTGCCGGTCATCGACGAGTACTACCAGGTGATGTACGCGCAGCCCATCGACGGCGCCGACGTGCATGTGCCGTCGCTGAAGCACCGTTCGTCGCTGACGGCGGCGCAGGCGGCGCTGGCCGTCATTCTGCGGCGCAAGGCGCTCGAATACGAAAACATGAAGGTGCCGCCGAGCGACTGGATTGTTTCACGTGAAGAACTCGTTCAGCAGCTGTCGAGCGGTTCCGGGCCGCTCGCCGGACGCAACAGCGAGGAATCGGTGGAGAAGGAAGCCGACGCGCTGATCGCGGCGATGGAAACCAACGGCTTCCTCGCCGAAGCCGACGACGGCATGAAGCTGATCACGCCGCTGCTGGCCGCCGTGGTGGATAGCCAGCGCATGCGGGCATGGCTGGGGCAGCTCGACGGCGATGGCGCGGATGGAAAGGACACGGCGGCATGACGCAAGTCTGGGATGACGATTACGCGCAGATCGAGCTGATTGCGCCGCACTGGGTGCTGCGCGAACGCCAGCTCGTCAACTGGGGTTCCTACGACGGCTACCATACGTTCGCGCCGTCCGAGGCCGACGACCAGACGGTGACGCTGCTGACCGGCCAGAGCGAATCCGGCAAGTCGACGCTGCTGGACGCGCAGGTCTCGCTCCTCTACCCCACTGGCGCCGCGTTCAACAAGGCGTCGAACGCCGGCCGCTCCGACCGCAGCGACTATTCGTACCTGCGCGGGCAGCGCGGCATCCGCAACGACGGCGGCCACGACGAAGCCGTCTACCTGCGCGGCGAAACCGTCGACGGCGAACCGTACGCCGTTTGGGGCGCCATCGTCGACCGCTATGAAGACACCGCCAACTGCGCCGACATGTCGATTGCGAAGTTCATGTACCTTCCGGCAGGCGGCTCCTCCGAAGACGTCATCAAGATTTTCGCCGTGTCCAGCGAGCCGCTCGATCCGCGGCTGCTTGACGACAGCCGCGACGAAGCGTTCACGATTCCGCTGCTCAAGCAGGTCTATCCCGGCGCCCAGTTCTTCCGCCAGGCCAACCAGTTCCGCGAGGTGGTCTGGAAACGCTTCGGGCTGACCGAAGCGGCTTGCCGGCTGCTGCACCGCATGCAGGCTTCCGACGCGCCCAGCCAGCTCGACGACATCTTCCGCAAAGGCGTCCTCGGCGAGCCGCGCGCCGTGCAGCGCGGGCGGGAAACCGCCGACGACTACCGCCAGTTCGAGCAGAACTTCCATGCGATGGAAGGGAGCCAGCGTCGCCTGGACGTGCTGGAAACCATCGAACGGGATTACGGAGCCTACGACGAGGCGCGCGGGCAGGTCGAGGCGCTGCGCGCCGTCGACCCGCAGCGCGAGGGCAGCGCGGCGGTGCGCGCCGCATGGCTGCAGGCGCGCGCCGACGACGACGTCGCCGAAATGCTGCCGGCGTACGAAACGCAGGCCGCGCAGTGCGCTGCGGCGGTGGAAGCCGGCGAATCTCGGATAGGAACGCTCGAGGAACGCGCCAAGGCGCTGCAGGCGAAGATCGGCGGCGCCGGCGGCGAACGGCTCGAGCTGCTTGAAACGCAGCTGCAGCAGGCGTCGCAGCAGGCGCGCGACCGCGAAGTGCGGCGCAGCCGGATGGCGTCGGCGTTCGAGCGCGCCGAAACGGCGATGCCGGCGGACCAGGGCGCGTGGGATGCGCTGCAAAGCGAGCTGGACGCGTTCCTTACCGACTACAACGAACGCAAGGACGCGCTGACGACGCGCTATTTCGAGCTGCTGCACGAACGCAGGGAGCTCGCGCAGCAGCTGGCCGCGCTGGAGGACGACTACGAACGCAAGCGCAAGTCCGGCTCCCGCATCACCGCCGACATGCGTTCGTCGCGCGACCGGATCGCGCAGGCCGTCGGCCTCGATCCGGCGCAGCTGCCGTATGTGGCGGAGCTGATGGACGTCGCCGACGACGCCGAGGAATGGCGCGTGGCGATGAACGTGTCCTATGCCTCGCTCGCGCCGGTCATCCTCGTCGACAAGCGCTATGAAAACGGCTTCGCGGCGAAGGTCAGCACGATTCCGCGCGAGGAACTGCCGCGGCGCAACTGGCAGTTCGTCGACACGGAACGTTCGTATGACGACGAGATTGAGCGCGGCGCCGCGGACGGTTCCAGCGAAGGCTGGCTGTCGGAACGGATCGTCATCAACGAGGAGTCGCCGTTCGCTGGCTGGCTCGCGGCGAGGATCAGCGACGGACGCAACGACGCGCGCTGCGTCGACGCGATCGACGACGCTGACCGGTCGGTGCGGCAGGTGCAGCGCGACGGGCAGATCAAGGACGCCGACCGCGGGCGGCACGGCACGAAGGGCATGAGCGCGATCATCGGGTTCGTCAACGAGTCGTACCTGGCGCAGCTGCGCGAGGAAATCGACGCGTTGACGGCGCGGCATGCCGACGTCGCCGCGCAGACGGCGCAGGCCGACGGCGAACTCAAGCGGCTTGACGCGAAGAAGACGCTTGCCGAGCTCGTGGCACGCGCCTCGTGGCCGGAGGTCGATGTCGAATCCGCGCGCGAGCAGGTGGCGCAGCTGCAGGCGACGATTGACGACATCCGTTCCAATCCGGAACTCGAGCGGCTCATCGCCCAGCGCGACGAATGCGAAGGGCAGCTCAAGCGGGCGCGGCAGGCGCAGGCGACGGCGCTGGAAGAAAGCCGGCGCGCGCAGATTGCGCAGGAAGCCGCCCGGACGTGGCTGGACGCGGCGCAGATGCGTCGTGCCGCGCCGGTGCCTGGAGCGTCGGGAACGTCAGGCGCGTCGGGAGGCGACGGTGCGCTGCGCGGCGAATGCCGGGACGTGCTGGAGCAGGGGTATGCGGAGTTCTTCGGGGCGCAATCTCAGACGGCGCAGCCCCGCGCCGCGGCGCTGCTGTCGCTCGAGGAAGCGTTTTCGGCGCAAGGCAGCCATGCCAGGCCGATCGACGCCGGACGCGTCATGGAACGGCTCGGCGAGCAGGCGGCGCAGACGGTGGCGGAGCGAATCAAGCAGCTGGACGGCGACGCCACCAAGCTGCAGCGCGTGTGCGAAACGCATATGGAAGCGTACCGGCGCGAGTACCTGTCGCCGGACAGCCCGGTGGGTACGCGGGTGGACGACTACCAGTCGTACGCCGACGACCTGCGCGAGCTGCGCGCCAACGTCATCCGCGAAGCCGCCGACCGCGAATACTTCAATTCGATGGAGAAAATCCATAAGGACCTCCAGCAGTTGCACAGCGCGCTGACCGAAGACCGCAACCAGATTGCCGAGCAGATCGGCAAGATCAACCGGCTGCTCGCGCCACACCCGTTCGGCGCGCGCAAGGGGCGCCTGTCGATCGTGGCGAATATCGAGGCGCCGGCGACGGCGTTCATGGCGCGGCTGCGGCGCAATCTGGAACAGCTGGCGGAATGGTCGCACGTTGCCGAACCGCAGATCGACGACTGCAAGCGGCTGTTCGCGGCGTGCGGCGCGCTGGTAGAGATGATCGAGTCGTGCTTCCCCGAGCATGCGGCGAACGGGCGCGGCGAAAGCTACCTGGACGCGCGGCGCCGCTCGCGGTTCTCCGCGGAAGTGACGGCCGCAGATGGCACCGTCGAACGCATCGCGTCGACCGGCGGCGGTTCCGGCGGCTACTTGCAGGAACTGACGTCGTTCGCCTACGGCGCGGCGCTGATGTACCTGCTGGCGAATGACAACGCCACCGAGCCGTCGTACGCCACCGTCTTCCTCGACGAAGCGCTGATCAAGGCGGACGGCCAGTACACGCGGCGTGCGCTGAGCGCGCTGCCGGGGCTCGGCTTCCAGGTGATCGTGTCGGCGCCGGAGTCGAAGACCGGCGACATCATGCGCTGCGCTTCGAAGGTCGTCGTCGCCCGCAAGGACCCGGCGACCGGCGTCACCACGCTGCACAGCGCCGACCTCCAGCAATCGTGACGGTTCGGAAAACAGCGAGATGAAAGGCCCGGAGGAGATTCGCGCGGCGGCGGATGCGCGGATGGAACGCCACTGCTTCGACGTGGACGGCGCGTGGCCGTTCGCGGTGGCGATTGGGGTTCCGGCGGCGCAGGAGCTGCGCGAGGAACCGACGCAACTGCTGCGGCAGGATGCGCAGACCGAGCGGTGGGCTGCGGAGCATGGATTGGAGATTGCGTACGGGAACCGTCGCGTCGGCCCGGTAACGCAACGGTTTGTTTCACGTGTAACGATACCGTCGGAAGCGGTGGCGTTGAAGATTGTTTCACGTAAAACGGCGCAGCGTCGTCGCACAGCGCTGGAACGGTGCGGCCGGCTGTGCGATGAGTTCGGCGTGGAACCTTCCGTTGCGATGGGCGTCGTGAAGTCGCTGCGCGACGAGCCGGACGCCGGCTTCGACCTCGTCGTGAAGGCGGCTGCGTGGTTCCGCGGGTACCTTAGCGATAACGGCGGCGCGGGCGGCGACCGCGAGCGGCCTACCCACTTGACGGCGCGCATGGTGCCGCTGCCCGGGTTCAGCGCGAAATGGCTGGACGGTGAGCGTTCCCGGCGTCGCAAGGCAATCTGTGTGCTGCTTGGCATTGCGTCGCTGCCGCTGGAGGAACGTCCTGCGGAAGTGCGGTTCCGCTACCTCGCTCCGGCTGCTGCGGGATGGGCCGAGCGCATGGCGACGGCGTGGCTGCCGAGCGAAGCTCCAGAAATGGATGTTTCACGTGTGATAATCACGGAAAATAAGGACACCTATCTCGCGCTGCCGGCGCTGGAACGCACGGTGACGCTGTTCGGCTCCGGCCGTGCTGTCAAGGAAGCGCCGGACGCCATGCCGTGGCTGCGCGGCAGCGATGGTGGCAATGGCGGCAGCGGCGCCTCTCTCGATGTCGTGTATTGGGGCGACCTCGATGCCGACGGCTTCGAAATCCTCAGCGATCTGCGCAAAGCCGGCGTCGCCTGCCGGTCGATCTGCATGGATATGGCGACGCTGGATGCGTTCGGCGACGTTTTGACGCAGCTATCGCCGGAAGGCAGCGCAATCAAGCCGCGGGCGCCGAAGGAGAATCTTTCGCTGACGGAAGCGGAATACGAAGCGTACCGGGAAGTCTGCTGCGGGCCGCGCGGCATTCGCCGCATCGAACAGGAACGCATTCCGCTCCCCTATGCATTGGGCTGCCTTGAACCGGAGCAATAGAGGCCGTAACGCGGCGCTGGCTGGCCGCCCGCGGCTTCGACGCGGCTGCGCATGTCGTCGGACACGTACCCGGTGCCGTTGATGACCAGCGAGACGCTGCTTACCGACACGCCCGCTTTCTTCGCCACGTCGCGCATACCGACCATTGCCGCTCCTTCTGCTGGGTTTCCTGCCCCCATGATACTTCCGAGACCCTGAGGGGTCTTATGTGAGATTTTGTGTCCCATCGGCGTAGGGGGCATACGACCTTTTAGGATTCGGTGCATTAGACTGGTCAGAACTGGCCAAGGGCAGGATTTTCTTGAGTAAGGATATGACGTGAATCAGGGTAGCAAGCCGACTATCAAGGATGTGGCGCGAATTGCCGGCGTTTCCCGTGCTACCGTTTCCCGTTATCTCAATGGGCACCGCTGGGTCAGCGATGAAGCTGCCGCAAAGATCAAGGATGCAATCGAGCAGACGCATTATGTCGCGAACACGCATGCGCGGGCGCTCGTAACGGGACGTGCCGGATCGGTCGCGCTGTTGCTCGGCGAGCCGCAGCATCTACTGTTCGAGGATCCTAATTTCGCGACATTGCTGCGCGCGCTAGCCGATGAGCTCGGGCAGCGCGGCGTTTCGTTCCTGCTGATGGCGACGAATGACAAGGACGAACAACGCCGCAATCTTGCTTATTTGCAGGCCGGCCATGTTGACGGCGTCATCCAGGTCGCCTGGCATCAGGATTCGAGCGAGATGATTGCTGATCTCGTCAATGCTGGCATTCCGACCGTCGTTGCCGAACAGCCCAATGATGAGACGATTCCGGTCGGCTATGTACACGTTGAGGACTTCGGCGGCGCGAAGCGGGCCGTTGAATACCTGCTCGAGCGTGGGGCGCACTATGTCACAATGATTTCCGGACCCTATGGCCCTCCCGGCGCCCGCGAACGCATGCAGGCGTTCCTTTCCGTGCTGGGCGCCGACGCTGACAATCGCATTGCTCATGGCGACTACTCGCTGGAGAGCGGGCGTGAACAGATGGAGCAGTTGCTGCATGACCATCCTGATCTTGATGCCGTTTTCTGCGCTTCAGATGCGATGGCCGTTGGGGCATTGCAGACAATCCGTGCGCATGGTCTCACGGTACCCAATGATGTTCAAGTCGTAGGATTCGACGATTCGACCATTGCATCGATGGCTGATCCTCCATTGACGACGATCCGGCAGCCATTCGATGGCATCGCGCGGCATCTGGTTGATCAGCTGATGCAGTTGATCAATGGCAGTCAGCCGTTCGGTGTCACTCTGCCGTGCGAACTCATCGTGCGGCAGACCACGCGCTAGATGTTCGATGTAGGCTTTGTGTTCTCCGGCGTTCGTGAGTCAATAAGACAATATCTGTTTCACGTGAAAATATGCGTATTCGTTTCATGCAGTGACTGAAATCGGTTTCAGTTCACTTTAGAAAACCCAAATTGCATATTGGCTTCGCCGTGACGGTGAAACCCTTGATTTTACTGCCTAAACACAGCGTGTTGCTCGTTGGCGACACGCCGATGATGCATGATGTCGTATCATGAGAACTGGAACCGTGCACAGTCCTTGTCACAGTAGATTTTGGACATCGCTTCAGATGGTTCCATTGAATGCCGTGACAATGGGCGTCACGGCACTGGATGAGAGGAGGCGACGATGCTTCTGCCTAACCCGATCGTCTTGCAGCGCGCGGATCCGTTCGTGCTGCATACCGATGCTGGCTACCTGTTCACTGGCTCTTACCCAACTTACGACCGCATTGTGCTGCGCCGCGCCAATCGGCTTGCGGATCTGCAGTTGGCCGAAGAGCATACGATCTGGCGTCGCCGTGAGAGTGGTCCGATGAGCCAGCTGATTTGGGCGCCGGAAATTCATCGGATTGGTGGGCAGTGGATTGTCTACTTCGCGGCTGCCCCTACTACAGAGCTCGCGCTAGATACCCATACGTTCCAGCATCGCATCTTCTGCCTGACCTGTGATGATGACGATCCGATCACCGGCACCTGGGTTGAGCGTGGCCAGGTGAATACCGGCATGGAGACGTTCGCGCTTGACGCTACGACGTTCGTTGCTGCTGACGGCTGCCAGTATTTGATTTGGGCGCAGCAGGACCTTGCGATTGCCGGCAACTCGAATCTCTATATTGCCCGCATGGTCAATCCTTGGACTCTCGATACCCCGGCTATTCGCCTTTCGTCGCCGGAATACGACTGGGAATGCATTCGCTTCACTGTTGAGGAAGGGCCGGCGGTCCTCATGCACGGCGGTACCGTGTTCGTGACGTTCTCGGCGTCCGGAACTGGTCCTGAATATGCGATGGGCATGCTGAAGGCGCCGCTGGTAGATGCCGATGGCAATCCGACGGATTTGCTCGACTCGAGCGTCTGGACGAAGCTGCCGGAGCCGGTATTCGTTTCCGATGAATCGGTCCGCCAGTTTGGGCCTGGGCATAACTCGTTCACCGTCGACGCGGACGGCAACGACTTGCTCGTCTATCATTGCCGGAACTACGTCGAGATTCTCGGTGACCCGCTGTTCGATCCCAATCGTCATGCCTGTGTCGGCCGTGTTCGATGGAAGGAAGATGGCATGCCGGACTTTGGTACGCCACTGCAGGACACGCGTTGGACGCCGGCGACGTGTGAGGTGCTTCCTCCTGATGGCCGTCTCGTCGTCGATGAAACGGTGTAGGGAAATACGGTCATAAAAAGCTTTTATATCATCAAAACAAAACAATAAAAGATATTCAATACTCATTCTCTGATTCCAATGAAGGAAAATATTTTAGAGAAAGTCATTTAAAAAAATCAGCAAGAATATGCCATGCTGCAGGAAATGGAGGCTCCCCGATGGCAGAATCCTTTAACCGCTCCGCGACGCTCGTCGTCGACGATGCGTTCAAAATTGCGCCGGTGAACGACCGTGTCTTTGGATCGTTTGTTGAGCATCTGGGACGTTGCGTATATACCGGCATCTACGAGCCAGGCCATCCAACGGCTGACGAAGACGGCTTCCGCCAGGACGTCATCGATCTCGTCCGGGAACTCGGCGTGACAACAGTGCGCTATCCAGGCGGCAACTTCGTCTCCGGCTATAGGTGGGAAGATGGCGTAGGGCCTAAGGAGGATCGCCCACGGCGCCTTGATCTCGCCTGGCATTCGACTGAGACGAATCAATTCGGTCTGCATGAGATGGCGAAATGGCTCCGGAAGACCGGCGATAACGAACTGATGGAGGCCGTCAATCTTGGTACGCGCGGGCTGTCGGAAGCGCTTGACTTGCTGGAATATGCCAATGTTCCCAGTGGCACGGCTCTGAGTGAGTGGCGCCGCGCCAATGGGGCAGATGAGCCCTTCAATATTCGAATGTGGTGCCTCGGCAACGAGATGGACGGCGACTGGCAAACCGGCCACAAGACCGCGGAGGAGTACGGAACCCTCGCGAATTCCGTGGCACTCGGCATGAGAAGGATTGACCCTAACCTCGAGCTCGTTGCTTGTGGCTCCGCCGCGCATGACATGACGACGTTCGGCAGCTGGGAGCAGACGGTCCTTGAGAAAACATACGAAAACATCGACTTCGTCTCCTGCCATTCGTACTACTGGCCCCGGCGTAATGCCGATGGCGAGCACGACATGGCCAGCTTCCTCGCATCGGGCGTCGACATGGAACGCTTCATCCAGGAGGTGGCGTCGTTCATTCGGGCTACGAAGGCGCGCCTCAAGAGCGACCATGACGTGTTCATTTCGTTCGACGAATGGAACGTCTGGTACATGGATGATGAGCCGAGTAAGAATCCGGAAGGCATCAGCAACTGGCCGGTCGCCCCACACCTGCTCGAGGATGTCTATTCAGCTGCTGATGCCGTCGTCGTTGGCGACCTGCTGATTACGCTGCTCAAGAACGCCGACACCGTCCATTCCGCATGTCTGGCGCAGCTCGTCAACGTCATTGCCCCGATCATGACCGAGGAAGGCGGCCCTGCGTGGCGCCAGACGACGTTCTACCCGTTCGCGATTACCGCAAAACTTGCGAAGGGTGGCACTGTCCTTGAACCGAAGCTGGATAGCGGGACAATGGCGACGGACCGCTACGGCGAAGTGCCGCTCGTTGATTCGGTCGCCGTTCTCGGCACAGACGGCTCGATTAACGTTTTCGTCGTCAACCGCTCCCTTGAGGAGACCATCGACTTCGATGTCAGGCTTCCTTCCGTCATCTCCGCACCGTCGGTCACGGCGACGACGGTCCACGATGACGATCCGTGGGCGAAGAACACCCGCGACGACCAAGACCATGTGACGGCACAGCCGAACGATTCGGTCCGTTGCGATGGCAACGGCATCCATGTTTCGCTGCCGCCAATCAGCTGGACCGCCATCCAGATTGAGCGCTAGAAGCGACCTTTCCCAATTCTTTCTTTCCATCATCAAGAAACCAACAACACCGATGAGAAATCCAAAGGAGGACCTCTCATGAACAAAGCAACGAAGCTGCTGGCCGCGGTGGCGGCCGGCGTAATGGCAGTATCGATGGCCGCCTGCGGAGGCGGCGGTTCGGGCGAAAGCAGCGCTGCCAGCGTCAACACTGATAAGACAGCGAACGACAATGCGTCATGCACGAACACAATCAAGAAGGACGGCGTTCAGAAGGTTACTGTCTGGGCTTGGTATCCGGGCATTCAGGAGGTCGTCGACGACTTCAACGAAAACCATGACGACCTGCAGGTCTGCTGGAACAATGGCGGCCAGGGCGGCGGAGAGTATACGAAGTTCCAGAATGCCATCAAGGCCGGCACCGGCGCACCAGATGTCATCCAGCTCGAGTACGAAGCCATGCCCCAGTTCATGACCGGCAATCAGCAGCATCTCGTTGATCTGTCCCAGTTCGGCTTCAATGACTATAAGGACGACTACACCGCCGGTTCCTGGAAGAGCGTCCAGCTCGGCACCGATGACAAGGTCTACGGTGTTCCGGTCGACCTTGGCCCGTTCGTCATGTATGTCCGCGAGGACATCTTCAAGCAGTACGGCGTTGACGTGCCGACGACGTGGGACGAGTTCGCAGAGGCAGGCAAGAAGCTCAAGGCCGCAGGCTATGACGGCTATCTGACTGACTTCCCTCTCAACAGCACTGCGATGCTGATTGCGTTCTTCGCGCAGACCGGTACGGACGTCTATACATATTCTGCCTCCGATCCGACGAAGGTCAAGGTCAACTACGAGTCCGAGGGAGCTCAGAAGGTCCTCAAGTACTGGAAGAACCTTGTCGATGAAGGTCTCGTGGACACGACGGACGCCAACACAACCGACTGGACGACGAACATCCTTGGCGGCAAGTACGCGACATGGGTGCAGGCCTCTTGGCAGACCGGCTACCTGGCTGCCAGCTCTGACGACGGTGACACCGATTCCGGTTTCCGCATCTACAAGGCACCTGTCTGGGACGACTCGACCCCCGATGTAAACCAGGGCGGTTCCGCGTGGGCCGTCACCGATCAAGCCAAGGACACCGAGGCGGCCTACACTGTCGCCCGCGAGCTGTTCTCGTCCGAGGCCGCCCAGAAGATTGGCGTAACGACAGGTGGCCTGTTCCCGGCGTGGACCAGCATGTTGGACTCCGACTACTTCAAGGATGAGAAAGTTGCGTTCCTCGGTGGCCAGAAGGCCAATGAGATTACGATTCCGGTCGCTGAAGGCTATCAAGGCTATTCCTTCTTGCCGTTCCAGACCTATGCCTATGACGAGCAGGCCAAGATGCTCAAGAGTGTCTTCCAAGACAACACCGAGGTTGGCACAGCGCTCTCCGACCTCGACAAGACGCTCAACTCCTACGCACAGCAGCAAGGCTACACCGTCGAATAAAAACCCCTCGCCCGGCAGTGGAAACCGGCACCGGCACCGGCTTCCAGCCAGATGCCGCTGACCAACCGGTCCGAGCGCCTGTCGCTCGGACCGCTGCCGGTTCCCGTTTTCCTTTCCGGAGGTTTCCCATGGCAAAGTTCAAGAAGAACAACGCACAAGTCGGGGGAACGAGCATGGCCGCACGTCGCGGCAACCTGTGGGGATGGGTGTTCACCATTCCGTTCGGCATCGTCTTTGTGCTGTTCCTCGTCATCCCGCTCGTCTATGCATTCATCATGTCGCTGTACACGTCGAATGTGTTCGGCACAAAATTTACAGGTCTAGCTAACTATGCGAGGGCTTTTACCGATACGCTGTTTCTCAGCGGCCTCGGAAGAGTGCTTCTCTATACCGTCGTCATGGTGCCGCTCCAGCTTGGCCTTGCGCTGATCTTTGCGTTGCTGCTCGACGCATTCAAGAACAAGTTCGCGTCAGTCTCTCGCCTAATCATCTTCCTGCCGTATGCCATCCCAGGCGTCATCGGCGCGCTGATGTGGGGTTTTATGTATTCGAAAAACATGGGCCCATTCACATCGATCTTTGAGCTGTTCGGCTTGCAGGCGCCCGACTTTCTGTCAACGAACGGTATCTTCGGTGCCCTTGTCAACGTTGTTACTTGGCAGTGGACTGGCTATTACATGGTCATCCTGTACTCGGCGCTCCAGTCGGTCCCGAGCGAACTGTATGAATCGGCACGCATCGACGGTGCGTCTGAACTACGCATCGCAACGAGCATTAAGGTACCGATGTGTTCGAGCTCGATTGTCATGGTCACGATCTTCTCATTGATTGGCACGTTGCAGTTCTATACCGAGCCGACCGTTCTGCGCAATCAGGCGCCGACCGTCATCGACTCGCAATACACGCCGAACATGTACGCGCAAGCGCTCGCGTTCAGCTATAACCAACCCAATTACGCGGCGACGATTTCATTCGCCCTCGGTTTCATCGTCGTCATTTTCAGCGTTATCTTCATGCACTTCACGAAGAAGCAGTCTGGATTGGAGGACTGACCCATGTCTATGGCAACATTCAATGCTTCGCGATCCGACGGACGTCGCGCCACTCGCAGCTCCAAGAAGGCTCGGGAGAGCAAGATCCGCGGCAACAAGCACATCTTCACGATAGTCGTCCTTATCCTCGCTATGCTTTACTTCCTGCTGCCGGTCTGGTGGCTCATCGTCGCTTCGACGAAGACGAATAATGGGCTGTTCTTCGGCGAACACGGATCGCTGTGGTTCGCGGACAAGTTTGCATTGTGGGACAACATCAAGCAGCTGAGCACGTACCAGAATGGCATCTACTGGCGCTGGATTCTCAACTCGTTCATCTATGCATTGCTTGGTGGTTTTGCCTCCACCGTCATCTCGGTGTGCGCCGGTTATGGCTTTGCGAAGTTCCAGTTCCGTGGCAAGAAAGCATTCTTCAACCTCGTGCTCGGCGCGCTGATGATTCCATCGACTGCGCTGGTCATCCCGATTTTCCTGCTGATGAGCAAAATCGGCATGGTCAACACGATGTGGGCCGTCCTGCTGCCGACGCTGCTTAATCCGATGGGTGTCTACCTGATGCGCATCTATTGTCAGGAATCGTTGCCAGATGAAATGATCGAGGCAGCGCACGTTGACGGTGCTGGCGAGCTGCGCACCTTCTTCAAGGTTTCCTTGCCGATTATGACGCCCGCCATCACGACCGTTTATCTTCTGTCGACCGTCGGCGCATGGAACAACTTCTTCCTGCCCCAGGTCGTGCTGACCAACAGCAAGCTGTTCCCGATTACTGTTGGTCTGACGCAGTGGCAGTCCCAGTCGCAGGCTGGTGCTGCCTCCGAGCAGGTGTGGAACCTCGTGACAAGCGGCTCGTTCATCTCGATTATCCCGATGGTGCTCGCGTTCCTGTTCCTGCAGCGGTACTGGGTTGGCGGTCTTACGGCCGGGTCGGTCAAGTCCTGATCTCCACTAAGCATTGCAACCAAACTGAGTCATGACGGCCGTCGTTCTAGGCGATGGCCGTCATTGCGACGAAGGAGCCGTAATCATGATGTATGTTACCGTTACGTCGCCGTTCTGGTCCGAGCGCCGGCAGCAGATTGCCGAGGATGTCGTCCCATACCAGTGGCAAGTCATCAACGACGAGATCGACATAGCCGTGCCGGATGATCCGGCTGGCAACCAGAGCGTGGAGAGCCGGAGCCATGCTATCGAGAATCTTAGAATCGCCGCAGGAGAACGCGATGGCGAATTCCATGGCATGGTATTTCAGGATTCCGACGTATATAAATGGCTTGAGGAGGCGGCGTATGTGCTCGCCTACCATCCTGACAGCGAACTGGAAGAGTTGTGCGACAATCTTATCGAGCTGATTGCCCGTGCTCAGGATGACGACGGGTATCTGGATACGCCATACCAAATCCGCTCCGGCGAATGGGAACACCGTGAACGATTCTCGCTAATCGGTCAGAGCCATGAGATGTATGTTATGGGCCATTTCATTGAGGCCGCCGTTGCCTACCATGGCGTCACCGGCAATATGCTGGTGCTCGATGTTGCTTGCAAGATGGCAGACTGCCTTGACCGGCACTTCGGGCCGGAGGACGGTAAGATTCACGGCGCTGACGGGCATCCAGAAATCGAGCTAGCGCTAGCCAAGCTGTACCGTGCCACGGGTGAGCGTCGCTATCTTGACTTGGCATCTTATTTGCTTGACGTGCGTGGCGCCGATCCAGACTTCTATCGTCGTGAATTTGAGGAGGTCGACGGCGACGGGATCTTCGAAGGGCTTGATCGTTTTCCCCCAACGTATTTGCAGGCTGCGAAGCCGGTGCGTGAACAGACGACGGCAGATGGGCACGCCGTGCGCGTCGGCTACCTATTGACCGGAATGGCCTCGGTCGCCAACCTGACTGGCGATGATGGGTTGCTTAAAGCCGCGAAGCGGCTGTGGAGGAACATCGTTGCGAAAAGGATGTATGTGACGGGGGCCGTGGGGTCGACGCATGTAGGTGAATCATTCACCTATGACTATGACCTGCCGAATACGACGATGTATGGCGAGACCTGTGCGTCGGTGGCGGTGGCGATGGCCGGACGCGAGCTGCTCTCCGCTGATCCGGACGCACAGTATGCTGACATCATCGAACGTGAGTTGTTCAATGGGGCTCTCGCTGGTATTTCACTCGATGGGCGGCAGTACTACTACGTCAATGGACTTGAAATTACGCCGGAAGGTACGGATAATCCCGATCGGCATCATGTGCTTGCTGAACGTGTTGACTGGTTTGGCTGTGCATGCTGCCCGGCTAATATCGCTCGGCTAATCGCCTCCATTGACCGCTATCTGTACACCGAACTTGACGGTGGAGCAACGGTGCTCGCACACCAGTTCGTGGCAAACGAGGCGCAATTCGACTCCGGATTAACGGTGCGACAGACGTCGAATTATCCATGGAGCGGCCACATCGAGTTTGATGTGGCGTTGCCACCCGATTCGTCGCTAGCGCAGGTTCGATTTGGTGTCCGCGTGCCGTCATGGTCGAGCCGTAACTTCTCGTTCACGGTCGACCGCAGCCATGTGAACGCGCGTCCAGAGCAGGGCTTTGTCTATTTCACGGTGCGGCGCGGATCGAATCTCAAGTTGACGCTCGACCTTGACATGTCAATCAGGAAGGTTCGGGCGAACTCGCATGTCGCGTCCGACGCCGGGAAAGTTGCCGTCATGCGTGGGCCGCTCGTCTACTGCGCCGAGCAGATTGATAATCCCGGCGATTTGTGGAACTATCGACTCGCACCGCAGGTCGGGCTGCGCAACGTGGTGATTCAGGAACGTCCTGACTTGCTTGGCGGTGTCTTCATCATCGATGTGCCGGCTGTTCGCGAACCTGAGGATGGGCCGGACTCACCGTTGTACATTGCTGTTGACGATGGCGTCGCAGGCATGGGTGGTGGGAATGATTCTGATTGCGACGATTCTTGCGGGGATGTTGCTACGATGCTGCGACTCGTGCCATACTATGCCCACGCTAACCGGGGCGTCACACAGATGGAGGTGTTCCTGCGTTTCTAGAGGAAAGCCCGATCGAAAACTCTGGGGATGGCCGCTGCAGCTTGTACTGCAGTGGCCATTCTCTGCGGCTCTGACTGCGGGTGAGTCACTTCTTCTAGCAGGAAATCGCATATTTTGTCTAAACATTGAAAAGCTGACGACACCATGAAATCTCCGTATTGTGAAGATTGGAACCGTGCACAACCCTTATCAGCGTAGATTCCGGACATCCTGGTGCACGGTTCCGTTTGCAAGCGCCGCACCAGCACGGGAGTACGGAGGACCACGATGGCAGAACCTACAGAACTACGCATCACGCTGCAACCCTCGTCATCGACGACGCGTTCGAAATCGCGCCGGTGAACGACTGGGTTTTCGGATCGTTTGTCGAGCATCTGGGACGTTGCGTATATACCGGCATCTACGAGCCAGGCCATCCGACGGCCGACGAGGACGGCTTCCGCCAGTGAGCTGGACCGCCATCCGCATCGAACGCTGATGCATTCGCTCTCCTTGTCGGCGGCGTGGGCGTATGGTGGTGCGCCAACTTCCGCCGACAGTTGGCCGCCGGAACGATTCAGGATGGGAGATGACAATGGAACAATCCGAACCTACGGAGCGAATCGACTTGGTCTTGCCTGACGAACGCTACGCGGAGGCGGTGATGGCTGCGCGCGAAACGTTCGTTGCCGAGGGTGTCGCCGACGGCCTGGCCGGCTTGGAAGACTGCGCTTCGTACGATGAGTGGCTGGATTTCGAAGGCCGTGGCCGCCGTGCGTATGGTGATGGCTACGTTCCGGCGACCACCTGGCTCGCCGTGCGCGAGGACGGCGCGCTCGTAGGCTTCCTGGACATGCGCCATGATCTGAACGACTTCCTGCGTTCGTTCGGCGGCCATGTCGGCTACGCTGTCCTCCCCGCCTACCGACGCCGCGGCTACGCCAAGCAGATGCTGTCCGTTGCGAAGGAGAAAGCGGCCGGCATGGGGATGGCGAAACTGCTGGTCACCTGCCACGACGGCAACGTCGGCAGCGAGCGCGCGATCGTCGCCAACGGCGGCCAGCTGGAAAACGTCGTTTCCGACGGCACCTCCCGCATCAAGCGTTTCTGGATCCCTCTCGATTAACCAAGATTCAGATTGCCTCCTTCGGTTCCGTTGGTTCCGAACGAGCGCAGATAATAAAAATGCTTTCCACCTATCACAAGTGGAAAGCAATTTCATTATGCCTCGCCTTGACGTCTCTGTATGGGCATTACGCGCAGGGAGAGATTCTGCATTATTGAAGTCATTGGGATAGGTGAAGCGATGTGCAGAATGTTCAAGTGTACTTTAATAAAGTGTACTTGAACATTGTTGTTGAGTTCCCTCAAGCCATACCCTGAAGTAGCGAGCTGCGAGGGTTCCCTGACGCTCCTGTTTGATGATGCTAACGTCTTGCGTTAGTATCAGGCTATGGGATGCAGAGATGCGAAGAAGCGGCGCTCTTCGAGGGAAGATCTCTCAACGCCGGGGGAGATTTTGCGCGAGGAGTTTCTGGAGCCGCTGGGAATCAGCAACTACCGTCTCGCCAAGGCGATTGGAGTCAGCGAAACGGCCGTTGGCGAAGTGGTGCGTGGCAAGCGCCGCATCAGCGTGGCGATGGCCAATCGCCTGGCGCTCGCACTTGGCGCTACGCCGGCGTTCTGGCTGAATCTGCAGTCCGATTATGATCTCTTCACGTTCGATCCTGCATCCATCGGCCACATTGAGCGCCTGGTGGATGCGTAGAGGCCTTCCGGCGGCGCCTTCCGCGTCAGTGGATTCTGGATTGGCCTGAATCGCGCTTAGGGTGATTCGTCCGCCTACTGGCGCAGATAATAAAAATGCTTTCCACCTATCACAAGTGGAAAGCAATTTCATTATGCCTCGCCTGGGCGCCTCTGTATGGGCATTACGCGCAGGGAGAGATTTTCTGCGGGGCGGCTTTGCAAGCCGCTTGGAATAGGTAACGGCCGCCGGTAAGGCAGCGTACGTAATATTCAAGTACACTTTATTAAAGTACACTTGAATATTGCTCGGCCGAGGGAAGGAGCTGTGCCATGTTCATCGGCAGAAACAGTGAACTGCAGGTGTTGCAGGACCGTTACGACTCCGGCCAGTTCGAATGCGTTGTCATTTACGGACGACGCCGCGTCGGCAAAACGTCGCTCATCACCGAATTCCTTCGGGGCAAGCCCCACGTCATGTTTCCGGCGATGGAAACAAGCATCGACAAGAACCTCGAGACTTTCAGCGCCGCCATCGGACTGGCCCTGGGCATGGGCGAAGACGAGTGGCCGGTATTCCCGTCCTTCGCTTCCGCATTGGCCCGCGTCTTCGATATGGCGCAGGACCAGCGTACCGTGCTCGTCATTGACGAGTATCCCTACCTTGCCGCCGCCGATCCGTCGGCATCCAGCGCGCTGCAGCATTTAATCGACCATCATCAGCAGGACAGCAAGCTCATGATCATCCTGTGTGGTTCGAGCATGAGCTTCATGGAGCATCAGGTCCTCGGCTACCAGAGTCCGCTGTACGGACGGCGTACAGCGTCGCTCAAGATTGAGCCATTCGATTATGCCCAATCCGCTCGGTTCGTTCCCAACATGAGCGCCGAGGAGGCGGCGCAGGCCTATGCCATCAGCAACGGCATTCCGCAATACCTGCTGCAGTTCGACCCGGATCTCGACCTGGAAACCAATCTTGCCACGCGCATTCTGACGCCGGGCGCCTATCTCATGGATGAAACCGACCGGCTCCTGCAGCAGGAACTGCGCAAGCCCGCTGAATACAGCAACGTCCTCCAGACGATTGCCGACGGCGCGACCAGGGTCAACGAAATAGCCGAGAAGTCCCAGCTCTCCCCCACTCTCACGCTCTCCTACCTCAACAATCTTGAGGATCTGGGCATAGTCCAGCGAGAGACGCCGTTCGGCAAACCCAATTCAAAACGGCCCGTCTACCGTATCCGGGACTCGTACTTCCGGTTCTGGTACCGGTTCGTTCCCCGCACGCTGCCGCTCATCCAGTCCGGCAACAGCCAGATCGCCACGCAGATGGTCATGAAGGGCATGCCACGATTCATGGGGCCGGTCTTCGAAACCATGTGCACCCAGTGGCTCATGAACCATAATGGCCCTGATTCCCCTCTTCCGTTCATCATCACCAAAACCGGACGATGGTGGGGAACCGACCCTGCCACCCACCGGCAGGAGGAAATCGACATCATCGCTTCCGGCTTCACGCTCGAAGAGGGAATTCCCGAAGGCGACACCGACCCGCACACCCTCTACTGCGAATGCAAATGGCACAATGCGCCGGTTGGCGTAGCCGAATACCGCACGCTCGTCCAGCGGTCCCAGCTTGTCGCCGCCCAACAGCGGCACTACATGCTGTTCTCCAAGGCAGGATTCACCGACGAACTGACCCAGCAAGCCCAGCTCGACCCCGCCCTCACACTCGTTTCCTACCAAGACATGATCGAATGATTGGCTGCGCGCCCGGATAATAAAAATGCTTTCCACCTATCACAAGTGGAAAGCAATTTCATTATGCCTCGCCTTGGTGCCTCTGTATGGGCATTACGCTCGAAGGAGAACATCAAGTCCTCCCTGCTTGTGCGGGGAACAGAAGCTGCTTTATGAAGAGGCTCCCGGAACCACTTCAATGCTTCCGGGGAGCCTCTTAATCGTTAGGGTTGCGGATCAGCCCGTGTTCTGCAGGCCTGCCGCGACGCCCGAAACGGTGCACAGGATCAGGTAGATGAACCCGGCCTGCTGGCTTTCGCTCAGCTCTTCCTTGTCCACCTTCTTGCGCAGCGAACGCAGCGCAAGCACCTGGGTGACCGACAGCGCGTCGACGTACGGGGAACGCACGCGGATGGCCTGGCCGAGCACGTGGCGGTGCTGCAGCGGCCACTCGTCGCCGACGATCTTGAGGATCCAGCTACGGGTGAGCTCCATCTCCTCAAGCACCTTGTCGCGCAGGTCGTCGCGGTCGCCGAGGGCGAGGTACATCTTGGCGATGCGCTCGTCCGTCTTGGCCAGCGACATTTCGATGTTGTCGATGAACGTCGAGAACAGCGGCCACTCCTCGTACGCCTTGCGCAGCGTTTCGAGGTCGCCGTACTCTTCGCACGCGGTGCCCAGGCCGTACCATGCGGCGAGGTTGATGCGCGCCTGCGCCCAGGAGAAGATCCACGGAATCGTGCGCAGATCGTCGAGCGACTTGGCGCCCAGGCCTCGCTTGGCCGGGCGGGAGCCGATCGGCAGCAGGCCGACCTCGGTCAACGGCGTGACGGTGGAGAACCACGGCGCGAAGTCGGGCGTATTGAGCAGGTCGAGGTAACGCTCATGCGACACCGTGTTGAGCTTGTCAGCCAGGTCGGCGTACTTCTCCGTCATCTTCGTGTTGATGTCCTCAACGCTCGGAGCGGACTGGAGCAGCGTGGCGGCCGCCACCGACTCGACGTGGCGGATGGCCAGCACCGGGTTGCCATAGCGGGCGAAGATGACCTCGCCCTGCTCGGTGAGCTTGAAACGGCACTTGACCGATCCGGCCGGCTGCGCGAGCACCGCGCGGTTCGCCGGGCCGCCGCCGCGGCCGACGGCGCCGCCGCGGCCATGGAACAGCGTCAGCTCGATGTCGTTCTCCTCGGCCCACTTGGCGATGCGCTCCTGAGCGGAATGCAGCGCCAGCGTAGCGGTCGTCGGGCCGGCGTCCTTCGACGAATCGGAGTAGCCGAGCATGACTTCCATCTTGCGGCCGGTTTCCTTGAGGCGCTGCTGCACCTCGGGGATCTTGAGCATGTCGTTGAGCACGTCCACCGAGTTCTCGAGGTCTTCGAGCTGCTCGAACAGCGGGATGACGTCGATGACCGGCGCATCTTCGGGCTTGGCGAAGGCGAGGCGGTTCAGCTCGTACACGTCGCGCACGTTGCGCGCGCTCTTCGTGAACGAAATGATGTAGCGGCGTGCGGCACGCTGGCCCTGGCGCTTCTGGATGGCGCCGAGCGCGCGGAACGTGTCCAGCACTTCGTGCGTCATCGGCTGCAGCGGGCCACGCTCGCCGTGCAGGCCATGCTCGCGGATGTCGTCGAGCGCGCGGGCATGCACGACCGAGTGCTGGCGGAACTCCATTTCGACCATGTGGAAGCCGAACGTCTCCGCCTGCCAGATCAGGTCCTGCAGCGGGCCGTAGGCGGCGCGGTTGGCGCCGGCCGCGGCGAGCGAACGCTGCACGGTGCGCAGGTCCTCGATGTAGTCATCGCAGGAATGGTACATGAGGTCGGTGTCGCGGTTGATCGTTTCGTGCAGGCGGTCGGCCATGACGAGCAGCACGGCGCGGTGCATTTCCTTCGTGGAAATCAGCGATGCCTTGCTGGTCAGGCGCTCCGACACTTCCTTCTGGTGGTTCCACAGCGCCTTGAGCTCGTCGCTCGGCGGCGTCGTTTCCGATTCCATCGTCATGTTGCGGCCAACGTTGCGCGTCGCCTCCTCGAGGGCGGCGAGGACATGGTCGCTGAACTTGCGGGCGACCTGGCGGCTCACCTTCGCGGTGACGTTCGGGTTGCCGTCGCGGTCGGAGCCGATCCAGGAGCCGGGCTTGAAGAACGCCGGGCACACCGGTTCGACGAGGCCGGCCTTGTCGCCGAGGATCCAGTCGTCGAAGCGGCGGTAGACCTGCGGAATCGTCTTGAACAGCGTGTTGTCGAAAATATCGAGGATCGTGTCGGCTTCCTCCACCGGGGTGGGCTTCTTCAACGCGATCGGGGAGGTGCGGAACAGCGCGTCGATTTCGTTATACAGGCGCCGTTCGTTTTCCTTCTTGTCGGAACCGCCGAGCATCTTGTTGGCGCTCAGCAGCTGGGAGATGCGGCGAATCTTGCCTTCCACCGCCTTGCGGCGCGCTTCCGTCGGGTGGGCGGTGAAGACGGGGTGGAACTCAAGCTGGTTGAGCAGCTCCTTCGCCTTGGCCGGGCCCATCTCGTTGATGAGCTGGTGGTAGGCCTTCGTCATTTCGTTGGCAGGATCGATTGCCTCGCTGCCGTCGACGGCGGCTTCGCGCTGGTGCAGCACCGAAACGCGGTAGTTCTCCTCGCACAGATTGGCGAGGTGGAAGTACGTGGCGAAGGCGCGCGCCAGCAGCTGCGCATCGTGCAGGTTCATTGCGTCGATCGTCTTGACTGCCAGATCGAGATCGTTGCGTTCCGGATGGGTGTCGGACAGAATGCCGGAGTAGCGTTCCGCGGACGCATCCACTACGTATTCACGCACCGTATCGAACGATTTGAGCAGGTCTTCGTCGTATTCGCGAAGAACGTCGCGCAGGATGGAAAGGCATAGATCCATGTCGGCTTGCAGGGATTCGGGGAGCTCCTGCTCCTCGGGCCCCTTATGCCCGTGGCCAGAGGAAACGATCGTCTGGTCGGCGGGGTTGATCTGCGGTTCTTCTGTTTCCAGAAGATTTTCTGTTGTCAGTTCAGTCACTCAGACCTCCTTCTCCGTACGTTGGGTTGCTCGGTCTGGCAGCCATCTGCGGCTCCTCCGCAGTTGTGTTGGCTGCCCGTTGCGAGCCCACAGCCCTAGTCCGGTTCAGTTTCAGCGTCATTGTATGCCCCCGTAATCGACACTTTCGTTACACGGCCACGATTTGGGTCACATAGTGACCATTGACGCAAGCTAAAACGTTTTAGCATGTGACGAATCTCATATTCCGGTTCCAGCGAACAACGCGGCTGCGGGCGCGGGCCGGAACGTGACCACTCCCGCAGGTAAGAATGAAACCGTGAGTCTAGGAAGAGAACCCTCCAACCAGCAGAACGCAACGAGAGTCGGCAAATTCCATTCCCACTCGATCCCCCTCGATATGGAAGACATCGAGCGCGACTGGGACCGTCCGATCACCGAAGCCGGCATCGCGGCGAAGGCCAGCGTCATCGTGCGCGTCGGCATGCTCGACCTCGGCGCGGGAACCGGAAGCTTCCGCGTGCGCGAGATGATGCACCGCATCGCCTACCCGCTCGGCGTGCATGTGCGCGCGGACGTGAACCTCACCGACATCCAGGCGACCTGCACCGACGGCAAGCACCGCATCACCGAAGTCGTCAACCTGCCCACCACCGGCGTCAACACCGAACGGATTTGGCTGCTCGAGCATTTCGCGGACTGGTTCAGCGTGAACCTGGGCACCGGGGCGACCTACCATACGCGCGCCGAAGTCTCGGCTGAGCTGATGACGCGGCTCGATGAACGCGACGCGTCGCAGGTGTCCGCAGACGTATCCAGGCAGCTGCGCGAGGAACGCAAGCGCGCCGAGGCCGGCGAAGCCGACGAGGAGCCGACGCTGGAAACGGCCGACTGGCTGGCGGCCGCCGGCGCGGCCCAGCAGCTTGCGGACGCGGAGCTCGAGGCGCGCGAAGGCGACGAGGGCGCCGACGACCAGGCGCCGGTGCTGCCGGCCGAAAGCCATGTGGAACGCAAGGCGCGGGCGCGCGGCCGGCGCGAACGGCTGCGCGAGGAACGGCACCGGCGGCTGATTGCGCGGCTCAACGACCGCATGGACCCCTCGATGCGCGTCGACCGCGAGCGCGGCCTGACGGTGGCGCAGGCGCATAAGCGCCTCGACCTGCTCGAACGCCGCTCGCCGCTCTACTCCCCCGCGTTCTCGGCGCTCGCCGCGGCCTGCGCCTGCGCGGCGTTCGTGTTCCTGCTCGGCGGCGGCCCGTACGACATGGTCGGCGCGTTCTTCGGCGCCGGCGTGGGCCAGTACGTGCGCCGCAAGATGCTCGGGCGGCACCTCAACCAGTTCTTCGTGACGTTCGTCGCCGTCGCCATTGCGGCGTTCATCTGCGTCGGGGTCTTGAGATTCATCGGGCTGTTCGACCCGGTGGCGCTGCAGCACGATACCGCCTATATCGGGGCGATTTTGTTCGTCATCCCCGGCTTCCCGCTCATCACCGGCGGCATGGACATGGCCAAGCTGGACTTCCCGTCGGGCGTGCAGCGCATCTGCTACGTGCTGTGCATCATATTGATCGCCACGCTCGCCGGATGGATGGTGGCGGCGACGGTGCGGCTCAATCCGCAGGGCTTCGAGCCGCTGCAGCTCAACCCGTGGGTCAACTGCGGGCTGCGGGCGCTGTTCGCGTTCGTCGGCGTGTGGGGCTTCTCGGTGCTGTTCAACTCGCCGCAGCGCATGTGCCTGGTGGCGGCCGTCATCGGCATGATCACCGACACGCTGCGCCTCGAGCTCATCGACGCCGGGCTGGCCCCGGAAGCCGGCGCGTTCATCGGCGCCCTCCTGGCCGGGCTGCTGGCCACCGCATGGCGGTCGTCGGTGCGCCACGGGCTGCTGCCCCCGCACCTGGGCTATCCGCGCATCTGCCTGACGGTGCCGTCAATCGTCATCATGGTGCCGGGGCTGTATATGTACCAGGCGATGTTCCACCTAGGCAACCTCGACACCATCACGGCGATGGACTGGGCGTTCCGCGCCTTCATGATCATCATCTGCCTGCCGATCGGCCTGGTCATGGCGCGCGTGCTCACCGACAAGTCCTGGCGCTACGACGTGTAGGAAGCCGCAGCGCAGCGCAACGCCAGCTGACGCAAGCCGGGTACGGAAAAGGGACCGCCATTGGCGGTCCCTTTTCCTGTTGTGCAGGCGGAAAACCCTGTTTAGTAGCGCATGCCCATCGCGTCGCGGACCTGGTCGAGCGTTTCGTTGGCGATGGCGTTCGCGCGGCGGTTGCCTTCATGCAGCACGTCGCGGATGTAGTCCATGTCCTTGGCGAGTTCGGCGCGGCGTTCGCGGTGCGGCGCGAGGAACTCGTTGACCGACTCGGTGACGTACGCCTTGAGCGCGCCGCCGCCGCCATTGCCGATCTCCGCCGCGATTTCGGACGGGTCGCGGCCGGTAGCCAGGCCGGCCGTCGTCAGCAGCGCCGAGACCTCCGGGCGGTTGACCGGGTCGAACGTGATGTTGCGGTCCGAATCGGTGCGGCTCTTCTTGATCAGCTTCGCCGTTTCCTCGGCGGTGGCGCCGAGCATGATCGAGTTGCCGTACGACTTGCTCATCTTGCGGCCGTCGAGGCCCGGAATCTCCGGGGCGTCGGACAGGATCGCCGCCGGTTCCGGGAAGATCGGCGCGTCCGGCGAGTAACGCTCGTTGAAGCGGCGCGCAATCGTGCGCGTGATCTCGATGTGCGGCAGCTGGTCCTTGCCGACCGGCACGACGTTGCCCTTGCAGAACAGGATGTCGCAGGCCTGGTGGATCGGGTACGTCAGCAGCAGGCCGGTCAGCGCGTGGCCGGACGCTTCCATTTCCGCCTTGACGGTGGGGTTGCGGTGCAGCTCCGCTTCGGTGACCAGCGACAGGAACGGCAGCATCAGCTGGTTCTCCGCAGGGACCGCCGAATGGGTGAAGATCATCGTCTTGTCGGGGTCGATGCCGGCGGCCAGGTACTCGATGACCAGGTTGAGCACGTTGTCCTCGATGTGCTCGGTGGTGTCGCGGTCGGTGATGACCTGGTAGTCGGCGATGATGATGTTCGTATGCACGCCCTTGTTCTGCATCTTGACGCGCTCGAGGATCGTGCCGAAGTAGTGGCCCAGATGCAGGCGGCCGGTCGGGCGGTCGCCGGTGAGCATCGTGAACTTCGACGGGTCGGCGTTCAGCGCCGCCAGCGTTTCGTCGGATCGTTTCTGGGCGGCAAGGAAGCTCGCGCTCACTTCGTTGCCCACAGCGGTAACGCGCTGTTCCTTCTCTTCGCTCATGACATCACCCTTTGAAATAGCCAGTGAAAAACCTGAAAAACAGTGGTTTCATCGTAGAAATCTGAGCAGACAACGAAACGGTTGCGGCGAAGTGGTACTCTCTTATGTGATGAATCGATTCTAAGGAAGTTTGCAGGGGGTCAGATGGGCCGCGGACGCCAGAAAGCCAAACAGCAGAAAATCGCCAGAAAGCTCAAGTACCTCACCACTGACACGGATTATGACGAGCTCGCTAAGGAACTTGGCGCCACCGAGCCGGGTACCGGCTCCTTCGATCCGTTCGCCGATGCCGAGAACGCCGGCACCGAAGACTACGACGAGTACGACGCAGCTGAAACGGGCGCCGACGACGATCTCGACGACTACGCAAAGTGGGCCGCCGAGGCCGCCGCGAAGGCGACGAGCGCCGAAACGGCGGGGCACACCGCCGCCGCGAAGCCGCACAAGCCGATTCCGATGCCGATGCCGGGTTCCTGGAAGCACGGCGACGCGAAGGCGGCTGGCGACGACGCTGCCAGCGAGTGAATCTGGAATAGATTGCGTACAGTAGCCAGTTTTATGTCATTTGATGGCATGTGATACTGGTTCCGGCCTCATGCGTCCCGCTGGGTGCGGGTTTGGGGTCGCCCGGAGCGCCTGCAACGTCCGGGACCGCTTCTTCTTCCGGCAGGTGCCAGCGTTGCCGCCACCGCCTGTCGAGGAGTCGAAGGGTGTTGGTGCGCGACATGGGGCCCGTGTTATCCGGCTGATGCCAAGAACGTCTTGACTGGATGACACGGGCCGCGTTGATGTCGGCGTGCATGGTCTTGCCGCAGAAGCGGCAGACGAATCGTGAACGGGTTTTCCGGTTCTTCTTGCTGGTATATCCGCAGCCGGAGCATTCCCGTGACGTGTACTGGGATGGCACTTCGGTGATGGTGATGCCGTCGCGTTCCGTGAGGTTCTCCAACCGTTGCCTGAACACGGCGCGTCCGGTCCGGGTGATGAGCCGGTTCATTGCCGGACTCATGCCCCTGTAGCGGAAATCGAGCTTCTCGACCACGAGTTCACGGACCTTCGCCTGACCGTCACGGCTGGCGATGCGGTTGAGCTGCCGTCCTATCTCGTTGGCGACGAACGCGCGGATGCGGTGCTGCAACCTGCGGTACTGCCGGTCCTTGGACGGTTTGATGTGGCGGCGCTGGCACCATGCGGCCCTGCCGGTCAGTTCCGCATCGTATCGTCTGATGCGGTCGAGCATGGCATGGCCGAGCAGGCCGCCGTCCGACGTGGCAAGCAAGGCGTCGGCCATGCCGTAGTCAATGCCCAAAGTCTTCCCATTGCCGTGAGGAGCGGCATCGGGCTTGTCGAGCACGAGGCTGATTTTCCCAATATGCCGTCCCCTTCGCGTGAGCTGGACGACACCGCACATGCCGCCACCCGACTGCTTGAACCTTGTGTACGTGTCCTCGAAATACGGGTTGCGTGTCAAGGGAATGGTGACAGGCTTGCCACGCGTAAGCGTGGCAAACTTCACCCACCAGCCGATACTGCCGTTTCCCGTTTCCGGGCGTTCGGGCTTGGCGACAATGGAATCCAGGACGAGCGTGTTGACGTGCCGCAAGTCGGGCATGGAACACGTTTTCATGCAGTGCTTGACGATGCGCCGCAACAGCTTCAGCACGGAGCCGGGCACGGGCAGCTCCACGGTGTTCTCGCCGCGCCGTGCGGCCGGTTTCAGCTCCCCGGTCTTGCCGTCCACCCTCCACAGGAGCGTCGCTTCCGGCGCGAACCACTGGTGGTGCTTGTTGAGCCGGTACAGCATGGTTTTTGTTGGCTTGTCCAGCGTCGAGCTGGTGATGGTCTCGCGTACCTTGTCTTCCAGCAATGCCTGCCACGACAGGTAGGAGGAGCGCACCATGTTGCCCGCGCTTTTCATCTGCCGTGCCGACAATCCCCCAACCGTCTTCTTGTCTGGAAGGGCGGGATAGCGGGGAATGGGATGGCCTTCGAGGACCTGTCGGCGCACCACCGCCTGCACCGCGCCAAGCGCGCGATGGAACGGAGCGAACAGAGCAAGGAGCTGCTCTTCCTTGCCGCGGTTCACGTCGTACAGCTGGTGGGCATAGGTCCGTTTCATCACGCACCCGCTTCCGGCTCGTCGCTATCGTCGTCATTGCCGGTCGCGGCGGTTTTGAACGCCCTGACCGTGGCGTTCGCCCGGCTCTTCGCGCCATGCAGCCCGTACAGGCGGGTCGCGAACGAATAGATGATGCTGGTGAAATCCGCCATCAAATCCGACGTGTCGTCCTGCGCCTCGTTCGCCACGACCACGCTCTTGCCCTGCCGTGCCAACAGCACGCGAAACCACTCGAACCCCACACGGCTCAGCCGGTCCTTATGCTCCACAACGAGCGTGCCCCATTCATCCGATTCAAGCAAACGGGTGAGCTTGACGCGATGGTCATTGACGCCCGAACCGACTTCCTTGACGACCTTGACCACCCGGTATCCGGCAGCGTTGGCGAAAGAGACCATGCGGTCCGCCTGACGTTCCAAATCCTTTTTCTGTTTGTTCGAGGACACGCGCGCATACACCGCCGCGTTCTTCAGGTTCTCCACCTTCGGGTCCGGGACAACCACATGACCCGAATCGTCCAAGTATGCGCCGGGAATCTGCCCATGCTTCCACCGGCGATACGCACCGCGGTACGTAAGTCCCTCGTTCTTCGCATACTGAGACAACTTCATGCGCTCAAGTATACCATTTAATAGCACATCAATACTATAGAATAGTATGCGGCAAGCAACTAGTTACTACACCGGCCGGGTGCGGAAGGTTCCGTCGCCCGGCTTTCTCGTATCCGACGGGCGGTGCTACGCCTCGTCGTTCGGCGCGATGAGCGGCAGGAGCGGGGTCAGGTCGTCGCGCTCCCCCACCGCGGCGATGTGGCCGGCTTCCTTTTCCTCCGCCCAGGTGGTGACGCCGGTCGCCAGCCGCAGCCAGACCGGCGGGTCGAGTTCGATGACGTCGGGCGGCGTGAGATTATGCGGGTCCGAAGCGGGGCCTTCGAGAATCTTTACGGCGGCGAACGGCGCGACGCGCACCTCGACGCCCGGGCCCGGCGCCCGCTTTTCCAGCGCGTGCAGCGAGTAACGCACGGCCATCGCCATCGTCTTGCGGTCGAGATTCGGCGCGATCTGCAGCCGCAGCTGTGCGGGAATGCCGAACGGTTCGCTGCCGGTTGCGTTGGCGGCGGCTCCATCGCCGGAACCGCTGGCGGCCGCCAGCTGCGCCACTTCGCCCAGCGCCTGCTCGCGCCAGCTGAAGAAGGCAATCTCCCCTGCCGCTAAATCCTGTTCACGAATCGCTGCCATGCCTCTATTGTGGATAGGGCCGTCGATAATGGTTGGGAGGTAAAACGTTATAGCACGGCAACGCTGTAACGCCGCTCATGCGGCGGGTTGCGAGGTGGCGGAAGCGTTCATGATTACGTTTGCAAAATACTGGTTGGCGCGTCGGGCAAATATGGTACGATTTACTCTGAGAACGTATGCAAACGGTACTGCGCATTGGTTTGTGAACATGCAAAGGGGCCCTATCTATTCTCCGCCCCAAGCATCGGCGTTCCATAACAACAACCGTCTAAGGGAGTTTTAGGTTATGACCGAATTAACCGCACCGAAGTCCCCGCTCACCGCAAAGGACTTCGCTGACGAGCTTCGTGAACAACTCAAGTACACCCAGGGAGTCACCCCTGAGCAGGCCACTTCGGCTGACGTCTACGTCGCTGCTGCCAGCGCCGTGCGCCGCCACCTGATGGATTCCTGGATGGAAACCCAGCAGAAGATGGTCGACGGCAACACGAAGGCCGTTGGCTACCTGTCCGCCGAGTTCCTGATGGGCAAGCAGCTCGAGAACGCGCTGCTCAACGCCGGCCTGACCGAGCAGTTCGACGAAGCCGTCAAGGACCTGGGCTTCGATCCGCAGGCCGTCATCGACGCCGAATACGAGCCGGGCCTGGGCAACGGCGGCCTCGGCCGTCTCGCCGCCTGCTTCATCGATTCGCTCGCGTCCCTGGGCGTGCCGGCCTTCGGCTACGGCATCCAGTACAAGTACGGCATCTTCCGCCAGGAGTTCGACGAGGACGGCAAGCAGGTCGAGCACCCGGATTACTGGCTGGCCAACGAAGAGCCGTGGGGCCACATCGACTACCAGCGCGACCAGCGCGTCAACTTCGGCGGCAAGGTCGTCGAAGAGGACGGCCAGCGCGTGTGGCAGCCGGACTGGTCCGTGCGCGCCATCCCGGTCGACTACATGGTTCCGGGCTATGCCTCGGGCAACGTCAACACGCTGCGCCTGTGGCAGGCCAAGGCCTGGGATGAATTCGATCTGCTGACCTTCAACAAGTCCGAGTACGTCGATGCCGTCAAGCCGCAGGTCAAGGCCGAGAACATCTCCAAGATTCTGTACCCGGAAGACTCCACGCCGCAGGGCAAGGAACTGCGCCTCGAGCAGCAGTACTTCTTCGCGTCGGCCTCGCTGCATGACGCCATCCGCGTGTTCTACAAGGGCGCCGAGAATCCGGATTTGACGACGTTCGCCGACAAGATCGTGTTCCAGCTCAACGACACCCACCCGGTCATCGCCATTCCGGAACTCATGCGCATCATGATCGACGAATACGGCTACGACTGGGATACCGCCTGGGGCGTTACCCAGAAGGCGTTCAACTACACCTGCCACACGCTGCTTCCGGAAGCCCTGGAAGTCTGGCCGGCCAAGCTCATCAAGAAGCTGCTGCCGCGCCACATGGAGATCATCGAGAAGATCAACGACCAGTTCGTTGAAGAGCTCAAGGGCCTGACGAAGGACGAGGACAAGATCAACCGCATGCGCATCGTTACCGAAGGCAACGATCCGCAGGTGCGCATGGCCTACCTCGCCTCCTACACTGGCGAGCACGTCAACGGCGTCGCCGAGCTGCACTCCCAGCTGCTCAAGGACGTCACGCTGCGCGACTTCTCGGACCTCTACGACAAGAAGTTCACGAACGTGACCAACGGCGTCACGCCGCGCCGCTTCATCAAGCTGGCGAACCCGGGCCTGTCCGACCTCATCACCGAGGGCCTGGGCACCGACAAGTGGCTCTCCGACCTCGAAATGCTCGAAGGCCTGGTCCCGCTCGCCCAGGACGACGAATTCGTCAAGAAGTTCGCCGAAGTGAAGAAGGCCAACAAGGTCCGCTTCTCCAACTTCGCCAAGAACCACTACGGCGTTGACGTCGACCCGAACACGATGTACAACACGATGATCAAGCGCCTGCACGAGTACAAGCGCCAGTCGCTGAAGATCCTCGAGCTCATCGCCGACTACGCCGACATCAAGTCCGGCAAGGTCAAGGCCGAGGACATGACGGCCCGCACCGTCATCTTCGGCGCGAAGTCCGCTCCGGGCTACTACATGGCGAAGCTGACGATCGAGCTGATCAACAACGTTGCCCGCGTGCTCGACTCCGATCCGGACGTCCAGGGCAAGCTGAACATCCTGTTCTGCCCGAACTACAACATCGAAGTCGCCCAGACGCTGATCCCGGCCACCGAACTCGACGAGCAGATCTCGCAGGCCGGCAAGGAAGCCTCGGGCACCTCGAACATGAAGTTCGCCCTCAACGGCGCGCTGACCGTCGGCACCCTCGATGGCGCCAACGTCGAGATCCGCGCCCGCGTCGGCGCCGACAACTTCTTCCTGTTCGGCATGACCGTCGACGAGGTCGAAGCCCTGTACGCCAACGGCTACAGCCCGGCCAAGTACTACGAGTCCGATCCGCGCCTGAAGGCCGCGATCGACATGGTGGCCGGCGGCACGTTCTCCAACGGCGACCGCAACACCTATGCCCCGCTCGTTTCCGACTGGCTGACCAAGGACTGGTTCATGACGCTGGCCGACTTCACCGCCTACCACGACGTGCAGTCCCAGATCGAGACCCTCTACGACGATCAGCTCGAGTGGAACCGCAAGGCCCTGCTCAACGTGGCCAACTCCGGCTACTTCAGCTCCGACCGTTCGATCGAGGACTACCTCGAGCGCGTCTGGATGACCGGCCCGCTGAAGTAAGCAAGCCAATCCGTATCCCGCCGCCGCGCCTTTAGCCCACTTTGCGGCGCGGCGCTCCGAGATGCCGCAGTGCGCCCCTCTCCCAAGGAGGGGCGCATTTGCTTTTCCGGCATCGTGCCTAGCGCAACGGACGGCAGCGGCAGGAGGAATGGCGCATGAAGAATCTTGGATACGAAAAAGCCCTCCGCAGCGAAGCGGAGGGCTTGAAGTCTACAGACCGTGCCGGAACTCAGGCAGCTTCCGGAGCGGCTGCGGCGGCGTCGCCGGCAGCCGGCTTGACGTCGTCGACGTCGTCTTCGTCCTTGTCCTTCGACAGGCTCAGGTCGACCGGGGACGAGCTGTTCTCCCAAGGCTCCTCCCACGGATCGTAATCCGGGTTCTGCTGCTTGTAGATGTACAGGCCGACTACGCCAGCCAGCAGCGCGCCGAAGAGCAGCGCGAAGAACTTCCAACCGTTAGAAGACTTGTTGTCCTTCATGACGGCTCCTTTCCGATAGAGCTCGGTTTGAGCGAACTGGCCGCTGGCCCTTCTGCCAAACAGCCCTGCTTACCATCATAAAGCCACTTTCGCGGTGCGGTGACACGATTGTGCTTTCGGCAAGTCGCGGCGCCCGGAATTCCGCCACTCGCGCGCCGTCTCACCAAATGGAGCCGGAGCGGGGCGGTGGCGCGGCGAGGTGCGGCGGTTGCGTGGCGGTTCCGGGACGCTCCCCCATTGCGAACGTTCCGCTTGTTAGTCTGGAAGCCATGGCAAGTCATTTTTCGCTGTTTCCGGATTCGCCGAAAATGCGGCAGGTCTTCTCGCGCCGTGCGTTCAAGGCGCGCTGGCGCGGGGGCGACCCGGTCATTACCGAAATCATCATCGTCGCCTGCGTCGCCATATGGCTGCTGGAGGTGGTGTTCCGCTACGTATGGCCGGCCGGCTACTCGTGGCTGCTCAACAACGGCGCCTTCCAGCCGATGACGGCGCCGTGGCGGCCGTGGACGTTCCTGACGGCGGCGTTCCTGCACCAGCCGAACACGCTGTGGCACATTCTGTTCAACATGCTCACGCTGTGGTGCATCGGCCCGTTCCTCGAGCGCATGATGGGACACTGGGCGTACCTGATCCTCTACGTCGTGTCGGCCATTGGCGGCAACGTCGGCATGCTGGCATGGGCTGCGCTCGGCGGCTCGGACGGCTGGTACAGCGGCGCCTACGGGGCGTCTGGAGCGCTGTTCGGGCTGTTTGCGGCGGTCCTGGTGGTGTATCGCAAGGTCGGCGAAGACCTGCGCTCGATGCTGATCTGGATGGGCATCAACTTCCTGATGCCGGTGGTCATGCCGAATATCGCATGGCAGGCGCACGTCGCCGGCTTCATCGTCGGCGGCCTGCTGACGCTGCTGGTCATTGACGGGCCCAAGCGGCTGTGGAAGCTGCCGGTGCTGGAGCGGACCGGCATCTATGGCGGCGCGGTATTCGCCGTGCTCGTCGTCATCGCGCTGGTGTGCCTGTCCTACGATCCGCTCGTGCAGGGCGTCGGCTGGCCGTGGTGATCCTCCTCGACATCAGTAAAGCGCGCTGTCGCAAGCAAAGGGATGCGGCTGCGGGTTCTACGTGGAAAAAGGGCGTCTGATATGTCAGGCGTCCTTTTTTGATTGTGAAGCGGACGACATGGCGCTGCCAGCGGGCATCCTGCGGCCAGCGAGGCTGCGCCGTCGGAATACAGCCTGGAACGTTGAAAAATAGCGGCTGGGAAGTTACACAGGTGTAGTTTTCCACAATCTGTGGAAAACTTTGTGGATAACTTGGGGAAAAGCGGGGGATGAAGGGCAAAGTTATCCACATGGTTTTCCACAAAGGCCCGAAATCACTGGATTTTCAACTGTGGACAATGTGGATAACTAGTTATCCACATCCACAAGAGCAGGAGTTATCCACCACGAGATATAGGCGAGCGACCCTTTCTCTTCCCCTAAATATGCGTCCTTCTGAATCCTCTCTGCGCTCTTTTCTGACATAATCTTGTTTCGGCATAAGACAAGTCAGGTTTTCCGCCTCAAGCGCCGGCAGCCCGCACGGAAGGAAGCATGAGGTAATCCGGACATGAGGGGAAGGGCAAGAGAAAACGTGGAGAGGGGGAAGACAGGCGATGCAGCGCTCGGGGGTGCCGGTAAGGAAGAGAGGGGCGGATAGGATGGCGGTATGGAGATTTCCCCTCAGACGCAACGGTTCATTGACGAGCACGCCGACGGCGACGTGCGGCAGCTGGCGCTGAACGCACGGCGCGACGACGGCCTCGACCTTGCGTTTGCGCTGGACCAGATTGCCGGCCGGCAAGCTGCGCGGCGCAAGCTGCCGTCGTGGGCGGCCGCCGACGGCATCGTCTACCCGCCCCATCTGGCGATGGAACAGTGCTCCAGCGAAGCCACGGCCACCGCCAAAACGCAGCTTGCCGTCGAATTGTTCCAGCGTATCGGCGCCGGTTCGGGCCCGCGTTCGATGGTCGACCTGACCGGCGGCTTCGGCGTCGATTTCTCTTTCCTGGCGCGGGGTTGCGCCGGCCAGGCTACGTACGTCGAGCGGCAGGAGGGGCTGTGCGAGATTGCGCGGCATAATTTCGCGGCGCTGGGGCTGGAGCGTGCGCAAGTCGTCAACGCCGACGCCGTGGAAACGCTGCGCGCCATGGAACCGGTGGATCTGATCTATGTCGATCCGGCGCGGCGCAGCGAAACGAGCGGCGCACGGACCTACGCAATCGAGGACTGCACGCCGAACGTGCTCGCATTGCGTGACGAACTGCTCGCCAAGGCGCAGGTGGTGATGATCAAGCTGTCGCCGATGCTTGACTGGCGCAAGGCGGCGGCCGATTTCGGCGATGCGACGGCGTGCGTCGGCATCATCGCCGCCGGCGGCGAATGCAAGGAACTGGTGCTGCTGCTGACGCGCAACGCTACCACGTCACCGCAGGTCGTCGCCATTGCCGACGGCGAGCGGTTCGCGTTTACGGCGGACGCATCGAGCCCGCGCGGCGCCGGCCTGTCGTCGCCCGCGCTGGAGGCGGGGATGGCGCTGTTCGAACCGAACGCCGCGCTGATGAAGGCCGGCTGCTTCGATCTGCTGGAACAGCGTACCGGAGCGCGCCAGATTGCGCCCAACAGCCATCTGTTCGTAGCCGATGGCCCGCTGGACTTCCCGGGCCGCGCATTCACCATAGATTCCGTCGGCACGCTCAACAAGAAGTCGCTGCGGCGCCAGTTCTCCGGCGTCGGGCGCGCCAACGTCGCCGTGCGCAACTTCCCGCTGTCCGCGCCGCAGCTGCGCAGCCGCCTGAACGTGAAGGACGGCGGCGACCTGTATGTATTCGGCACGACCGATGCCGCCGGCAACCATGTCGTCATCGGCGCGCACAAGGCGCATCCGGCACCCCCGGCACGCAGCTAGGGGGGGCAGTCCCCGGCCCAGCAACGTGAAGCGGGGCTGGGCCGTGGCCCGGGGGCGAGCGCGGGACGGTAAAACAAAAGGAGGGCCCGTGAGGCCCTCCATGCGTCATAGCGCGGTGCGCGGCAGCCGGTTGCGGCTCAGCGCCACCACATCGTCATGATGAAGCCCACCATGATGAACGCGAACGCAATGAGCAGGTTCCACTGGTGGATGCCCGGAATCGGGAAGTCGTAGGTGAGGTAGAACACGACCGCCCAGATCAGGCCGATGATCATCAGCGCGCAGAACAGCGGGACGAACCAGCGCGGGTTCGCCTTCGTGCCCTTGATCGATTCCTCGACGCGGTGGGTGTTCTCGTCCTGGCGGCGCATCATGCGGCGCATCTGCGGCGTCAGGTTCTCTTCGTCGACGTCGGCGTTGAGCAGCGCCTCGACCTTATCCATCGGGATGTCGAGCGCGTCATCTTCGTCGTCGTCCACGTCCGAGGATTCCTCTTCGTCCGCTTCGTAGGCCTTCTCGGCGCCCTTGGCGGCGTCGGCCTCGTTCTCGTCGACGGCGGCCTGGGAAGACTCGTCTTCGTCGGCGGCAGCAGCGTCGGCCTTGGCGCCGGTTGCGCCGTCATCGGCAGCCGCGCCGGTGTCCTCGGGGGTCTCGGTTACGGTTTCCTCTACGACCGCGTCGTCAGTGACAACGGTTGCAGTGGTGGCGGCGCCTTCGGACTGCATGTCCTTCTGGCCATCCGCGGCGGTTTCGTGCAGCTCTTCGTCAGCCATTTGTATAGTTCTCCTTAAATAGGCTACTAGGTATCATAGTGGCTAGGTGCGAAAGCGGGGTGCTTCTCGCACGAAAAAGCGGCAAAAATTCCGAAATACAGCGTAACGTTTGCAAAACATACGTAATTGGAGCGGCGACATGGCCAAGCACACCCCCCGGCACGGGCAGAAAAAATCGCTGGTAGGCAGCGTTTCGGTGCTGCTTGTCGTCGCGCTCGTTGGCTTCCTCGTCAGCACCAACATCCGCGTCAACAAGTCGGCGACGGTGTCCTCGGATACGGCGGAGCTCATCGAGCAGCGCGTGGCGAAGGTGAACGAGCTGCAGGAGGAAGTCAACGACCTGAGCGCCCAGGTGGACGAGCTCAGCCAGCAGATGACGCAGGAACAGCAGAACGATACGCAGAGCGAGGAATCCGGTTCCAGCACGATGCTTCCGGCCGTCGAGGGGGAGGGCGTCGTCGTGACGCTCAACGATTCGTCGCTGTGGAAGAACAACGTCGGGTCCTCCGGTTCCTCCGCCGACATCGACAACTACGTCGTGCACCAGCAGGACGTCGAGGCCGTCGTCAACGCGCTGTGGACCGGCGGCGCCGAATCGATGGAGATCATGGACCAGCGCGTCCTGGCCAATTCGGCCGTCATCTGCTCGGGGACCGTGCTGATGCTGCAGGGCAAGAAATACTCGCCGCCGTTCACGATTTCGGCGATTGGCCCGGTCGACCGCATGATCAACGCGCTGAACAATTCCGACGCCGTCACCATCTACAAGCAGTACGTCGACGCGTACGGGCTCGGCTATGACGTCCAGGAGAAGTACCTGACGTTCGAGAAGACGCCTGCGCTGCTGCAGCCGCTGAAATACGCCACGGTACTTGAGGAGGATTCCTCGAAGAAGTAGCGTAGAACCGTTGCGCAAGGCGCTTCCAGCCGCCTTGCCGGACCAGAGAGGGAAGGGAACATGGCATCACACGCCCGCCGCCGTGGCAGCGCGGCCGTCGCCGTCGTCACCGTGCTCGCCGAGCTGCTGCTGACGTTCGCCGCCGTCTGCGGCCTGTACATCGCCTGGATGGAGTGGTGGACCGGCGTCGAGTCGGAACATGCGCAGCTCAATACCCGTACGTCCGTGTCGTGGGCGGACAGCGTCGGCACCGGCGAAACCGGCGACAAGATCGCGCAGCCGCAGGAAGGCGACGCCCCGGTGCAGCCGGAAACGGCATCCGACGGCGAACTGATCGGCCTCGTCTACATTCCGCGGTTCGGCGACGGCTGGGAGCGCAATCTCGTTCAGGGAACGTCGCTGAAGGAACTCAATCTCGCGGGCCTCGGCCACTATACGGATACGCAGATGCCCGGCGCCGTCGGCAACTTCGCCATCGCCGGCCATCGCAACGGCTACGGGCAGCCGCTGGGCGACATCGACCTGCTCGAGCCCGGCGACGCCATCGTCGTGCGCACCGAAGACTACTGGTACGTCTACAAGTTCACGTCGTACAAAATCGTCCTCGCCAACGATTCCACCGCCATCGTCGCCAATCCGGAAGACCCCGGCGCCGAGCCGACGAAGCGGATGATCACGCTGACGACCTGCGAACCGAAGTATTCGACGCCGACGCACCGCTGGATCAGCTACGGCGAGCTGGAATACTGGGCGAAGGCGTCCGACGGCATCCCTGCGGAACTCGCGCAGGAAGGCACCGACGGCACGGTGACGTTCGCCGGCAACGACACGAAGACCTCCGTATTCGTTCAGATGGGCTCGATGAAGCCGCTGCTGCTGTGGACGGCGGTCGCCTACGCCATCATCTTCATCGCCGCCGCCATCGCGTGGGGATGGCCGCTGCTGCGCCGGCGCCGCGAGAGCGCGGACGGCGCCGGCTTCGGCTCCGGCTTCTACGGCTGGCTCGTCCGCCACCAGCCGGGCCCGGGCATCATCCGCTGGGTGCTGACGGCGCTGCTGGCCGTGCTCGCCTGCGCGGCGATGTTCCAGTGGGTCTTCCCGTGGCTTGCCGGCACCGTGCCGTTCCTGCGGGAAATGAGCAACTACACCGTCTACTAGATTCAGATTCCAGATTCGGCGGCTTGCGGCTTCCGGCGCCCGGCTGCCCCGCGGCGCCGGAAGCGGGCCGTCTGCGGCGCGGCCAGCGCGCCGCAAAAGGCAGCGGCCTCGCTGTAGACTCGCAGTAGACCGAGCAAGACTTTCTGTGGAAGGAACCGGACCGATGCTCAGCGCACGCATTCTCGTCATCGATAACTACGATTCGTTCGTCTATACCGTCGTCGGCTACCTCAAGACGCTCGGCGCCACCGTCGACGTCGTGCGCAACGACGCCATCGACCCGGCCGCGCCCGGGCTGCTCGACGGCTACGACGGCGTGCTGATTTCGCCCGGGCCTGGCACTCCGGCCGAGTCCGGCGTCAGCGAGGATGTCATCCGCCGCTGCGCCGCCGAACGCAAGCCGATGTTCGGCATCTGCCTGGGCATGCAGGCACTCGCCGAAGTGTTCGGCGCCACCGTCAGCCATGCCCCGACGATCATGCACGGCAAGACGAGCCCGGTCGAGCACGTCGACGACGAGATCTTCGCCGGCGTCGCCAACCCGATGACGGCGACCCGCTACCATTCGCTGGCCGTCGAGCCCGATTCGGTGCCTGACGAGCTCGAGGTGACGGCGTGGACGCAGGGCGACCATATCGTGCAGGCGATCCGCCACCGCGAGCTGCCGATGTTCGCCGTGCAGTTCCACCCCGAATCGGTCATGACGCAGGACGGCTACCGCGTGCTCGCCAACTGGCTTGCCGTGTGCGGACAGGAGAACGCCGTCGAGCGCAGCAAGGGGCTGCAGCCGCGCATCGAGCAGTCCTGAGCCGGCATGCCGCCGCTCAATGAAAGGAAGCGCCCCTCCTTCGCCGTGAAGGAGGGGCGCTTCCTTTTGCCCAGGGGGTTCAGCCCCTGTCCTTGTCGTTGCCGGACGACGAGGATGACGAATGCTCGTTGCTCGACGAGCCGGAGCTGGGCGAGCTCGAGCTCGACGATGCGTTCTGCGTCGTGACGGTAATCGTCGCGCCCTTGTCCACCGAGCTGCCGCCTTCGGGCGAAATCGACGTGACGATGGCGTCATCGTCGGTCGGCCCGTCCGTCGTGACGGTGAAGCCGGAGGCTTCGAGGATGCTCTTGACCGTCTTGTAGTCGCTGCCGGCGGTGATGTTCGGCACCGTGACCTGCTCGGGGCCGGTGGACACCCAGATCGTCGCGTCGGAGCCCTGCGCCACCGTCGAGCCTTCGGACGGCGACACGCGGATGACGTTGCCTTCCGCGACCGTGTCGGACGCCTCGGTCTGGACAGTGGGCTGCAGGCCCGCTTCCTGAAGCTTCGTTCTGGCCTCGTCCTGCGTCAGGCCGGCCAGTCCGGTCGGCACCTTCGTCATGCCGCTGGACACGTACAGCTGGATTGTGGAGCCCTTGGACGCCGTGGAGTTCGCAGCCGGATCGGTGCGGGTAACGTCGTCCTTCGGTACCGTCGCCGAATCCTCGGTCTGCACCGACGTCGAGACCTGGAAACCGGCGGCTTCCAGCGTGCTGCGGGCCTCGTCCTGCGAATAGCCCTCGACGTTCGGCACCGTCACGGTCGCCGGACCGGTGGAGAACCACACCGACACGGTGCTGCCTTCCTCCACCGACGTGCCGCCGGCCGGGGTCTGCTTGGTGAACGTGCCTTCCGGTTCGGTGGAGTCGGTATCCTCCTTCACCGAGATTTTCAGGCCCACGGCTTCCAGCTGCTGGCGTGCGCGGTCTTCGGTCGTCGTGGAGTTGAAGGTCGGCACGACGACCATCTTCGTGGCGTTGTCCTGCTGCCAAAGCGTTACGCCGATGACGCCGGCGATGAGCAGCACGCCGATGATGATGCAGGCCGTGATGATGTGGTTGCGCCGCTTCTTTTTCTTCGTCGCCTGGGCGCGCGCGGTGCGCGACATCGCGGGGTTGTCGCCGCTGGGCACCGTCTCGATCTGCCCGGTCACCGGGTTGAAGGTCTGCGTTGAGCCGCCGGCGGCGGTCTGGCCGTACGCAACGGTGGTGGTGCCGGCTTCCTCCTCCTTGCGTGCCTTCATGTTCGTCAGGTCCGTCAGCGGGTTGAACGCCGCCGCCACCGGCACGCCGCCGTTCATGAACGTCAGGATGTCGTTCTTGAATTCGGTGGCCGTGGCATAGCGGTTCTGGCGGTCCTTGGCCATCGCCTTCGCGCAGATCGAATCCCAGATGCTCGGCAGCCCGGGCACGACGGCGCTCGGAGGCGTCGCCACTTCGGAAACGTGCTGGAAGGCGATGGCGACGGCGGAGTCGCCGGTGAACGGCGGACGCCCCGTCAGCATTTCGTAGAGCACGCAGCCGGCCGAATAGATGTCGGAACGCAGGTCGACGCTCTCGCCGCGCGCCTGCTCGGGGGAGAGGTACTGGGCCGTGCCGACGACGCCCTGCGACTGCGTCATCGTCGTCGCCGAATCGTCGAGCGCGCGGGCGATGCCGAAGTCCATGACCTTGACGACGCCCTGCTCGGAGATCATGATGTTGCCTGGCTTGATGTCGCGGTGGATGATCCCCATGCGGTGCGAATACTCCAGCGCACTGAGCAGGCCGACCATGACGTGCTCGGCGTCGCGCTGGCTCAGCGGGCCGTTCGCCTTGATGATGTCGCGCAGCGTCTGGCCCTTGACGTACTCCATCACCAGGTACGGCAGGCGCTCGGTCTGGCCGTTCTCGAGGCGCACGACCTCCTCGCCCGAGTCGTAGATGTTGACGATGTTCGGGTTGTTCATCTGCGCAACCGAATGCGCTTCGCGCTGGAAACGGGTGAGGAAGATCTCGTCGTTCGCGAAGTCGGAACGCATGATCTTGATGGCGACGGTGCGGCCCAGGCGCGTGTCCAGCGCGATATGGACCTGAGCCATACCGCCGCGGCCGATGAGCTGGCCGAGCTGATAGCGTCCACCGTCCAGATTGGCGGGCATCGGGCTACTCATGATGGGTTCCTCCGTTTCCTCCAAATGCCATGCCGGTCAGGCGGCGGGATGGAGCGGGACTGTCATCCTGATCGTGGTCAATGATCGTCTCGTTGATAAAGCGGTAGCCGGCGGCATGGGTCGCCGGATCGTGGTGGGGCGCGCTGGAAACGCGGCGCGGCACGCGGTTGCCGAACGTCATGACGGCCGTTTCGGCCTGTTCGGCCTGCTGGTCGAGCAGCCGCCGCTCGATGCGCGTGAAGATCCTCGCGACGGTCAGCGCGTCGCTGGGGCGGTCAAGCGGGTCCTTCGACAGCATCGCCATGACGAACTGCGCCAGCTGCACGTCCACCGACGCCGGAAGCGGCGGGACCGGGTTGTTGACGTGCGCGGCGGCGATGTCGACGGGCGTGGCGCCGGTGAACGGGCGGTGCCCGCACAGGCCTTCGTAGGCCACGACACCGAGCGAGTAGATGTCGGATTGCGGCGTGGCCTGCTGGCCCTGCGCCTGCTCCGGGGAGATGTACTGGGCCGTGCCGACGACCATGCCGTCCTGCGTGATCTGCTCCTGGTTCGTGGAGTAGGAGACGCCGAAGTCGGTGATCTTCACCTCGCCGTTGTCGGACACCATGATGTTGGCCGGCTTGACGTCGCGGTGGATGATGCCGTGCGAATGCGCGACGAACAGGCCGCGCGCCGTCTGCGTCAGGATCGGCAGCAGCTCGATCGGGTCCATCGGTCCGTCAAGCTCGTGGAACAGGTCGGCAAGCGACTTGCTGGGCACGTACTCCATGATGAGGAAGCCGATGCCGTCGTGCTCGTAGTACTCGAAGAGCGCGGCGATGTTCGGGTGCGCGAGGTTGGCGGAATTGCGCGCCTCCGCCCGCAGCCGCCGCAGCTTGGATTCCTGGTTCGTCGTATCGGTGCGCAGTGCCTTGATCGCCACCGGACGACCCAGCTGGATGTCGTAGCCTTTCCACACTTCGCCCATGCCGCCCTGCGCAAGCCTGGAATCGAGCCGGTAGCGCCGGTGGATCAGCTGGCCTTCGATGAGCTTCATTCCTTCAGGGCCTCCTCCATCATTGCCTTCATAATCGGGCCCGCTGCGAACGAGCCATACAGATCGACGTCGTGCACCACCACCGCGACGGCGATCTTCGGATCGTCGGCGGGGGCGAAGCCGATGACCCAGCCGTCGATCGATTCATTGTTCGAGCCAATCTGCGCGGTGCCGGTCTTCGCCGCCACCTTGACGCCGTCGATGGCGAGATTCGCGTTCTCCTTGGTCACTACCGATTCCATCGCCGTGGTGATGCTGTTGGCCGTATCGGCGCTGAACGCCTTGCTCATCACGCTTGGCGTCGTATCCGGCATGACCGACAGGTCCGAATAGCGCACGCGGTCCACCAGCGTAGGCTGCATCAGCACGCCGTCGTTGGCGATCGCGGCCGCGACCATGGCGTTCTGCAGCGGCGTGACGAGCGTGTCCCCCTGCCCGATGGACGCCAGCGCGAGCCTGTCCTGGCTGACTTCGGTGGGGAACTTCGAGGCGACGGCCGTCATCGGCGAGCCGGTTGAATCGGTGCCGTCGACGGTAATCGACTTGTCGAAGCCCAGCTTCTGCGCCATGTCGGAAATGGCGGTGTCGCCCAGCGCCACGCCAAGCTGCGCGAACGCGGTGTTCGACGAATAGGCGAGGGCATCTTCCAGCGAAATCTTGCCGTCGGTGCCGTTGCCGGCCGCTTCGGCGTTCGTCAGCTGCGTATTGGTGCCGGGCAGCGTGTAGGAAGCGCCGGCGGGAATCTGCGAGTCGAGCGAATAGTCGCCCTTCTCCAGCGCGGTGGCGAGCACGACCGTTTTGAACGTGCTTCCCGGCGGGTACAGCTCGCTGGTCGTGCGGTTGAGCATCGGGTTCGCGTCCTCGTTGGCGAGCTCGCTGTAAGCGGCGCTCGCGTTGCCGGTATCGTGGCTGGCCAGCTGGTTCGGATCGTAGCTCGGCGTCGACACCATCGCCAGGATGCGGCCGGTCGACGGCTCGATGGCGACGGCGGCGCCGTCCTTGTCCTTGAGCTGGTCGTAGGCGGCCTGCTGGATGGCCGGGTCGATCGACGTCTCGATCGTCGCCCCCTGGTTCTCGGTGCCGGTGAACAGCGCCTTGAGCCGCTGCCAGAACATCGAGTCGGATTCGCCGGTGAGCAGTTCGTTGCGCGACGCCTCGATGCCGCGGTCAGCTGACTGCGTCACCGAGAAATAGCCGGTGACCGGCGCGTACATGGCGCCGTCGGAGTAGGAACGCTGGTAGGCGAACGCATCGTCGGAAGGCTCGGATTTCGCGATGACGGTGCCGTCGGACGCCAGGATCGAGCCGCGCGGCGCATCGTACTGCTCGTACAGTGAGCGTACGTTGCGCGGATCGTTGCCGAGCCGGTTCGCCTGGACCGTCATGATGATCGACGACGAGATTCCGAGCAGCACGAACAGCACGATCACGGCGGTGAAGAGCTGCCGCAGATTGCGGTTCACTGGTCGCCTCCCTTCACGCTGGCGACGGAACGCGGCTGGCGCTTATGGGCTGCCTTGTTCTGCAGCGCCGAAATGGCCTGCATCTGGAACGTTTCGCTGGTGATGTCGGCTTCCGGCTTGTTCGCGCAGTTCGAGATGACGACGAGCAGCGCGACGAGCGCGTAGTTGGCGATGAGCGAGGAGCCGCCGGCCGCCATGAACGGCATCGTCAGGCCGGTGAGCGGAATGACGAGCGTGATGCCGCCGACGACGGTGAACACCTGGAACGCCATCGTGAACGCCAGGCCGGAGGCGAGCAGCTTGCCGAAGCCGTCCTTGATCTTCATGGCCACGAGCAGGCCGATGGCGATGATCAGCAGGTAGAGCATCAGCACGGCGAAGACGCCGGCCAGGCCCAGCTCCTCGCCGGTCGAGGCGAAGATGAAGTCGGAGTTGGCCAGCGGCGTGATGGCCGGGTAGCCGTTGCCCAGGCCGGTGCCGATCAGGCCGCCGGACGCCAGGCCGAACAGGCCGGTGACCAGCTGGCTCGAGCCGCCTGGATAGCGGTTGTAGACGGCGGAGTCGAACGGATGGAGCCACGCCTCGATGCGGTAGCCGACGTGGGCGAAGAGGTGCGCGGCCACGACGCAGCCGACGGCGAAGGCCAGGGCGCCGATGATCAGCCAGCTGGGTCGGTCGGTCGCCACGTACAGCATCGCCACGAACATCGCGAAGAACATCAGCGAGGTGCCCAGGTCGTGCTGCACGACGAGCACGCCCATGGAGGCGAGCCAGACGACGATAATCGGGCCGAGGTCCTTGATGCGCGGCAGCCGCAGCCCGAGCACCTTCTTGCCGCCGACGGCCAGCTGGTCGCGGTGGTTGAACAGGTAGGCCGCGAAGAAGAACGCCAGGAACAGCTTGGCGAATTCGCCCGGCTGCAGCTGGTAGGAGCCGATGCCGATCCAGATGCGCGCGCCGCCGATTTCGCGGCCCAGGCCCGGCACCATCGGCGAGAGCAGCAGCGCCAGGCCGATGACCATGCTGACATACGAGAAGCGTTTGAGCACCCGGTAGTCGTGCATGAACACGATGAACAGGTTGAAGCACACCAGGGCCAGCACGAGCCACATGAGCTGGCGCGTGGCCACGTTCGTGTCGTTCTCCCGGTCGATGCGCGCGATCATCAGGATGCCGATGGCCGTGAGCATGAACATGCATACGATGATCGCCTGGTTCGCATAGGGCTGGCATTTGGCCACGATGGCCCAGGTCACGATGAACAGCGCCGCGCAGGCGAGCAGCAGCGCGAGCATCGTCGAGCTCGGGCCGACCGACGTGCGGGCGAACATCTGGAAGAAGCCGAGGGCTGCGGTGCCGATGGCCAGCAGCAGCAGCATGAGGTAGCGGATCTGCCTGGCCATCAGCTCGACCTGCTTGTGCTCGACGACGATGACGCCGTCGCCGAGGCGCTCGGCGACGCGCTTGCTGACGATGATGCGCTGGCGTCCTTCTTGTCCTTGTCCTTGTCCTTGTCGTCCTGCTTCTTGCTGTCCTGCAGCTCCTGCCATTGCAGACGGATCAGGTCGACGTGGTTTTCAGCCTCCTGATAGGTGTCGAACGTAATGCCGGTGGACAGGCGGTCCTGCCACTGTTCGGGCAGCTCGGCCGTCTTGATGTCCGTTTCCTTCACCGTATGCGAGAGCTTGACGCCGAAGATGTTCGTGGGCACGCCCTGGTAGATCGCCACGACGCCGTCGCTATTGCCGAGGTAGTACTGCGTCTGGCTCCACGCATAGGCGGCCCATGCGCCTACGCACGCGGCTGCGACGAGAACCAGGGCAACCACAGTTCCGATGACCCTGTTTCGAAATTTACGGGTACGGACAGCCTTCCTTTCCTCGAGCTGTTCGTGGTGGATGGCATTCGCCACCTCCGGATCGTTGGGATCCGCGGACAGCCGCCCGTCGTTCTTCTTGACGACGGGAATCTCGCCGGTATCGAGGTCGGGGCGTTCCCCGTTCTTTTCGCGCACTTCGGAAGGCTGCACGACCTGCTGGGTGTTGGCGCCGTCCGGGGGCAGCGGGGGAGCGGGCTTGCTCTGCGCCAGCGCCGCCGCGCGGGCGGCCGGCGACGTCTTCGCGGCGACCAGCGCCGGGGCGCTGGCGACCGGTTCGTTGACGATGTCCGCAATGGCGGCCATGTTCGAGCTGGCCGCGCCGCCGATCAGCGGAGTCTGGTGCGGCAGGTCGAAGCCGTTGGCGTTGAGCGCGAGCGTGGCGTCGGCGATGACGGCGGTGACGTTATCGGTGCTGCCGGCCTTGAGCGCCATGCCGACGAGCTTCTGCGCGCATTCCTCCGGGTTGGAGAAGCGCTGCATCGCCTCCTCGATCATCTCCATGCCGAGCACGCCGCACAGGCCGTCGGAGCACAGCAGCAGGCGGTCGCCGGCCTTCGCCTTGCGGATGGCGATGTCGGGATGGGCGTCGATATCGAAATCGCCCAGCACGCGCATGACGACATTGCGCTGCGGATGGTTGCGCGCCTCGGCTTCGCTGATACGCTTCGTGTCGATCAGGTGCTGCACGTAGCTGTGGTCGGTGGTCAGCCGCTGCAGCTTGCCGTCGCGCAGCAGGTAGGCGCGCGAGTCGCCGATGTGGGCGATGACCCAGTAGCCGGATACGAGCGACATGGCCGTGATCGTCGTGCCCATGCCGGCAAGCTTGCGTTCGCGCTTGGCCTTGCCGACGATGGCGTCGTGCGCGGCCATGACCGACGTTTCCATGATCTGCGCGGCATGCTCGACATTGCCGTCGGAACCGGCCGTTTCGATGTGGGCCAGCGACCGCACGGCGATCGTCGAGGCGGTGTCGCCGCCCGCATGGCCGCCCATGCCGTCGCACACGGCGACGAGATGCTCGCCGGCGAAGGAGGAGTCCTGGTTGTTCGACCGCACGGTGCCGACGTCGGACACGGTGGTCGAGTACATGAAGAGTGGTTCGCTATCGTTGCTGGCCATGGTCACCTCAGTTCGAAGGTGGTGGCGCCGATGCGAACGGGAACGCGCGACGCGAGCATCGTCGGGGCGTTGATGCGTTGCTGGTTCACGATAGTGCCGTTGGTGCTGGAAAGGTCTTCGATGGCCCAGTTGCCGGTGGTTGGGTCACGATAGACGCGTGCATGGTGGGACGAGACGAATTCGTCGTCGAGCACCACCGAGTTGGACGCTGCGCGGCCGAGCGTGATCGTCGCGGAAGCGTCGAGGGGAACCGACGTGCCGGCAAGCGGGCCGTCGATGACGACAAGCAGCGAAGGGCCCGAAGGCGCGTCGGTACGCGCCTGCACCGGCATCGAGCCGGTCGGGGGAAGCTGCGTCGAGCGCATCGGGCGCGCCGAGGGCGCGGGGGATTGCGCCGTCTTGCGTGCCTGGCGGTCCTTCTTGCGCCGCGCGCGCGACTTGTGGGGGCTGTATGCCTCGACGTCCCGGTACAGGGAGCGCACCACCAGCCATACGAATACCCACAGCAGCAGCAGGAATGCGTATTTGAGCGCGGCGAATGTCAGTTCGGTAATCATAGGGGGAAAGAACTCCTCGCGGATTACTCCTGGTCTTGCGACGAGGCCCAGTACAGGATCCGCGTGCGGCCGATCGTGATGGTGTTGCCATCAAGCAGCGTGGCGGCGGGAACCTGGTGGCCTTCGACATAGGTGCCGTTCGTCGAGCCCAGGTCGCGGGCCACGACGCCGTTGTCGGTGATGTCGATTTCCAGGTGCTTGCGGGAAATGCCCGGATCGTCGATGACGATGTCGCAGCCGGAGCCGCGGCCGATGATCGTCTTGTCCTTCGTGAGCAGGTACTGGCTGTTGTTCACCTCGAGCATCGGGCAATCCTGCGTCTGCGCGTCGGTGGTGACGGGGACCGCGTTGCCCTGCACCGATTCGGACGTGAGCTTGAAGTTGCCCTTCGTCAGGTCAAGGTCTTCCTCGAAGATGACGACGACGGGGCCGACGAACGCGTAATGCTGGCTCTTCGCGTACTGGGTGAGGTTGTCGGCGAGCTCGTTGGCCAGCGCTTCCGAACCCCACTGGTCGATGCGGTCGAAATCGGGCGTGCTGAGCTTGAAACGGTATTCATTCGGTGCGACGGTGCGGTCGCGGCCAACCGGCATCGCCTCGGCGTCGATTTCGCGCTCGAGCGCGCTCGACAGGTCGACCGGCTGGAGGTCTTTGGAACCGAACTTCGCAAAAACACCGTTCACCGCGCCTTCGACGCTTTTCTCGAAACGGTCAAGAACGCTCATAATGGTACCTTTCTATCCTTTCCCATCCTACGCTTTGGGGCAACGAGCGCCAATCCCAGCGGGCGCCTTTTGCACAAACGCCATCTTTGCCCCTCTTCCTGAAAGGACTCGGCGCGCACTTTTCGGTCTTATAGAATCTTACCGTTGCCGGAGGATACCAATCTCATGCGAATCTTATGCGAAGGAAAAAACCCGCGGGAAGCGGCGCTGCTGATTACTATGGTGCCGTATGGAAATCGCGATGCTTGATGAAGCGAAATTCCGGGAGGAAATCGACGATACGGTGCTCCCGGCGCTGGAGAGCTGCCGTACCGAAGGGTATATGGAGCCGTCCCGCGAAATCTATTCCGGACGTGCGCTGCCGCCGCTGGAAGATCTTGGCCGGCTGCACTACGTATGCTACGACGTGGAGGAATTCCGCAAGCTCGGCGTTCCCGGCGCCTCGCAGCGGTTCCATGGAGCAGTGGTAATCTCCCACGGTTTTTCCGAATTCGCGGCGAAATATTCCGAAATCGCGTGGTATTTCCTGCTCGCTGGATTCAACGTGTGCATTCTCGAACACCGCGGGCACGGCTATTCGCCGCGCGACGTCGACGACAAGAACATCGTGTATATCGACGACTGGCACCGCTACGTCGCCGACTACGCGACGTTCATCCAGCGCATCGGGCGGCCGTGGGCGCGCGGCAAGCAGCTGGCGCTGTTCGCCCACTCGATGGGCGGCGGCATCGGCGCGGCATTGCTGGAACGCTACCCGAAGCTGGTCGACAAGGCGGTGCTCTCCAGCCCGATGATCGCCCCCGATACCGGCGTGCCGAACTGGCTGGCGGCAACGCTGTGCGGGCTGGAATGCGACCTCGGCCGCGCCGGGAAGAAGGCGCCGGGAATGCACGACTTCGAGCCGGAAATCGGCAAGAAGGACGCCGGGGCGTCGATGGCGCGCTGCCAGTGGTACCTCGACATGCGCATCGCCGACCCGCATTACCAGAACACGGCGGCCGCGAACGAATGGGTGCGCCAGGCGGTGCGGCTGTCGCATGCCATTCTGCAGCCGAACATGGTGCAGCGCATCCAGACGCCGGTGCTGATGTTCCAGGCGGGGCGCGACATGTGGGTGCTCAACGTCGCGCAGGACAAGCTGCAGGAACGCATGGAGGAGAACGGGCAGACCATCCAGATGGACCGCGTGCCCAATTCGGTGCATGAAATCTTCTCGATGCCGAACGCGACGTTCGCCCCGTACCTCAAGCGCATCCTGCGGTACCTGCAGTCGAGCGAAAAGGTGACGGTGCTCCCGTAGCTTGCGCGCGCTACAATCGCGGCAGACTGGAGAGAAAGGGCTGTCGTGAGCGACACTGACACTGTGCGTACCGCCGCCGGCGCATTGGCCGGCGAACGCATCGAACCGCAGAAGAGACAGGGCGAGACGCCGCAAGGAACGCGGATCGGCGAGCAGGCTGGAAAGCGGGATGGCAAGCGGGCCGGCAAGCGGATGAAGAAGCCGTTCGGCAAGCGGCGCCGCGACCGCGAGCCGTCGTTCGAGCAGACGCCGCGGCGCATGCTGTTCGGCGTCGCGCTGACGCTGGCCGGCGGCGTGTTGTGGGGCGTCAACGGGTCCGTGTCCAAACTTGTCATGGACGGCTACGGCGTCAGCCCGCTGTGGTTCGCCTGCGTGCGGCAGACGATTGCCGGCATGCTGTTCCTGCTGTGCGCGGCGGTCATCGCCCCGCGCTCGCTGAAGGAGGCCGTCGGCAACGTCCGGTCGTACCCGTGGTACATCGTGTGCGCGCTGTGCTGCGTCACGCTCGAGCAGGTCGGCTATCTGTTCTGCGTGCATTGGACGAATGCCGGCACGGCGACGGTGCTGCAGACGGTGAATCTGGTGATGGTGCTCGGCTACGTGTGCGTGCGCGGACGGCGGCGCCCGAGCTGGGTGGAGCTGGTCGGCGTCGTGATGGCGTTCGCCGGCGTGTTCCTGTTGGCCACCGGCGGCAACTTCTCGACGCTGTCGATGCCGGTGCAGGCGCTGGTGTGGGGCCTGCTGAACGCGTTCGCCTGCGCCTGCCTGGCAATCATGCCGGTCAAGCTCATTGCGCAGTATGGCGAGCTGGTCGTCAACGGCGTGCTGTTCCTCATTTCCGGGCTGCTGCTCATGCCGTTCGTGCGCCCGTGGGAGCAGGTTCCGGCGATGGATGCGCGCGGCTGGGCGCTGACGGCGGTGTCGATCGTCGTCGGTGCGTTCCTCGCGTTCTGGCTGTTCATGGCCGGCGTCGCCCGCGTCGGCTCGATGCGCGCGACGCTGCTGGCGACGATCGAGCCGGTCGTCGCGACGATCACCGCCGTCGCGTGGACCGGCGCGGTATTCACTCCGGCCGACCTCATCGGCTTCGTGCTGATCATAGTGATGGTCTTTCTCGTACATTAAGGAAGGTATCGCATGGGAGCTTGGGAATCGTTTGCCGGCGCGCAGCGCTGGTTCGCGTGCCCGAACTGCGGGGCGCCGCTGGAACTGGACGGCCGTAGCCTGGTGTGTGGCGGCGAGCGGCGCCACTGCTTCGACATCGCGCGGCAAGGGTACGTGAATCTCGACATCGCGGCGAAGAAATCTCCCTTCTATGACCGAGATTCGTTCGAAGCGCGCCAGCGGATCCTTTCCGCCGGCTATTACGGCCATATTCGCGACGCCGTGCTGCAGGCGGCGATGGATGGGCGCCCTGCCGATGCGACGTATCTGGATGTCGGTTGCGGCGAAGGCTACTACTCGCGCGAGCTCGCCACGGCGCTGGCGGCGCAGCCGGCTGCGGAAGGCGACGTTCCGACGGTGCTTGCGTTCGACATTTCCAAAGATTCGGTGCAGCTCGCCGCCCGCGAGGACCGGGGCAAGCGGGTGAAATGGTTCGTCGGCAATCTGGGCGCGCTGCCGTTGCGCGACGAATCGGTCGACTGCATCCTCGATATCTTCTCCCCGGCCAACTATGCGGAGTTCGAACGCGTGCTTAAGCCCGGCGGCATCGTTGTCAAGGCGGTGCCGGGCAACGGGCACGTGAGGCAATTGCGCGAGCTGGCCGCCAAGGCAGGCCAGCTGCGCCATGAAGAATATTCCAACGAGGAAGTGGTGGAGGCGTTCGAGCGCCGCTTTGCGCAGGCTCGCCATGCCACCGTCTCCCGCACCTGTGCCATGCCGCCCGAAGACGTGGGCGCCTTTGCCCGCATGACCCCGCTCTTTTTCAATGTTGCAGTGGACGGGCTGGCGTTGGAGAGCATCGGCGAGATCACCGTTGAGGCCGAGCTCCTCGTTGGAACGAAACAGTAGGACGGCTGCGCGGCGCTAGAACGCAGGCATGTCCTCGTCGGGTTGGTCCGGGAAGCCCTGGATGGAACCGTCGTATTCCGAATGGCCGCTGCATTCCCAGTCGTCTGCGGTGACGAACGACGGGTCATCGCTACAGCCGGCCGGGGGAGGGGCGCATAGGCGTGATGGCCCGGCTGGCGTGTACCAGCCCCATAGCGTCTTTTCCGCCGCGGGAAGGTCGGGACGCTTGCCGGCGGCATAGGCGCCTGGAACGTACTCCCAGTCGGACGAGACATTCCGGACCTGCTCGAAGGCCATGGCCATCGCTACGCACTTCGCAAGCCGTCCATGGTCGTAGTCGAGCTGTGCCGTGCCGCCACGGTCCTCAATGAGCTGCCATCCCTCAAGCAGCAGCATGCGGTTGATTTCGCGGGCTTCATGTATCGAGGCGGCATGACCCTGATCCTCCGGCCGCAGGCTGGTCATCGACGGGAATTCCCGCCCTGTGCATGAGTCAGGCATCGGCATGATGATGCCGATTTTCAAATCCGGGTAGGCTGCCTCCATGCGGTATCGGTACTGTTCGATATCCATGAGGTATGGCGAGCAGGGGAGCTCGAAGCCATGGCGTAGCAGCCGGGTTGCCAGCGGCGTGTGCGGAAGCTCGCCGTCCGGCTCCGCAATGCGTCGCAGATTGTCGAGAACCGTGAGGCACTTGTTCCGGCCAAGGAACTTCGGCATCTGCTCGATATAGTCGGCGAGCTCCTGCACGGTGAGCGACGTCAGCGGATTCATCGGGGAAGTGAGCCAGAGAGCCGTCATCAGGAGCTCCTCCTCCGTGCAGCGCGCGCTGCACTGGGCCCAGGCGACTTGCGGCGCGACGATTTGCGGACGGTAGTCATCATGTGAATTGCCGCTATCTGCACAGGTCTCGGCATCCTCGGCATCGCCGGTGCCGTTGACGTCAGATCGGGCAACGGCGGCGTTCGCTGGCGCTTGCGGCGTGGCACCGTTTATGCGTGCTTCGCTGAAATCGACTGGCACGGCATGCTGTTCATGCTCCCAATAGTGGCTGTAGGCGCCTTGCTTGCGGTACTTGTACTCTTTGTCCGCGAAACAGACATGCAGGCGATTGTCCGGCGCGGTGGGCAGTTCGGGGCAGCCCCAGTAGCGGGCGGCTGTAGCGTGGCAAAAGACGGGTTCGAAAGGATACCGGCCGGCGGTTTCGCGGATTTTGCTCCGGATGGCGTTGGAGGCCGCTATCGCCGCCTGCGCGATGTCGGCCGCGACGGCAGGGTTCCGGCGTTGGCTGCGGCGATGCTGTACGCGGTTGGCGAGGCGATGCTGCGTAGTGGGATGTGGTACTGCGTTCATGGCATCCAAGCTACGGGGCGGCTGCCTGGTCTCTCAACGGGAATCTGCAAATCTGTGGAAAAGTGGATTACTCGCCGTCATGGCAACGTAGCTGTGGATAACTCGGTGGACAGGCAGCCGTTCCGTGCACAGGCATAAAAAATGCTTTCCACCTATCCCAAGTGGAAAGCAATTTCATTATGGCTCGCCTTCAAAGCCCCGCAAAATCTTTTTCCTGTAGGCAAATTTGTCGGCACTTCAGCAACCCCAGCCTCCGGAAAACGCAGCCGAAAAGGAAGCGCGCGGACTACCCTGGCTGCAGGAACGGAATCGAGGTTCGCGCGGAAGCCCTGACAACGAGCCTCACAAAGCAGGAAGGAGCGTTTCGTGATCGATGTCGTTGGAGCGGCAATCATCCGCCACAATCCGGCCGACGGAACGCCGCAAATACTGTGTGCCAAGCGTGGCGCCGGCAAATCACTGGCCGGCTGCTGGGAATTCCCAGGCGGCAAGATCGAGGCCGGGGAAACACCGGAAGAAGCGCTGCGTCGCGAAATCGAAGAGGAACTGCGCTGCGAGGTGGAAGTCGGCGAGCAGATTGCCAGCAGCGTCTACGATTACGACTTCGGCACGGTGGGGCTGACGACGTTCGCCTGCCATCTGTGCAGCGGTACGCCACGGCGCACGGAGCATGAGGAATTCCGCTGGCTTTCGCCGAAGGAACTGCCGAAGCTTGGCTGGGCGCCCGTTGATCGCGAAGCTGTGGAACGGCTCAGCGCCATGTAGTCTTTCGCATGTTTCACGTGCCATTTGATCAGCCAGCACGCCCGCGCTATCCTGGACGCAACCAAGGCGAGGAACGCGCAGCAAGGGGGCGCAGATGGCATACGAAGACGGCGGGGACTTCAGCGATGTCAATGCAGAAGGCGATGGCGCCGCTGCCAACGGCGACGACGGCAGCTTCAGCGCAGGCCGCAACGATGCATACGACGCGGAACGCGATTCGCTGCTCGCCGACGTCCTCTCGTCGCTCGTCGAAAACAATGCAAACGCAGCCGGTCGCTTTTCGCCACGGTTAATCGCCAACCAGCCCGGTGGCCAGACGATGGGCGATGCGCTTGCCGAGGAGATAGCGGGCAGCGATTCCTTCGATATGTCCGTTGCGTTCGTTTCAGCCGGCGCCGTCCAGTCGCTGCTGCAGGATTTCCGCGACCATTCCAGCCATTCCGGCGCTGCGCCAAGCCATATCATCACGTCAACGAAAAACCATTTCAATGACCCCCGCGCCTTCTGGCAGCTGCTGCATCTGCAACGCACGACCGGCGTCGATGTACGTATATGGCAGGACCCCGCGCCGACGGCAAGCGCTGCCGGAGGCCAGCCGTTCCACCCGAAGGGGTACGTATTCAGCCACCGTACCGCCGGCGACCAGCGCTATGTCAACCTGTATGTCGGCAGCTCGAACCTGACGTCGCTGGCATTGACGAAGCAGCGGGAATGGAATCTGCGCGTCTCGTCGCTGGACAGCGGCGCCCTGGTCGATGAAGTGCGCCATGAACTCGACGCCCAGCTGGCCGACTCCACGCCGCTGACCGAGGAATGGATCCGCCAATACGAAGAGGACTTCCGCAAGTACGCCCCAGCGCGCAAGGAGCTGCTCGCCGCCGAACAGCAGCGTCCCATCGAACCAAACGCCATGCAGCGCGAAGCGCTCGCCGCGCTGCGCGGCCTGCGCGCCGAAGGCAAGCGGCGTGCCATCATCATTTCGGCGACCGGAACCGGCAAGACCTACCTGTCGGCGTTTGACGTGAAACAATGCCATCCGCGCCGCATGCTGTACGTCGTGCACCAGCAGCAGATCCTGCAGCGCGCAAAGGAATCGTACGGCAAGGTGCTGGGCTGCCCTGACAGCGACCTGGGGCTGCTGACCGGAAACCGCAAGGAAGGCGACCGCAAGTACGTATTCGCCACCGTCCAGACGCTCGCGCAGCCGGACGTGCTGAGCCGATTCGCGCCCGACGAATTCGACTACGTGCTGCTTGACGAAGTCCATCATGCCGGCGCCAGCCAGTACCGCAAGGTCATCGACCGTTTCAGCGGTGCCAGGTTCATGCTGGGGATGACGGCCACGCCGGAGCGCACCGACGGCATCAACATCTTCGAGCTGTTCGACTACAACGTCGCCTATGAAATCCGGCTGCAGAAAGCGCTCGACGAGGACATGCTGTGCCCGTTCCACTACTACGGCATCAGCGAATACCTCGGCTCCGAAAACGATGCCGACGGCTCGCCCGAACGCCTCGACATGGCCGATGGCACGAATTGCGCCTCTGGGCGCCAGCTGCGCTACGAAATGCAGCATCTCGCGTCCGAGGAGCGCGTCGCCTATATCGTCAAGAAAATCGAGGAGTACGGCGAATTCAATGTGCCGGTCACCGGACTGGTATTCTGCAGCCGCGTCGACGAAGCGCGCGAGCTGTCGCGGCTGTTCAACCGTCAGTTCAATCAGCAAGCCGAACGTCCATACCGCACCGCCGCCATCACCGGCAGCGACAGCGAAGCCACGCGCAACGAACTGATTCGCCAGCTCACCTGCGGCGAACTCGATTACCTGTTCACCGTCGACATGTTCAACGAAGGCATCGATATCCCGCCGATCAACCAGATTATTATGCTGCGCAATACCGAATCCAGCATCGTTTTCACACAGCAATTGGGCCGAGGCCTGCGAAAATTCGCCGACAAGGACAGCTGTACGGTACTGGATTTCATCGGCAACTACCAGAACAATTTCCTCATTCCGGTGGCGCTATACGGCAATACCGGCGACCGGGATATTGCGCGCAAGAATCTGCAGCGGAAAACCATCGGGCTTTCCTCCATCAGTTTCGACCGCATCGCCAAGGAACGCGTCCTCGCATCACTCGACGCCGCCAACTGGTCGGAGATGAAGAGGCTGCGCGAGCAATACGAACAGGTCCGCTACGAGCTCGGCCGCGTCCCGATGCTCGCCGACATGTACGCCCACGATCCGTCGCTGCCGGTTACGCTCGCCAAAAAGGACGGCTGCTACCTGAACTTCGTCCGCTCCTGCGAGCAGCGCTATGCAAAGAAAGACGGCCAGCAAACGTTCCTTGAGGGGTTGGAACCAGTCAACGATACCGAAGAAGGCATCCTGCGGTTCGCCACGGAAATACTGTTGCCTGGCTTGCGGCCGCAGGAACTGGAGATTCTGCGCGAGCTGTGCACGGCTGCAGGAATCAGCGCGGACAGGGCGGAGGGAACCGTTTGTGCAGGCCGGTCTCGCGCTGAGCTGGAAGCTGCGCTCCTGCGCGATTTCCCGGGCGCCGACACTTCCAGCACGCAGTTTGATTCAGCGTTGGGCGTGCTCGACTTCAGCTTCTTCTTCGCCAACGATTTCAAGAGATTCGGCGGCACGCCGCTGATAGAACGCGTCGACGGGCCGGAAGACACGGAACGCTACCGCCTCGCCGACGCCTTCGCCGGCATGCTTCGCAGCAACGGCACATTGCGTGGGTTCTTCTTCGATGCGCTGCACACAGGCATGATGTACAGCCACGCGCTGCTTAAGGAAGCCACGGACGGCCCGCGCAGCCTTGACGGCCCGTTCCTCTATGACCGCAAGTATTCGCTGCTGGAAGTCGAGCGCCTGTGCGGATGGCCCAAGGAGATCCCGCCGCTCAATGTCGGCGGCTACAAGCTTGACGTCCCCACCGGCACGATGCCGATTTTCGTGAAGTACGGCACGAGCCAGTATGAAGACCGGTTCCTCAACCCGCAGGAAATGCTGTATTACAGCAAAAACGGGCGGTCGCTGTCGTCGAACGAGTTCCAATGGATGCTGCCGTGCGACGGCCCCGAATGGAGCCAGGAGCATTTCATCCCCATCTTCGTCATGCGCGAAGCGGAGGCGAATGAAAAGGACAAGACGTATTACTACATCGGACGCGTAGCCTCCATCGCCAACGCCCACGAAACCAGCAAGCCGTCCGACAAGGGCGATGGCAGGGAAAAGGTCGTGCTTGCCACGCTGCGGCTGGCGCGGCCGGTGGATCCGGAACTCTACCGGCACCTCATCGGCGATGAACGTTAGTGAGACCCGGAAAAATCCGCCGACGGTAAAAACCGCGGGAAAAGCGGCGCCAACGCATGCATAATGAAATTGCTTTCCACTTGGGATAGGTGGAAAGCATTTTTTATGCCCGAGCGACGATGCTGTCGTTCGGAATCTGGAATCTAGAGTTCGAGAAACGGTTCGTCGCTGCGAATGAACGCCGCCATCGCGTCCGCCAAAGCCTGCGGGTCGCCGCTTTTCCTCATCGCCTTGCGGACCGTGCATTCCCACACCACCAGTACCTTGACGCCGCGTGCGGCCAGCGTTTCCTTTACCTCGGCATCGCGCTGTTGGTTGCGCGCGAATTTGCCGGTCCAATACTCCACGTTGCTTTTGGGCGTCGTCGCTACCTTGCAGCCGGGGTGGCGATGCCAGAAGCAGCCGTGTACGAACACCGCCGTGTTGTATTTGTGCAGGAATACGTCGGGATGGCCGAATTCCTTCGATTTCAAGCGGTACCGGAAGCCTTCGCTCCACAGCAGGTGCCGTACGAACACCTCCGGCTTCGTGTTCGAGCCGCGGATTGCCGACATGATTTCGCTGCGTTTCTGCTTGCTCACGGTGTCGGTCATGCCTCCAAGGCTAGCGCTTGCCGCCGAAGCGGGGACGCAGCCGCGCAAACAAAAGCGGGAGGGAACCAGTCCCTCCCGCCTGAGTGAACGTTGTACGCTGTCAGTCGGTCGTCATCTTCGAGAGGATGTCGACGGCGTCGGCGCTTACCGGCGTCATGTTGAGGTCGGGCAGCTCGGCGAGCGGGACCCAGCGGATTTCCGCCTGGTCCGTCTTTGTCGGGGTGCCGGAGGTGACGTGGCACACGAACGTCGTCAGGTGCACCATGCCGAAATCGTGCTGGTATTCGCTCGAGCACAGCTCGCTTTCGATTTCGACGCCGCAGTCCAGCTTCTCGGCGACCTTCTTGTGCAGGGCGTCCTGCAGGCTTTCGTGTTCGGTCACCTTGCCGCCGGGGAATTCCCAGTAGCCGGCCATCGACTCGCCGTCGGCGCGCAGGTCGACCAGCACCTTGCCGTCGTCGATGATTGCGGCGCCAACCAGATTGATGTCCTTGAGTTCGTGCAGCTCGTGGCGCACGGCCTTCGTTTCCTTGAGATCTTCGTCCATGAGACCCTCCGTCCCGTAACGTTTGTGCGGCTCGTATGTTGCCAATCACCGTCAGGTTACCGCCGCGCAAGCGCCGTGCGCCCCGATATCCTCTGTGGGCGTTAGCGCTCCAGCAACCAGTCCGTGGCGTGGGTGATTTTGATTCCGCTGTCGATGGCTCCGGTGCCAAACCAGTCCAGCGTAATGACAAGGCGCGGGAAAGCGTCCGTAAGACGCCGTAGGGGCGCAAGTTCACGTTGGCATACACGGTCGTCGGTCATGTGGAGACTCACCTGGATGTATTGCTTCTCTTCGCCCTTCCTGGCGACGAAATCAATCTCGGAGCCTTCTAGCTCACCTATAGTTACTGAATAGCCGCGTCGCTTGAGCTCCATGAAAACGATGCCTTCAAGCTGCGCGCCAAGATCGGAGGTAGCCTTGCCTGTCGCGAGATTCCGGAATCCGTTATCGACGGGATACCATTTGCGTAGCGGATTGAAGAGCGCTTTGCCGCGGAGCCGTTCCTGATCGGCGTCGTAAAGTATGAATGCCTTTTTCATGGCATTCAACCACGCTTCAATGGTTGGACGAGAGGCTGTGTTGCCGGCATGGTTGAGTGCGCCGGCGATTTTAGTTGGATTGACAAGATTGCCGGACGTCGCAAGCATGTATTTGCACAACTTTTCTAAGGCGGCGGGGTCGCGAAGAGCGCCACGTGTAGCAATGTCGCGCACCACCACGCTGTCATAAACGCTGGAGAGTATCTCCTCCATCCGTTCTGTAGTGGGGTTGCCGGCCGCGTAAAGCGCGGGCATGCCTCCAAATTCCATGTAGTCGCGAAACATATCATCGATACTGTTCACATCGCCTATGTTTCTCCGATAGGCCGCTACTTCTGCGAATGACAGCGGAAACACTGGAATCTCCACATAGCGTCCAGCTAACAGCGTGGAAAGTTCGCTAGAGAGCAAGCTCGCATTGGAGCCCGTGATATAGACATCCGTGTGTTCGCGTGTGTGCAGTTTGCGGACGACCCTCTCCCACCCGTCTACTTCCTGTACTTCGTCGAGAAGCACATAGAAATTGTATGAATCGTCTGCCTTGTTTATTGCCGCTGCCAGTTCGTTGTAGAGGTCTTCGGCAGTATAGCCGTATGGCACAGCGAAATCATCAAGCCGTTTGCGGAAGATATTGGAAGATGGCACTCCTGACTGTTCCAGTTGGTCAGAGTAGATTTTGAGCAGCGTGCTTTTGCCGCATCGCCGCACTCCGGCGAGCACTTTGATTTCAGGGGTATCGCGATGGCGTATCAGCGTGGACAGCATTTCGGGTCGTTCAATGATCACAGCTTCCTCCTCTGATGACGGCCTGAACGAGATTGCAAGTATACTTGCAATTCTCGCTGTTTCGGCCACGGATTGCAAGTGAACTTACATTTCGCGCCCTTTTTACCGAAAGCTGCAAGTATACTTTCATTTTTCGCTCTTTTAGGCTCGGATTGCAAGTACACTTGCAAGGGCGCTGATTAGACGGCGGGAGTGAGGCCTGAGGAGAGCGGGGCCAGGACGTCGGACTGTACGGTGGTTTGGGCGGCGAAGAGCGTGGCGCCGTTGCGCACGGACCGTACGACGTCGGTGCGTTCGTAGACGGCTTCGAATTCGCTCGCCGCGTCCAGCACGATGAAGTTCGCCGGGCGCCCTACGGCAATGCCGTAGCCGTCTTCCGGCAGGCTGAGCGTCCGCGCGCCGTTGGAAGTCAGGAACCGCAGCGCCGTGTCGAGTTCCGGCAGGCTCATCATCTGCGCGACGTGCAGCGCATAGTCGAGGATGATCATCATGTTGCCGTTGCCCAGCGGATACCACGGGTCCTGCATCGAATCCTGCCCGAGCGACACGTTGACGCCGGCTTCGTCGAGCTCCTTGACGCGCGTGATGCCGCGGCGCTTCGGGTAGGTATCCTGCCGCCCCTGCAGGTACAGGTTCTCGGTCGGCGCGCAGGCGAAGTTGACCTGCGCCGCCTTGAGCAGCTTGAGCAGGTGGAAGAAATAGCTGTTGTCGGCCGAACCGAGCGAACAGGTGTGGCTCGCCGTCGTCATCGCACCGATGCCTTCGGCATGCGCCAATGCCGCCAGCAGCTCCAGATGCCGCGACGACGGGTCGTCGGTTTCGTCGCAGTGCACGTCGATCAGCCGCCCGTAGTGCGTGGCGAGCCGCACCGTTTCGTGCATGGAGCGCTCGCCGAATTCGCGGCACCGCTCGTAGTGGGGAATCGCGCCAACGCAATCGGCGCCCATCTTGAGCCCCTCTTCAACGAGTTCGGCGCCGCCTTCGTACGAATACATCCCCTCCTGCGGGAACGCAACGATTTGCAGCGTCACCGTATCGCGCAGCTCTTCCTTGAGTTCCAGCAGCGCCCTGAGCGACGTGAGATTGGGGTCGGTCACGTCGGCGTGGGTGCGGATGAACTGCACGCCGTGGCGCAGCTCCTTCGCCACGGCCTTGCGGGCGCGCTGCTTGACTTCCGCCACCGTCAGGTCGGATTTCGTTTCGCTCCAGCGCTGGATGCCTTCGAACAGCGTGCCCGTTTCGTTGACGGCTCCCGGCTTGCGAGCGGTGAATACGTAGTCGAGGTGCAGGTGCGTATCGCAGAACGGGGCGCTGACGAGGCGGCCGCCCAAGTCGACTTCCTCAACCGGTTCCGTGCGGTCCGCAAGCCGCATCGTTTCGCGCAGGCCGGTGCCGATGGCGGCGAATCTTCCGTTTTCCACCAGCAGTTCGCAGCGGCCCTGCGGATCGGTGCGCAGGCCGGCTGGGGCGCTGGAAGCGGCGATCGTTGCGTTCGTGAACAAGGTTGCTGACATAGCGGCTCCAATCGACGGGCGCCCTGGGCTGCAGCCGTTTCGTAACGGCGCCGAGCGCAATGCGTAACGTATGGCCGATATTGTCGGCGTCACGATTTGCCTGCCGGTAACGCCGCCATGTGCGGCGCATGAACATGATTGGACAGAGTGTAATGGCTGTAAGCGTGCGCAAGATTCTGGAAACGACGCTGATGCGCCAGGCCGATCCCAGCGTAGAAGCCGGCGAAGGGGCCCTGTCGAATGCCGTGCGGTGGGCCTACGCCAGCGAACGCTACGACGTCGCGTCGTTCCTTTCCGGAGGGGAACTGGTCATCGCCGAAGGCAGCGCGCTGTTCGCCCGCTGTTCGGACGGCGAGCTGGAACGGTACGTGCGTTCGCTGGCCGGCGCCGGCGTCAGCGCGTTCGCGATGGAACTGGTGGAGGGGCTGCGGACGGTGCCGCCGGCGCTGCTGCGCGAAGCGGAGCGGCTGGGGCTGCCGGTCATCGGACTGCATGCGCGGCAACCGTTCGTAGACCTGTGCCAGAGCGTCAACACCGAGATCCTGCGCGACCAGTTCGAAGCGCGGGCGCGCATTGACGTTTTGTCCAGCGAACTGCATGCGTCGTTGTCGAAAGTACGCACTGTTGATGAAGCGGCCGCGGCGCTGTCGCAGACGCTGGGGGAGAGCGTTGCGATCTTCGACGCCGACGGATTGCCGCTGGCGCAGGCCGGCTACGCAGGCAATGTTTCACAGGAAACGGCGGCGGCAATCTCGGTGTCGAAAAATGGGCGTCCGCTGGCGACGGTGGAGATTACGCAGCGGCTGCGTGCCGTTGATGGCCGGCTGCAGGCGCAGTTGGCTGAGATTCTGCAGCCGTTGCTTGCCGCACTCGTGCCGTTGCAGGTTCCGGTGGCCATTGCGTCGTCGGTATTCGCCGGCCCCGCCGGCACCGTGGCTACCGATGCCGAAGCACGCAACGCCGCACGCATGATGGAAGCGCTGGGCGCGGGGCCCGGCACGATGTTCTTTCCGCTGGCTATCGGAATGCGCAGCCTGTCGGCGACGCTCGGCGCTGTGGCGGCAACGCTGGAAGAAGGGGCGGATGAAGCCGGCTTGCGGCTGGTAACGGTGCTGGAGGGCACGACGCTATGGGGATGCTATTGCGCTGCCGGCGAGGATGGCGATCTGGCGGCATTCGAGCGGCGTTGCCGGCAATGCTGCCAGGCGCTGGCTAACGATGCCGGCTGCTGGACACAGGAAGGGCGCGCAACGTGGAATGCGCGCGGGCTGCTGGATATCTGCGGGACGATGCGTGCCGTTGTCGCGCAAGGAGAGCCGGCGTGGGGCGAATGCCGCAGTTTTTATGGGCGCTTGCTGGAACGGTTCGCGCTGGTGCCGGCGACCGGCGACGCCGCAGCGATGCTGCAGGCCGTGCTGCTCGGGGAGGAGGCGTTGGCCGACCGTGCGCTGCTAGAAGCGGTCGCCGCCTGTTTCCGGGCGGACGGACGCAAGACGGCAGCGTGCGCGAATCTTGGAGTCCAGCGGCAGACGCTCTATAACCGGCTGGACAAAGTGTCCAGACTGACCGGCGTCGACGGCTCCGACCCGCTTGCGTGCCAGTTGCAGGGATTGGCGGCCGCGCTGGCGCTGTGCGGGGCGCCGGCGGCCGGTTCCCCGAATGCCGGTGGCCGCGGCAGTGTGTCCAATGCAGGAAGCGGCGACGTAATGGTTCGGTGACACCGAAGCAAAGCGGCGCGGGCATAGTCGGCAGTGCAAAACATTCCATTGCGTGAATCCGGTTTCCGTTGTCCTTCTCTTTCCTAGAAAGGCGTGACCATGAGTGCGATAACCCAGCCCCAGGTGCTTGCACCGCAATTCGAATTGGAACCCGACGCCGGTGCGGAGGTTGAATCCGAACGCCAGTCGATGGTGAGGAAAGTCGCCGCGTCGTCGTTCCTCGGCAACTTCATCGAGTGGTTCGACTACGCCTCGTATTCCTACTTCGCGACCGTCATCGCCACCGTGTTCTTCCCCTCCTCCGACAAGACGGTGGCGCTGATGGAAACGTTCGGCGTCTTCGCCCTCTCCTTCCTCCTGCGGCCTCTCGGCGCGCTGTTCTGGGGAAGCTACGGCGACAAGCACGGCCGCAAGGGCGCGCTGTCGGTGTCGATTCTGCTGATGTCCGGCGCTTCGTTCCTTATCGGCTGCCTGCCGTCGTACGCAGCCATCGGGCTGGCTGCGCCGGCGATGCTCCTGCTGCTGCGCATGGTGCAGGGCTTCTCGGCCTCCGGCGAGTATGCCGGCGCCGCGACGTTCCTCGGCGAATACGCGCCCACCAAGCGCCGCGGCCTGTACTGCTCGCTGATTCCGGCGTCGACGGCCATCGGCCTGCTCGCCGGTTCGACGCTGGCGACCGTCATGACGCTGCACCTGAGCGGCGACGCGATGGCATCATGGGGATGGCGCGTGCCGTTCCTGCTCGCCGGACCGCTCGGGCTCATCGCGCACTATATGCGCGCCAAGCTCGCCGATTCGCCGGTCTATGCGCAGATGAGCGATGCGCTGGAACAGGGCGGTGCTGCCGGCGAGGGCGGCGCCAAGCGCTCGCCGCTGCGCGAACTGTTCCGCAAGTACCCGAAGAAGCTGTTCATCAGCTTCGGTGCCTGCATGCTCAATGCCGTCGGTTTCTATACCGTGCTCACCTATCTGCCGACCTACCTTTCCGAAACGGTCGGCATGGAAGCATCGCAGTCGTCGACGATCACCACCATCTGCCTGGTGCTGTATGTGGGCATGGTGTTCGGCATGGGGCATGTGTCCGACCGGTTCGGCCGCAAGAAGGTGCTGATCGGCGCTTGCGTGGCGTTCATGGCGCTGACGGTGCCCGCGTTCATGATTCTCAAGACCGGTCTGTTCTGGCCGGTGCTGCTCGTCGAACTGTCGCTGTGCGCGACGCTGACGGCCAACGACGGCACGCTGTCGAGCTATCTGGCGGAAACGTTCCCGACCAGCGTGCGGTTCACCGGCTTTGCGTTCAGCTTCAACCTCGCGAACGCGCTGTTCGGCGGCACGGCGCCGTTCATCGCCACCTGGCTGATCTGGGCTACCGGTTCGTCGATTGCGCCGGCCTGGTACATGGTCGTCGTGGCGGCCGTGGCGCTCGTGGCGATGGTTCTCTCGCACGAAAACGCCGACAAGGACCTTACGTCGATCTGATCTGGCCGTCCCGACGCATTCGGCGGCGGAGGTGCGCGCCGGATAGTCGTCAACCTCCGCCTTCGTCCGGCAGGGCGGCTCCGCTCCCTTCCGGCGCAGCAGCGTCCGCCCCCCACCGCAGCAGTCTCCGACTCCCCATAGAAAGGAACCCACTTCCATGGCATATCTCATGAGCGAAATGACGTGGCCTGAATTCGCGGCTCGCAAGGATCGGCCGGTCATCGTGCCGATTGGCTCGACCGAACAGCATAGCCAGCATCTGCCGCTGAATACCGATGCCGTTCTGGCCGCCAGCGTGGCCCTTGACCTTGCGAAGGCGATTGACGGTACCGTATTGCCGGTGCTTTCCTATGGGTACAAGTCGAAGCCGCTGTCTGGGGGCGGCCCGCTATTCCCCGGTACGATCGATATGAACGGCGCCACCGTCATCGCGCAGATGCACGACGTGCTGCGCGAGCTCATCGACGACGGTTTTACGAAGATCGTCGTGATGAACGCGCACTTTGAAAACGAAGCGTTCATCGTCGAAGCGATTGATTTGGTTACACGTGAAACTGGCGGCGTGGCCACAATCGTGGAAACGAACTGGTGGGACCCGCTGACGCAGGACGTAATCGACAAAGTCTTCGACGGCCTGGAATTCCCCGGCTGGGCGCTGGAACATGCGGCCATCACCGAAACGGCGCTCATGCTGCATTACGCTCCCGAACTCGTGCACATGGACCGCATCGTCTACGAAACCCCGGTTAAGGCGCTGCCGTACGTGCGCTACCCGGTGCGTTCCGGCGACGTTCCCGCCTACGGTGGCCTGGCCGACCCTCGCGGCGCCACCGCCGAACAAGGCGCGCTGATGGCTGATGCGTGCGTCCAGGAAGTCTCCGCCATCTGCCGCCGCGAATTCAATCTCTAGCCGCCGTTTGCGCTCTAGCTGCACAAAGCCGTTGCCTGCGATTGCCCACCTATCGCAGCCAGCGGCTTTCGCGTTGGCTGCCGTCTGTGACTACTTTGCCTTGCATTGCCTTGAACATGGTCAAGTTGCCTAAGTAACTTCCCATCTTTCCTATGTATCTTCCCATGTTGTTTAAGTAACTTCCCTTGCTCCCCGTGTTGCTTCTCATGTTCCCTATGTTGGGTAGGAGTTGAACTTGAGGTGGTGGCGGAATGGGCGCTGCTAGTAACCGAGCAATTGGGCGCGGCCTTCCTTGGTGAGGGCGTATTGAACGGGACGTTTGCGAACTTGGGTGATGAAGCCGTCGGCTTCGAGGCGGCTGCAGATATTGCAGATGGCGCGATAGCCGACGCCAAGAGCGTCCGCTGCGCGGGAGCGCTCGATGTTATGAGGTGCAGCACCGAACAATTCCTCCTGCATAAGGAAGAAGAGTACGGCGCGAAGGTTGGAATCGTAAGCACGCTCATGGCTCAGCATATCCAGCTGCCTGGCGCCTGCGGCGAGAGCGGCAAGCTTCTCTTGCAGGTTGTTGATGATCCGGTTCTGCGCGGTCTTCACGAACGTGAGCAGACGGTATGTGAACAGCGTGAGATCAAGGCAGTTCAGCGGATGCTGTGCGTCTTCGAATGCCTTGTAGTATGCTGCCTTTTCGCCGAGAATGACAGGGCTGACGCTCACGGCTGTGGGTGCGCTTAGGCAGCTCTGCAGCTGGATGGAAAGCAAGAGCCGGCCAGTGCGTCCGTTGCCGTCGTAAAACGGGTGGATGTATTCGAAGATGAAGTGAGTCATGGCTGCCCGGATGAGTGCAGGCGTTTCGTCGCTGTTCGCGAACGCAAGCCATTGCGTCAGTGCGGTGGGGATAGCGCTCGGTACCAGCCCTTGATGGAGATGTTCGCCGGTGGCCGTGTCATCAATGTACACGGCGCCGGTGCGGAAGAGGTCGCTATCCGGCAGCGTTTCCTCGTCGAGCTCGCCTTCCGTAACCATGTCGTACAGGGCGCGGATTGCTTCGAGCGTCTGCGGGAATTCGAGTTGGCGGTGTTGCGCGGAGGCGGAAGGAACGGCAGCTTCCAGGGGTTCCCGCGCCTGAATAACCGGCGATTCGTCAGTCAGCATGAGGAGCAGTTTGGCGAACTCGGAGAACCGTGCGTGGGGGCGTTCTTTCGGGGTGCCGATGCTAGACGCTGCATGTTCGATAGCGCTATTGATTTCCTGCCTCGTCGACCGCACGCCTTCGATATCGTTGGTGCTCTGCAATTCCTGGGCGATGAGGCTGGTCATGCAGGCTGCTCGGGCTGTCGGGGGCAGCTGTGCCCACAATGCCTGAACGTCCTTTTCGTTGGCGGTAATGGATGATTGCAGCTGCGCAAGCTCCCGGAAATTCACGACGAAGGGTTCCTGGCCGTTCAGCGTGACGTGGGAGGGGAAAGCGCTCCAGTCGTGTAGCCGTTCAGCGGCGATGGCGGCTGCCTTTTCCTTCGGGGGGAGGGAAGCGTCGCTCATATAGACGGATTGCTTGACGCTTTTGTAGGACACCATGGTGGCCTCCCTTCTGTGCGCGAATATCGTCAAATGCAACGCATGGCGGATTCGTTATCTTCGCATCCTGCTGATATGCGAGAATAGACGGTCGCGAAGACACTCCTTTCTTTACATTTCGTCAAAATGTAAAGAAAGAATCTGCGAACGGCGATTGAATCTTCGCTTTTAGGAAGGATGCGAAGGTGGGGATTGCTGGGCTGCGGTAAACGCGCGAAGGCGGGAAAGACTTGATCTACCGGAGTCGCTCGCGTCACAGCTCCGTTATTGCCATTGTTTCGCTTCCAGATTTGATTTCGCTCAAAACGTTGATTTTCCAGCGGTTTTCTGGCTTTACTTCCAGATTTGGCGATTTCTCACTTCTAGATTTGGCGACTGCTGACTTCTGGATTTGGCTATTGGATGCCCCGTTTCCGAGGACGGCGGTGGCTGTCCTCCTGTGCCGTCGTGGGTTTTAGTGGATTGGCGTCCAGAGTTTGCGGGTGCCGGCGCCACTGGACACGAGGCTCATGTCAGCTTGTTGGAAATCCGCCATTTTCGGCAAGCTCAAGGAGCGCATTGTGTCCAGTGAGCCGGCTGCCTCCCAAAGTCTGGACGACTGAAATTGAGAATCGCTCGCTTTCGCGATACGCTGGACGCACGTTCGCCGCCGAACCGTCAAGCCATTCGCCGTCCAACCGTCAAATTTCCTGTCGTGTCTGGTCCGCGCTGCCAACCACCGGAGGAGTCGCCATGCTTCTGGATTTCACCGTCGAGAATGCGTTGAGCTTCCGTGAACCCCAGCAGTTCTCCATGCGCCGAACCGTCCGTGTGCCGGAAGGGGAGGCTTGGCCGCAGCCGCAAATCTCCACGCTCGCCGCCATTTACGGCGGCAATGCGTCTGGCAAAACGAATTTCCTCCGCTGCCTCCGCTTCTTCTCGAACTTCGTCGCCACCAGTTTCCGTGCCGGCGACGCCACATCCGGTACCAGCGCAACTCCCTTTCTCCTTGACGACGACTCGGAAAACCATCCTTCCACCTTCTTCGCGGAATTCATCGCCGCTGACGGCAGCCGGTACCAGTATTGGTTTTCGCTGACCCAAGACCGCATTGTCGAGGAGGTGCTTTGGCTCTTCCGCGCGGAAACGAATCGGAAGACCGTACTGTTCGAGCGCGAGGACGGCAAGCCGGTTCATTTTGGGGCAGCGTTGCGTTCCGGCGGCCGTCTTGTCGAACGGATTACGCGGCCGAACGCGTTGCTGCTGTCTACTGCAGCGGCCTCCGGCATCGCCGCCGTGCAGCCTGCGTTCGACGAGATTGCCAAGACTATTCAGTCTCGCGACACTGTCGATTTCAGTCGCTATTTCGCTACCGTCGCCCACTATATGAGGCGCAATCCCGTCATCGCCGAACAGGTCGCCGAATTGCTGAAATTCGCCGATTTCGGCATTACCGGCGTCGATTTCCGCGCCCCGGTTCTCCCTGGCGACCCGGTGTTTCCTGACGACCCGGGTCAGATCGCTACCGCCCTCGCCAGTCTCCACAATGATTCGCGCGATTCTTCCTCTTTCGCGGCTGCTGGCGATCAGGCGCAGAGCGGCAGGCCCCAGATGCTCTTCACCCATGCCGGCCGGGGCGTGACGCGGCAGTTCTCGCCGGAACGGGAGTCCGAGGGAACGCGCAACGCGATGCTGCTGTTCCTGTGGATCATCGAGTCGCTCACCAAGCCGACGGTCCTGCTCATCGATGAAATCGATACGAGCCTCAGCCCGGCCCTGCGCGCCGAAATCCTCGGCCTCTACCGTGACCCCGCCACCAACCCCCACCAGTCGCAGCTCATTTTCACGACGCATGACCTGAGTCTCATCAGCGCGTCCGGGGCGGATCGCAGAGTGCTTGACCGGGACCAAATCTGGTTCATTACGAAGAGCGGGGAGGGTGAGTCGTCGTTGCATCCGCTGACGGAATGGGAGGAGCGCGACGTGAACTTCGGCAAGAACTACCAGCACGGCGTCTATGCAGCCACTCCGCAGCCTACGCTGCACGAAACGGTGGCGAGGATTTTTCAGGCGCCTACGCAGGCAGGATAGGAGGCGGCGATGGTGCAGGTCCCCGTCCACGGGCGCCCGGAGAAGAAGGCCGAGCGTAATAAGCGATTCCTGATTTTCTGCGGTGGAATCGTGACTGAAGTGGAGTATTTCGAGTACGTCAAGTCCGTTGTGGGACGGTACTGTTCGCCGGGATGGAACGTTCAGGAAGACGTTCAGGTGGAGAAGAAAGGTGTCGATCCGCTCACGCTGACGGAAGACGCCATTACGCTGATGCGCAGGGACGCGCAGGCGGCGCAGAAGGAGGAGTACGAACCGTACGAGCGGGTCTGGGTGGTGACCGACATCGACGACTTCGCGAAGAAGATCCAGCAGGCGCAGGATGCTGCCGACGCGACCGGCGGGAAAGTGGAACTGGTCATTTCGAACCCGTGCTTCGAGGTATGGATTATCGACCATGCCGAAAGCTGCCCGGCGGAATATACGCAGACGCCGATGTGCCAGCAGCTTGCCAAGGAACTCGACCTGGTGGGCAATGCAAGCGGGCGCAGGAACAAGCACATCCAGATTGACAAGATCAGCGGAAAATACGCGGAGGCGCTCGAGCATGCCCGGCAACACATGTGTGACAGCGCCCAGCGTGAGCTGAGGCAACGGCATCCGGCGGTGAACAACCAGTCCAACTACGCGCCGTGGACCGACGTTCCGCGGGTAGTCGAGGCGCTGATCGAGGAGTGCAAGCGCGTCTCAGGCCGCGACATCAGTAGCGAGCTGTAGGGCTTTAGAACTTTGCTGTCCAGAGTTTGCGGGTGCTGGCGCCGCTGGACACGAGGCTCATGTCAGCTTGTTGGAAATCCGCCATTTTCGGCAGGCTGAAGGAGCGTCTTGTGTCCAGTGAGCCGGGTGGCTCCCAAAGTCTGGACGCAAAAAGCGGGGAGGCGGCGGGTAGAGTGGTGGCCTATGACGAATCTTGTGGAACATCCGCGCGGCGCTGAAGAGGGGAAGCCCGGCGACCGTTCGGCGTTTTATTTCGAGCAGCATACGCGGCTTTCCGACGCTCCCGATGGCAAGGGCCGCGGCGGCGCGCGCTACGGTCGCACCGGCGTCATCCATACCCCGCATGGCGACATCGCCACCCCGGCGTTCGTTCCAGTCGCCACGCAGGCGGCCATGAAAGCGGTGCTTCCCGAAGACATGAAGAAGCTGGGCGCGCAGTGCCTGCTGTCGAACGCATTCCATCTCTATGAACGCCCGGGCCAGGATGTGCTCGACGCCGCTGGGGGGCTGGCGAAGTTCATGAACTGGGACGGCCCGACGTTCACCGATTCCGGCGGCTTCCAGGTCCTTTCGCTTGGCGCCGGCTTCAAGAAAACGCTGGCGATGGACGTTACCGGCATGAAGTCGGACGACGTCATCGCCGAAGGCAAGGAGCGGCTTGCGTTCGTCGATGAGGACGGCGTGACGTTCAAGTCGCCGCTCAATGGTTCGCTGCATCGCTTCTCCGCCGAAATCTCGATGGAGATTCAGCACAAGATCGGCGCCGACATCATGTTCGCGTTCGACGAGCTGACGACGCTGATGAACACGCGCGGCTACCAGGAGCAGTCGATTGAGCGTACGTTCCGCTGGGCGAAGCGTTGCGTCGAGGCGCACCGCAAGCTCACGCAAGAGCGGCTCGGCAAGCCGTATCAGGCGCTTTACGGCGTCGTGCAGGGCGCGAATTACGAGGATCTGCGCCGCCGTGCAGCTTCCCAGATTGCGTCGCTGGATTTCGACGGCGTCGGCATCGGCGGCGCCATTGAAAAGCGGATCATCGGCGACACCTGCGCGTGGATCTGCGATGAGATGCCGGAAAGCCGGCCTCGCCACGTGCTCGGCATCGCGGCCGTCGACGACATCTTCGCCTGCGTGGAGAACGGCGGCGACACGTTCGACTGCGTCGCGCCGGCCCGCTGCGGCCGCAACGGCGCGATCTTCACCCGCCACGGCCGCTACAACGTCAAGCGAGCGGAGAACAAGTTCGATTTCGGACCGCTGGAAGAGGGCTGCCAGTGCTACACCTGCACCCATTATTCGAAGGCGTACGTCGACCACCTGCTGCGCGCCCGCGAATTCAACGGCTTCACGCTCGCCACGATCCACAACGAGTATTTCTTCGTGCATTTGCTCGACGATATCCGTGCGTCGATTGATGGCGGCTATTTCGAGGAATTCCGCGATGAAACGCTCGCGAAATTCTACGAAAACGGTTCTCGTGGCTGACGTTTAAAGCGCCCGCTGCCGTCGCCGTTGGAAACAAGATTCGCGACACGCCGAAGATGACTAATTTGCGTTCCCGGGGAGGTGGGTGTAAGTTAGTCATTTGTCTGCGAGTGTGGCGGAATGGTAGACGCGCTGTCTTCAGGTGGCAGTGAGCGTATGCTCGTGGGGGTTCAAGTCCCCCCACTCGCACGATTGAAAACCCGGCAACCAAGTTGCCGGGTTTTGTTTTCCTCCGCCGAGTCCACGCTCAGTGCAGGATTGGGCGTCTTAAGGACGAGGACATAGACCAGACTGCCGGCACTCTCATCAGCTGTTATATCCAGCCCGACATGGTGATTCTCCCTCCTGCCTGTGCCATGACACGCAGGCTGTCGTGAAAGCGATTGAAAAGGGCTGCCCTGTGCATTCTGGTTGCTGCCATCGTCTGCCCGGATGATTATGCAAACGTCTAACGATTACATTAGTTATAATCTAATTACATTAGTTTGACTGAAGAATTACATTAGTTGGGTGTTCGAAGATGATTTATGGCACTGCAGAGATGGTTGACAAAGTACGACGCCTGCTGGCGGACGTCGAAACTGAGGTAGTGGAGTAATAAGTCTGCGAAGAACAATTTTGATTTTGACGATTTGGGCCGATACTTCTCTGCGCTAAGCAATGAAGCCAATCTTCGACATGCAGATGCTGGGTGGTTGCTGTTTGGTGTACGTAATGATAGGACAATTTGCGGTACCGGCTATCGCAAGGAAACTCATACTCCTAGCGTCGGATTGCGAAATCTTAAGCATGACATCACGCGGCACACCAATAACGGAATGACGTTTGAAGAAATTTATGAGCTCGAAATAGACGGGCAGAGGGTCGTTGTGTTTCAGATTCCACCTGCAACGTTTGCCACGCCAACTACTTGGCATGGCGTTCCTTGGTCGCGGGAGAATGAGTCTTTAGCGCAGATGCCGCAGTTCAAGCTTGAAGCAATTTACGGGCAATCAAGGCCAGACTGGTCTCGGCAGATAGCCTACGATGCCGCTGTTGACGATCTTGATTCGGAAGCAATACGATTTGCTTGCGATGAATACGTTAAGAAATACGCGCCTACGCAGAAAGCGGTTGAAAACCTATCTGATGAAGAGATTCTGACAAAAATTGGTCTACTGATTCACGGCCATGTTACTAATGCCGCGCTTGTGTTGCTGGGAAAGCCTGAATCGACTGTTTTTCTAGGGGGCGTCGGGCTTCGTATTACTTGGACTTTGTACTCTTCTAACGGGGATGTCTCTTCTTATGAACATTTTGAGCCGCCATTCCTATTGCAGGTAAACAAGGTGCTAGCCAAAATACGCAACGAGAAGTATCGATTTTTTACTGATCCTAATACCCTATTCCCGGAAGTTGCGCAGCGATATAGCCCAGAAATTATTCGTGAGCTCCTTCATAACGCAATTGCCCATCAGGATTATCGCCTTTCAGGAAAGATTAATGTTCTCGAATATGAAGACCATCTGGTCTTCCTGAATGAAGGCACCTTTATTCCTGGCAGCATTGATGCAGCGCTCGCCCCCGGTTACAAACCTCCCTACTATCGCAATGCATTGTTAGCAAAAGCTATGAGCAAGATCGGTATGATTGACCAGAATGCAATCGGTATCCGTAGCGTCTTTGATATCCAGCGTGAGCGCCGGCTGCCATTGCCAACTTACGATCTTTCGCAACCTTCGCGCGTATCAGTTACGATATTTGGCACCATCATTGATGAAAAATATTCGCAGCTTCTGGCCGTATATCCCAAACTAGATTTGCAGAGCGTAGTGCTGCTGGACATGGTGCAGAAGGAGCAGCCCATCTCTAAGGATCAAGCTAAGGACCTGCGTTCAAGAGGCCTGGTAGAGGGGCGCTATCCCAGGCTTACGATTTCATCGTCCGTAGCGAAAGCTCTTGGTAAGCAGAAGGAATACGTAAGAAGCAAAGGATTGGACAATCAAATCTGCAAGGCTCTTATTCTTCAACTACTCCGTTCTCGCCCCTCTACAAGAATCGAAATTCTCGCTGCAATCAAACATGCTCTTCCAGAAGGGGTATCCGATCAGCAGCAGGCCAACCGAGTCAGCTATCTGCTGCAAACCTTGCGTAAGCAGGGGAAAATCTACTCAGATGGTGCTACTTCGGCTGCTAAGTGGCATTTGCAGGAGGAATCTTAAGCTCTATCGGAAAGGAAAAACAATGAAAGGCCCCCTCTCTGGAAAGGGGAGAAGGGGAGGGGGCTTGTTGCGCCGGACCGGGTGAGGGACGGTCCCTTGGAATGGCGCAATGGCCGCGGATGCGGCCCAGGTGCCGCCCCGGAATCCTGTGGCTTGGAATCCGAGGCGGCACGGGAGACTACTGGATGACGCTGTTGAGTTCGTCGACGGTGCGCAGCGCGGCGGCGACGTCGGCCGGCGTCACCTTGAACGGCATGTTGACCATCGTGTCGGACGGGTCGCAGGCCAGTTCGCCGACCTTGAGCAGATCCTCGTCGGTGGCGTCGGCGATGCCGATGCCCTCCAGCGACGTCGGCAGCCCCACTTCGCGGAAGAAGCGGTACGCTTCCTGGAAATCGGCCATCGGACGGTCTTCGAGCACGAACTGCGCCAGCGTGCCGTACGCCACCTTCTCGCCGTGCAGATACTGGTGCGTGCCTTCCAGCGCGGTCAGGCCATTGTGGATGGCGTGGGCCGCGGCGAGCCCGCACGATTCGAAGCCCAGTCCGCTGAGCAGCGTATTGGCTTCGACGATCTGCTCGACGGCGGACGTGCACACGCCGTTGCGCACCGACGCAAGCGCCTTGACGCCGTCGGCGATCAGCAGGTCGTGGCACAGCTTCGCCATTGCCTGCGCGGCGTTCGTGGCATGGCCGCCGGTCATCGTCACGGCGTTCGACTGCACGCACGCCAGCGCCTCGTAGTACGTGGCGAACGCGTCGCCCAGGCCAGCGACGAGGAAGCGCGCCGGAGCCTTGGCGATGATCGTGGTATCCATGATCACCTTGTTGGGGTTGGCAGGCAGCGGCAGATAGTGGTCGAACTGCCCGTCGTCGGTATAGATGACCGACAGACGCGAGCACGGCGCATCGGACGACGCCGCGGTCGGCGCGATGATGACCGGCAGCCCGGCGAAGTGCGCCACCGCCTTCGACGCGTCCAGCGTCTTGCCGCCGCCGATGCCGATGACGGCATCGCATTCGCCCAGCATCTCGCGGTGGTGGTCGATTTCGGACATCGAGCATTCGCCGCCGAACACCTTGTAGCGGTACGGAACGCCGGTCGCCTCGAACGACGAGACGATGTCGTCGTGGTAGGCGCGGTCGATGAACGAGTCGACGATCAGGTACGCGCCCTTGCTGCCCAGCTCGCGGTATTCGCCGGCGAGCGACGCCATCGCGCCCTCCTGCTGGATATAGCTGCCGGGGGAGCACAGAACTTTCCTCATGGATACCTCCTCGTATCGCGGTCGTCGGTGGGGCCGCGGCTTGGCGCCGGCATGGCCCGCATGCGGTTTAGATTCTATGTCCCGCCCCTTGCGGCGTCTACGGTCGGTTGTGAGGGTCGTGTATGGACTTTTTGCCTCCGGGCGACGCTTTGCAGGGATGTTCAAAAAAGTCGATTGTGACGTTAAAGATTCTTTCAGGAATCACCCAGACGGGACGTTTTTACTCGTAGGTAGCACTTCAACCGATGGCATAATCGAAGACTTTTACCGCAGGAAACTCCGTTTCAAGAGACAAGAAGGAGCAGACATGGCTGAAGACAGCAACGGCAGCTGGGGCACGCCGAACCCGTACGGCAACGACGGCGAACAGCAGGCGCCGCAGCCTGAGGAAACGCAGATCGACGTGACCGAAACGATCACCGAGGAGACGAAGCCGACGCAGGCGATTCCGGTCGCTTCCCAAGATTCGGCCGCCCCTGGCGCCGCATCCGCCGGTACGACGCCGACCGATACGGCGGCTGGCTCGGCGGCGAGCGGCACGTCGTCGGCTGGAACGGAGGAATCTTCCGCAAACGGCACGCCGGTCGACGGCACCTACCGGCTGGCGCCGCAGTACGGCGCGTTCAGCACGAACCCGGCCGCCCACGGTTCCGCGCAGCCGGCCAGCGCCGCTGGCACCCCCGGCACCGGAAGCCAGCAGACGGGGCAGCAGTCGCAGTCCCAGCCGACGCAGCAGTTCGGCACGCCGTACGGCGCTTCGTACGGCCAGTCTTCCACCCCGAACGGCAACTACTTCCCGCCCACGCAGAACCCGTCCTACGGCAACGCGTACGGCGCGTCCAACGCGAACAACGCCAATGCCAACGCGGGCGGCGCCAACGGCACGCCGACGGGCCCCGCCGCCCCGAACGGTCCGCAGCAGGGCATGCCGGGGGGCGTCCCGATGCCCCCGAATGCCAACGCGAACGCGAGGCCCCGCACGGCCAGCAACGTCGTCGTCGCCGTCGTCGCGGCGCTCGTTGCGGCGGCGCTGTGCCTCGGCTTCGGCTACGCGGCGCTGACGAACGGGTGGGTGAAGGTGGCGACGACGAGCTCGCTGACGTCGGTTTCGTCGAACAAGTCCGGCACCGGCAGCGCGACCGTCGACGGCGGCGACGCGCCCGACTGGACGAGCGTCATCAACAACGTCTCCGATTCGGTCGTCTCGATCCAGACGACGCTGTCGAACGGCACGGCGAAGGGCTCCGGCGCAATCATCGATAAGGCCGGCTACATCATTACGAACAACCACGTCGTCGAGGACGCCACTGCCATCCAGGTGACGCTCGCCAACGGCGACATGTACAGCGCGACGACGGTCGGCACCGACCAGACGACCGATCTCGCCGTGCTCAAGCTCGACAACGCCCCGGACAACCTGACCGCGGTGACGTTCGCCGATTCCGACAACCTCGCGGCCGGCGAACCGATCCTTGCCATCGGCAACCCGCTGGGCTACGAAGGCACCTCTACCAGCGGCATCATTTCGGCGCTCAACCGCCCGGTTTCCGTCATGGATTCCGACAACACGGCGATTGTGACGAACGCCGTGCAGATCGACGCGGCGATCAACCCCGGCAACTCGGGCGGCCCGACGTTCAACGCCGCCGGCCAGGTCATCGGCATCAACTCGTCGATTGCGTCGACGGCCAGCTCGACCGAAACGGCCGGCTCGATCGGCATCGGCTTCGCGATCCCGTCGAATCTCGTCAAGCGCGTCGCCGAAGAAATCATCAAGAACGGCAAGGTCGTGCACGTTGCGCTCGGCGTGACGATTACGGCGACGACGGTGGAAGCCGACGGCGTCACCCGCGGCGGCGCCCTCATCAAGTCGGTCGTTTCCGGCGGCCCGGCGGCGAAGGCAGGCCTCAAGGCCGGCGACACGATCGTGGCGTTCAACGGCAACGCGGTGAGCAACAACTACTCGCTGCTCGGCTACGTACGCGCCGCGGCGCTCGACTCCACGGCGAAGCTCACCGTCGTGCGCGACGGCAAGACGCTTGAGTTCGACGTCACGTTCGACCAGGAGGAAAGCGACGTCAACGGCACGACGAGGAACGACAACTCCGGAAATTCCGGCAACTCCGGCAACTCGAATGGCGACTCCAACGGCAATTCGAACGGAGATTCCGGCTCCGGCAACGGCAACGGTGGCGGATTCACCGATCCGTTCGGCCTGTGGTAAGCCGCGGTAATTAACCAAGATTCGCCAGCCGCCCCGTTCCAGCGCCCCGTTGCGTTGGGCGGGGCGGTTGGCTTTGTATGGTAAGTTAGACAGCGATAACTCAATCATCTTTTTTTACGCCGTGTATCGCGGGCTGGGCCAAGCCGGGCCTTCGCTTCGATGGGTTAACAAGGCGTAGCGCAATGCCGTCCCCGGCGGGGGCGCGCCTTGGCTACCCCTGCTCCCGTGGCGTTCGGGTAGCCGCAGGCGTGACGCTGGCGGCGGCGCAACGATACCGACGTAAGGAGATGCGATGAATAAAATCATCCGTCTGTGCAAAGAAGTGCCGATGCTGCCCATCGTCATCGTGGCGGCCATTCCGCTGGCACTCATCCCTTCCTGGCGCCCGTGGGGGCATTGGGCTTGGTCGTTCGATCCGGGCGTAGGGCAGTGGATCATCATCCTGCTGACGTGCTGGACGATCATCGAATCCGTCAAGGGCATGATCGAAGACCTCAAGGCAGGCCACCTGGGCGTGGACCTGCTGGCCGTCGTCGCGCTCGCATCCACCGTCTGCGTCGAGCAGTACTGGGCGACGTGGGCCGTGCTGCTGATGGTGGCGTCCGGCGACGCCATCGAGTCGTATGCGCAGGCGAAGGCGCGCAGTTCGCTGACGGCGCTGATCAAGGCGGCGCCGCAGCAGGCCCACCTGGTCAACCTTCCCGGCGTCGACGGCGTCGAAGGGCATGACGGCTCGTTGACGGCGGATGTCGCTGCGCTGGAAGAGGACGCCGAGCATTTTCGGCATGTGTCCGGGAAAATCGACGGACACCCGGGCGCGTCGGTGCCGGTGGTCGGCGCCGGAACCGCCGGGACCGACGAGCAGAGCGACGAGGAAGCCGCCCACCACTTCACGACGGTGCCGGTCGACCAGGTCCAGCTCGGCGACGTGATGGTCGTGCTGCCCGGCGAAACGGTGCCGGTCGACGGCCAGCTGATTTCCGGCGCCGCAACGCTTGACCTGAGCAATATCAATGGCGAGCCGGTGCCGCGCACCGTGTACGCCGGCGCCGAAGTGCTCTCCGGCTCGATCAACGGCTCGACGACGATGACGATCCGCGCCACGCGCCTGGCGAAGGATTCGCAGTACCAGAACATCCTCGAACTCGTGCGTTCCGCGCAGGAAAGCCGTTCCGCCGCCGTCAAGACCGCCGACATGCTGGCGGTGCCGTTCACCGTCGTGTCGTTCCTCATCGCCGCGCTGGCGTGGATTGTGTCGGGCTCGGCGCTGCGGTTCGCGCAGGTGCTCGTGCTGGCGACCCCGTGCCCGCTGCTCATCGCCGCACCCGTCGCCTACGTTGCCGGCACCGGCCGGCTTGCGAAGCACGGCATTCTCGTCAAGGCGCAGGACGTGCTGGAAAATCTTGGGAAAGTAACCCACGTATTCTTCGACAAAACCGGCACGCTGACCGTCAAGCAGCCGCAGGTCGTGCGCATCGAGCAGACGGCGGCGGCGCCGACCGCGGCCACCCACGGGCTGACGAACGACGAGCTGCTGGTGATGGCCGGCGTCGTCGAAAACTATTCGGTGCATATCCTCGCCAAAGGCATCGCGAAAGCCGGCAAGGACGCGATGGTGCGGCTCGGGAGGCTGACCGAGCGGCCGGTGCCGGCGAATCCGAAGCGTGCCCACCCGCGCATTCCGGATGCCAACTACCCGTCCGTCGCCGACATCTGCGAAGAAGCCGGCAAGGGCGTCTCCGGCACCGTCGACGGACGCAAGGTGCGGGTCGGGCGGCTGCCGTTCGTGCTGGAATCCGACGAATCTTCCGAAACGCTCAAGGCGCGCTATGCGTGGCCGAGCCAGCTGGCGCCAGACGAAATGGCCACGTACGTCGCCATCGACGGGCAGCTGGCCGCGCGCATCGTGCTGCGCGACGTGCCGCGTGCCGACGCCGCGCGTTCGATTGAGAAACTGCGGCAGCTGGGCGTGCAGGAAGTCACGATGCTGACCGGCGACAAGCGCGCCTCGGCCGAGGAAATCGGCTCCGAAGTCGGCATCAGCGACGTGCGCTACGAACTGCTGCCGGACGGCAAGGTGGCTGCGGTGCGCGACGCCGGCGACCATGGCGAGCACGGCCGCCGTTCGAAGCAGCCGTGGTGGGACAAGGTGTGCGAGAAGGTGCTCGGCGAATCGATGACGCGCGAAATCACGATGATGGTCGGCGACGGCGTCAACGATGCGCCGGTGCTCGCCGTCGCCGACATCGGCGTGGCGATCACGGACGGCACGTCGACGGCCGCTTCCGAATCCGCGCAGGTCGTCATTATGAACGACACGCTCGCTGCGGTGCCGCTCGGCGTTTCGATTGCGCACCAGACGAAGCGCGTCATGCTGCAGGCGGTGTGGCTCGGCATTGCGCTGGCCATCGTCGGCATGCTGTGCGCGGCGTTCAACCTCATTCCGGTCGTCGTCGGCGCGTTCCTGCAGGAAGCGATCGACGTCGTGTCGATCATGTGGGCGCTGACGGCGATGTTCGACCGCACGGAGTAGCTGCGGGGCTGGGCGGCAGCGGCGGGCGCGACAGGGCAGTGCGGGCGGCGGAGGGCGCCCCGCGCCGCCGCAGCCCGCGGGGCTGGGGTTCCGGCGTTCGGGGTTCTCTATTATTCTTGGTTGCGTGACTCAAGATTCTGGACTTCGCATTGCCGTTATCGGCGCCGGCCCCGCTGGCGTCTACTCTTCCGATATTTTCCTGCGCCAGCTCAAGAAGCTCGGCGACGAGCTGGGCGTGGGCACGCAGGCCCGCATCGACCTGTTCGAGAAGCTGCCGGTGCCGTTCGGCCTGGTGCGCTACGGCGTGGCTCCCGACCATCCGTCGATCAAGTTCATCTCCTCCGCGCTGGAGAAGACGCTCGACAACCCGGACATCCACCTGTACTGCGACGTGGAGTTCGGCAAGGACGTGACGCTGGAAGACCTGCTCGAGCGCTACGACGCGGTGCTGTTCGCCACCGGCGCCGTCAAGGACAAGCCGCTGAACCTGCCGGGCGCCGATCTCGACGGCGTGTACGGCGCCGCCAAGTTCGTCGAATGGTATGACGGATACCCCACCGGTGCCCGCGAGTGGCCGCTGACTGCCGAAAAGGTCGCCGTCATCGGCGGCGGCAACGTCGCGATGGACGTTGCCCGCGAGCTGATGCGCAACGCCGACGACCTCAAGGAACGCACCGACATTCCCGACAACGTCTATGAAGGCATTGCGGCCAACAAGGCCAAGGAACTGCACCTGTTCATCCGACGCGGCGTGGCGCAGGCCAAGTTCAGCGTGCAGGAGCTGCGCGAAATGGAGAAGCTGCCCGGCGTGCAGCTCATCATCGACGAAGACGACTTCGAGCTCGACGACGACACGATCGAGGAAGCCGGCAAGGACAAGCTCACGCGCCAGATGGTCGAGGAGCTGTACGCCATTCAGGAGATGGCGCTCGACATGGAGGACGACGGCAACGTCGACTTCGAAGGCAACCCCGCCGACCGCCGCTACTACATCCACTTCAATTCGGCGCCGGTGGAAATCCTTGGACAGGATGGCAAGGTGACCGGCATCAAGGTCGAGAAGACCGAAACGTCGGCCGATGGCAAGATGAGCCGTACCGGCGAATTCGTCGAATACCCGGTCGAGGCCGTCTACCATGCCATTGGCTACCAGCCGGAAGAGGCTCCGGGCATCGCCTATGACGCCAAGGGCGCGCACTTGGCGAACGCGAACGGCGACGGGCGCATTACCGTGGATGCCGAGAACAGCGAGATCCGCGAACGCCTGTATGCCACGGGCTGGGCGAAGCGCGGGCCGGTGGGCCTGATCGGCTCGACGAAGTCGGATGCGCTGCTCATCGTGACGAATATGCTCGAAGACCTTGCGAAGGCTGCCGAGGGCGGCCAGGTCGCCCCCGACCGCGACCCGGAATCCATCGACCGCCTGCTGGCCGAACGCGGCATCAAGCCGATCGATTTCGCCGGCTGGAAGAAGATCGACGCCTTCGAACGCTCCGAAGGCGCCAAGGAAGGCCGCGAACACAAGAAGGTCATCGATCCGGACACGATGCGCAATCTCGCCCACGCGTAGCGATGATGCGGGTAGGCGCAACGTGTCCTTCTCGATGACGTTTTCGCGGTATGGCGATTAACCTAGCGGCTTCCATTCGGGCGGTTCGTAATCGCCCGAAAGGGCGCCCACGGCGATGGCTTCGTTGGCGACGATGCAGCTCATCACTCCCTGGTCGCGCAGATCGATCGTGAAGTATTCGTTTGCTTCGTCCAATGAAGGCAGCTCGGCTGAGTTCCGCTTTTCCTGGAAATCGTAGTAAGCCTCTCGCTCGTCTGTGAACTGCGCGGCTGTGTAGGAGGCTTCGGCAAGTCCGGCTTGGTGGAGGCAGTCGACGGCTGCCTCTTCCGGCTCACTGAATAGCTGTGGGTCGGCTTGCTGGCGTTGGTAAACTACGGAAACGATGCTCACGTTGCGCGCGAAGCAATCTCCCTCGTCGTCATTGAACTTCTGCTCAGCGGCTTCGGAGGGGAAATCGTCGGCGGAGGTACTGTATGCATCTGTATAAAAGCCCCCGGCAGTGAGTAGGGGAGGTTCCGTATAGCCTTTGTCAACGACGCATTGGCGATAGTCGCTCCAGGCCTGCTCATAGTCGGCGTGATTAATCGGTTTGCCGCTCTCTAGAGATTTGCGTACAATCCTTTCCTGGGATCCGCCAGCATACGGGGACTTTTCATATGCGTTGAGCACCATCTGGAGATACTCGCTCATCGAAGAGGCGTATTTTTCTCCTCCGGATGTCTGTGCGGTTTCCTCCTGATGTCCGCATCCTCCGACTGTCATGGCGAGCACGGCTGCCAGTATCGCAGCGACTGCGGTTTTCATTGCCGACGTGATGAGCATTCCTTCTCCTCCCTTGGGTTCCGTCAGCTGAATGGCCTAATCACCGAGCGTTGTAGGAAACCCAGTCTTTGCCCATCTCGCTAACACCGGTTACCCTAGAGTGGCAAGCAGAGAGAACTCCAACGGTGTGTGAGTTTGTTTTTGTCCCCTCCTGTACCGCCGTACAGGTGGTACGGAACACCCCGGCGCTTGTAGTTAGAGATATGTCGGAGACGGTTGAGGTGACTGAATAGTCGCCAAACACGTAGTAGTGGTCGAAATGCCCGGTTCCGTAGCGCCAGAAACCTGAGGAGGAAACGGCTGCGGCGGGGAACGCGGAGGCGAGTGCCATGGTGGCGGCACATAAGAACGCCGCGATTAGCGTGACCATCTTTTTCTTGGAGAGTCGCAGATTGTGCATTTTTATCCTTTCGCCAATCATTCTGGATGATGCTGGAAATGTAGCGTTTCCCTAAAGGGGGTTGTGTTCCCATTGTTTATCCTCGGTTTCCTGACCATGAGTGAGCGTACCCATTATGTGAATATAAAGATTGCTTGATGGAACGTTTAAGGTGTTTCGGTTGTTTTTTCAGCTTGGCGAGTAGGCTCGAACTGTAGAAAGTGGGTGCCTATGCCCGATTGCGGGCGTGGGTGGCCGCCGGGCGGTCTGCCGGGCGGCGCGAGCGAAAAGGTGATCGATGCCTCAATCCAATGCCCGGCATGCCAGCGCACGCAAAGCGACGATCATGCGACGCTGGCTGATGCTGATTGCATCGGTGCTGCTGATTATCGACATGGTCGGACTGACGATGTACTACCGTCCGTCGTCCATGGCCGACGCCGCTGTAGACGCCGTGACCGGCACGGCCGAAACGGCGTCGGCTACCGTCGCTCGCAGCGCGGCGCCGGCGCCGGCAGTCGACCCGGTGCTCGCAACCATCGAAAATCTCAATCAGATTACCGGCGGCTCGTCGATTGAAACGGTTGGTTTCACGTTAAACAACGACGATCAGCAGGCCGTGCGCGAGGCCGTTTCCGCGTTCACCGATGCCGGCTACTCTGCGGCGTTCGTGCTCGCCGACCTCTCCACCGGCGCCGTGCTGGCGTATGACGGTACCGAAGCGAAGTATTCGGCGTCGTCGATCAAGGGGCCGTACGTCATGTCGCTCGCCGCAACCGGCGCCATCGATCTCGACGGCGTCATGAACGGCGTCACCGCTGCCGAAGCCAGCGATAAAACCTACATTGAAAACGCCATCCAGATTTCCGACAACGAAAGCTACCATGCGCTGTACCGCGAGTACGGCGCGCAGCCGCTCGTCGATTGGATGGACGGCACCGGCGTCCAGCACAACCTCACCGTCGGCTCCGATGTCGCCTACCTCGACCTGTCGGCCGTCGACCTCGCGCTGATGTGGACGAAGGCGTACGATTACCTGTTTACCGACGTCGACGATGCCGCCGACGGCGGCAAGGCGTCGGTGGAAGCCCGCGAATGGCTCGCGTCGAACTATGCGGCGACGCTGAATTCCTCAATCAATCTTGAACTCGGCGGACAGGACCGCATGATGACGAAAGCCGGCTGGATTTGCGAAGACGGCTACTATGCGCTCAACGACGGCGGCATCGTGTTTCCCGGCACCGAGGGGACCAGTTCGTACGGCGGCGTCGCCGTGACCGAAAAGCCGGCCGCCTACGTCATCACGATGCTGACCGACGCATGCGGCGAATACGGTCTGCTTGAAAACCTGGCCGCGTCGCTGGACCAGGTCTACGAAGGCTCGATGCAGTCGTAGCGTTCTTGCCTCTTCAATCTTTCAACCTTACGGGCTCAATCTTACGTGTAAGATTGGCGGTGTAAGAATGAAAGATTACTCCTCCCACGACGCTATCGCGCGTTAATTCTTAAGAAAATCTTTTTATTATCGAGATACATTTCTGAGCGATTGTTCCTTCAATCTTTCAACCTTACGGGTTTAATCTTACGTGTAAGATTGGCGGTGTAAGAATGAAAGATTGGGCGGCTGGTGAGATGTGGGCGCCGCATGTGGTACACTCGTCGTTGTGCCTGTTGGCGCTGCGGATGTAGTTCATCGGTAGAACGGCGGCTTCCCAAGCCTCAAAGGCGGGTTCGACTCCCGTCATCCGCTCCATTGTGAATGGTGGAGAGTGATTCCACCCCTCTTTTTGGAATCTTTCTATCATGCGTCAAGCGTTGGCGCGAGCAAGCTTATGGCGTAGGACGGCGCGGACTGGTTTGGATTCGCGGTAGGGTCGAAGCAAAAGCCTCTGTTGAAGGGGCAGTAGACGTGCGCCGGCCATGGGGAGCCTCGTGGGCGGCGAGGAAAAGGAAGCGTGATTATGAGGCAGCAGTATGCAACTCTGAGCAATGGCCTTGAAATCCCGACCGTAGGCCTGGGAACGTGGCTGATCGACAACAAGGACGTCGTGAAGGTGGTGAAGGAAGCGCTCGACATGGGCTACCGCCACATCGACACGGCGCAGGCGTACGAAAACGAGCAGGGCGTCGGCGAAGGCATCAAGGCCTCCGGCGTTTCCCGCGACCAGATTTTCCTGACTGACAAGGTCCGCGCCGAGTACAAGACCTATAACCGCGCGGCGGAGTCGATCGACGAATCGCTGGCGGCGCTCGGCACCGACTACATCGACCTGCTGCTGATCCACTGCCCGCAGCCGTGGGACAAGTACCGCGGCACCGAGAAGTTCTATGCGGAGAATCTTGACGTGTGGCGTGCAATGGAAGACGCCTACAAGGCCGGCAAGGTCAAGGCAATCGGCGTTGCCAACTTCGAAGGCGACGATCTCAATACGCTGCTGGAAGGCGCCGACATCAAGCCGATGGCCGACCAGGTGCTCGCCCACGTCGGCAACACCCCGTTCAACCTGCTCGACTTCGCGCAGGACCAGAACATCGTCGTCGAGGCGTACTCGCCGATGGGCCATGGCGAAGTGCTCAACAACCAGACGCTGCAGGACATGGCCGCCAAGTACGACGTGTCTGTCGCCGATCTGTGCCTCGAATACGACCTGCAGCTCGGCATGGTCGCGCTGCCGAAGGCCAAGAGCGTCGAGCATCTGCGCAACAACCTGAAGGCGTGGACCGATGGCTTTGAAATCTCCGAAGACGACATGGCCTACCTGAAGACGCTGAAGCTCACCGAGTACGGCGAGAGCGCCAAGTGGCCGTGCTACAGCCCGGACAAGCGTTCGCGCTGATTTAGTTCTTACCCTCGAACTCAAACCAGGGGCCCCGTTCCTCCCATGCACTGCGGGAGGGCGGGGCCTTTTCGTTCCTATTTGAGAGCTTTGCCGGCGCTGCCTAGTTCCTGGCAGGCTTCTACGACGCGGGCGGCCATGGAATCCTCGCCTTCGCGGCCCCAGCTGCGCGGGTCGTACTGGTGCTTGCGGCCCACTTCGCCGTCGATCTTGAGCACGCCGTCGTAGTCGCGGAACATGTGGCCGGCGATGGCGCGGGTGAACGCGTACTGGGTGTCCGTATCGATGTTCATCTTGACGACGCCGTGGGAAACGGCCTGCGCAATCTCCTGCGGCGAGGAGCCGGAGCCGCCGTGGAACACCAGTTCGAACGGCTTGCCGGGGATGACGTCCATGCCCGGCGCCGACGCGATCATCCCGTCCTGCAGCGCATCCCACGTTCCGCGCTGGATGTCGCCGAGCAGTTCCGGACGCAGCTTGACGACCCCCGGCTTGTAGGCGCCGTGGACGTTGCCGAACGTAAACGCGGCGATGTAGCGGCCGCGCTCGCCGAGCCCCAGCGTCTGCGCGACCTTGATCGCGTCGTCGACCGTGGAATACAGCTTGTCGTTGATTTCGGCGCGCTGGCCGTCCTCTTCGCCGCCGACGGCGCCAATCTCAATCTCAAGAATCGTATGCGCCGCAACGGATTTCTCCAGCAGTTCGGTGGCGATCGCAAGATTCTCGGCGAGCGGCACCGTCGAGCCGTCCCACATATGCGACTGGAACATCGGCTCGCGGCCGTGCTTCACCTCGTCGGCTTCGATGTCGAGCAGCGGCCGGACCCATTCGTCGAGGTACTGCTTGGCGCAATGGTCGGTGTGCAGCGCAACGGTGACGTTCGGGTATTTCTTCGCCACTTCGTGCGCGAACGCGGCGAACGCCAGCGAACCGGTGACCCTGTCGTTGACGCGCTGGCCGGACAGATAGGCGGAACCGCCCACGGAAATCTGGATGATGCCGTCGCTGTCCGCGTCGGCGAACCCTTGCAGCGCCGCGTTGAGCGTCTGCGAGCTCGTTACGTTGATCGCCGGGAACGCGTACCCCCCTTGGCGCGCGGCGTCCAGCATTTCGGCATATCGTTCGGGTGTTGCAATAGTCATGGTTCCATTATCGGCCGCGCCGCCCCTGCAACGCTACGGCTGTTCACTGTTGGAAACGAGATTTCCGGGCGCCGGCGCCGTGGGATGGCGCCGGTTTGCCTGGCGGCGCGGACGTCGGCGGTGACACGGGCCCGGAGGGGAACGGAAATCTTCAATGGCGGGACGGAGCGGTGGGGAACAAAGGCATGCGTAGAGGGGCTTTGGTAGGCTGACGGCGGACGGCGAAGCGTAGCGAAAGGTGCTTGACTATGCCTGGAATCGTGTTGGTGGGCGCACAATGGGGCGACGAAGGTAAGGGCAAGGCTACCGACCTGATCGGTACCAAAGTCGATTACGTAGCCCGCTTCAACGGCGGCAACAACGCAGGCCATACCGTCGTCGTCGGCGATGAATCGTACGCGCTGCACCTGCTGCCCAGCGGCATCATCAGCCCCCGGGCCATTCCCGTCATCGGCAACGGCGTCGTCGTCGATCCTCAAGTGCTGTTCGAGGAAATCGATGGGCTGCAGAGCCGCGGCATCGACTGCTCGCGCCTGCTCGTCAGCGAATCCGCGCACATCATCGCGCCGTACCATCGCACGATCGACAAGGTCACCGAACGCTTTGCTGGCAAGAAGAAGATCGGCACCACCGGCCGCGGCATCGGCCCCGCCTACGCCGACAAGATCAACCGCGTGGGCATCCGCGTGCATGACCTGTTCAACGAAGAGCACCTGCGCGACAAGGTGGAGGGAAGCCTGCACCAGAAGAACCAGATGCTCGTCAAGCTGTACAACCGCCGCGCAGTGGACGTCGACCGCACCGTCGACGAGCTGCTGGCGCTCGGCGAGCGGCTCAAGCCGTATGTCGCCAACACGTCGCTCGTGCTCAACAAGGCGCTCGACGAGGGCAAGACGGTGCTGTTCGAGGGCGGCCAGGCGACGATGCTCGACATCGACCACGGCACCTATCCGTTCGTCACCTCTTCCAACCCGACCGCCGGCGGCGCCTGCACGGGCACCGGCGTCGGCCCCACGAAGATCGACCGCGTCATCGGCGTTGCCAAAGCCTACGTCACGCGCGTGGGCGAGGGGCCGTTCCCGACCGAACTGTTCGACGAATCCGGCGAATGGCTGCGCGCCCAGGGCCACGAATACGGCGTGACCACCGGACGTGCGCGCCGGTGCGGCTGGTTCGACGCCGTCGTCAACCGCTACGCCACGCAGGTCAACGGCCTGACCGACATCGTGCTTACGAAGCTCGACGTGCTCACCGGCCTCGACGAAATCCCCGTGTGCGTCGCCTACGACGTGGACGGCGAACGCTACGACGATATGCCGGCAGACCAGGCCGCCTTCGCCGCCGCCAAGCCGATCTACGAAATGATGCCCGGCTGGAGCGAGGACATTTCCCGCGTCCATGACTTCGACGGGCTCCCCGCCAACTGCCAGGCGTACGTCAAGCGCCTCGAAGAGCTTTCCGGATGCCGTATTTCGGTCATCGGAACCGGCCCGCAGCGCGACCATATCATCCAGATCAATTCGCTGACCGACTGACCGACCGGAACGGCGAAGCTACGACCGGGCATGCGCGCCATGCCCCAGAAAGACCATGGAAGAACGCAACACTACGAATGCGCCGTCAGGGCAGCCGACGCAGGACGAATCTGAAGGCACGCCTCAGGGCGAGCGTAACGAACAGGCGGAGCTCAAACAGCTCGTCGCCGAAACGATGGAATCCAATTCCCTCGTTACCGAACACGAGCCCGGCGACCAGTCGAACGCGGGCGCGGTAAGCCATATCGAACTCGAGCAGGCCCAGCGCGAATACATGCAGGCGCATGCCGAGCCGGTCGTCAAGCCGGAGGAACGCGACGCGCTCGAAGCGGAACTCAACAGTCCCCACCCAACCGGGCCGGCCGCGATGCGCCGCCCTCCGAAGGTGCCGCTGGCGCCGCTCAAGCGGCTGCAGCCGCGGTTCAATCCGCTCGCGGACTGGGCCAACTACGCCGTCGTATTCGCCGGCGGCTGCGTCGGCACGGCGCTGCGCTACCTGCTGTGGATGGCGATGCCGACCGCGGCGGGCGACGGTTCGCTGCTGATGGCGTTCCATCCGGCGACGTTCGTCGCCAATATGGTGGCGTGCTTCCTGTTCGCGGCGCTGTCGACGTTCTGCACGGTCGCGATCTGGATCAGGAAACGGACGCGGCAGCTGGCGTCGCGCGGCCTGGGCATGGGCATGTGCGGCGGCCTCTCGACGCTGTCGGCGATGATGGTGGAGGACATTACGGCGCTGCATAGCGGCCTGTACCTGGGGCTCGTGCTGTATTCGGCCGGAACGTTCCTGTGCGGCATGCTGGTGTCGTGGGCGGCTTCGGTAATCGTGCTCAGGGCGACGGCTTCCCGCTCGGCGAAGGCGATGATGGAGATTACGCCGGATGGCCGGGCCAAGCCGGCCATCGGCGTGCGCGTTCCGGCGGATCCAGCCGTCGCGACCGGCGCCGCAAACGCCCCTGCCGCCGCGGCCGCCGACGACGAAGCGAACCCGACGACCGACGAGATTCCCGTCGTGCCGAATCCGCAGACGGGGGAGGTGCGCTGATGAGCCCGTGGGTTACGTTCCTGTGCGTCATGGGGTGCGGGGGACTGGGGGCCGTGGCGCGCTTCGTGCTCAACACGTCCATCCAGCGCTGGTGGAGCCATTTCTTCCCGCTGTCGACGTTCATCATCAACTGCGCCGCCGCGTTCTTCGCCGGCACAGCAGCCAGCGCCTACTTCTACCAGACGGTGAGCTATTCCACCTATCTGCTGTTCGTCACCGGCTTCCTCGGCGGCTTCTCGACGTTCTCGACCGCCATCAACGAAATGGTGGGCCTACTGCGCGGCAAGCATCCGGTAACGTGCGTGCTGTACTTCTTCCTCTCCTTGATGATTCCGTTCCTGTGCGTCATCGGCGGCTGGTGGGTCGGCGCCCTGAATCACTAGCATTCCCGCACTCGTCAAGCAGAACCCAAGCGACTGGAACATAGCCCAAACTCTACATTCCAGTCGCCTGCGGGTTGTCAGTGACTGGAATGTAGGAGGGTAGTCTACGTTTCAGTCGCCTGAGCGCCCTCAGTGACTGGAATGTAGGGGAGGGGATATATTCCAGCGCGGTTGTGGCCGGGTGCAGCCCGTTTGAACTTCGGTAGTCCACCGTACGGAACCGGGGCGTCCGCGGGTGTTTCATAGAGGTTTCCGAAACGTGGACATTGGGAAACTCCTGCGGCTCTTTTAGCTAAACTGAACCGCAGTTCGGGGACACGATCCCTAAACGACAATGCAATCCCCCTGCAATCTGCGGCATAACGGCGGTTGCACCAGAGGACAGAACCCAGAAGGTGTTCCCGCGGCCATACCACTGCGGTAACAAGAAAGGATGTGCGAGAAGAATGGCAGCACAAATCTGGTACGAAAACGACGGTGATCTCTCGGTGCTCGATGGCAAGAAGGTCGCCATTATCGGCTACGGTTCGCAGGGCCACGCCCACGCGCTGAACCTGCGTGATTCCGGCGTCGACGTCGTCGTCGGCCTGCGCCCGAACTCCAAGTCGGTGGAATTCGCCAAGGAGCAGGGCCTCGAGGTCAAGACCGTGCCGGAAGCCGTTGCCGAAGCCGACATCGTGATGGTGCTCGCGCCGGACCAGTACCAGCGCAACATCTGGAAGAACGACATCGAGCCGAACCTGAAGCCGGGCGCCGCCCTGGCCTTCGCCCACGGCTTCAACATCCACTACGGCTACATCAAGCCGTCCGAGGACCACCCGGTCTTCATGGTCGCCCCGAAGGGCCCGGGCCACATCGTGCGCCGCCAGTACACCGAAGGCCGTGGCGTGCCGGTCGTCGTGGCCGTCGAGCAGGATCCGCGCGGCGACGCTTGGGACATGACCCTGGCCTACGCCAAGGCTCTCGGCGCCCTGCGCGCCGGCGCCATCAAGACGACGTTCAAGGAAGAGACCGAGACCGATCTGTTCGGCGAGCAGAACGTGCTGCTCGGCGGCGTCAACAAGCTCGTCGAAATGGGCTTCGAGGTCCTCACCGACGCCGGCTACCAGCCGGAGATCGCCTACTTCGAGGTGTGCCACGAGCTCAAGATGATCGTCGACCTGATGAACGAAGGCGGCCTGAACAAGGATCGCTGGAGCTGCTCCGACACCGCCCAGTACGGCGACTACGTCAACACCTGCATCGACGAGCACGTCCGCGAACGCATGGAGTACCACCTCAAGCGCATCCAGGACGGCTCCTTCGCCAAGGAATTCATCGACGACCAGGATGCTGGCGCCCCGAAGTTCAAGCAGCTGCAGGAAGAGTACTCCAACGTCCGCATCGAGACGGTCGGCCCGAAGCTGCGCGCGATGTTCTCCTGGAACAACGAGGGCGCTGCTGACGCCGACGAAGCCAACTCCTTCACCGGCAAGATCGCCCGCGCCCAGGTCCAGGAGTGAGCCTGGCCTGACGGTTCCTTAAGAACATAGGGTTTTCGTAACGCAGGTTGCCCCGCTTCCCGAGTATCGCCGGGAAGCGGGGCAACCTGTTTAGATGGAGGCCTGGAAGGGGAGGGCCGGGAGGTGGCCGCCGTTGAACAGCGGTGCCGGGCCCCAGCTGTGCCATGCGTAGCGCACGGCGACCGGGTGCTCCACCTGCGGGCTGGAGACGACCAGCTGGACGGTGTCGGGGGAGCGGCCGGCGTCCTCGTCCTGGAAGCCATAGACGCGGTGCTTGGCTACGATGGTCGCGATGGCCGGGTGGAACACGCCGTCCTCGCCAGCCACTTCGAATCCCGACAGCGTTTCGTTCAGCCCCACCGAAGCGCCACGCTTGCCGGCGCGGTCGGAGCCGCGTGTATTGGTGAATGGCGCCCCGCTGCGCGCACCCGTCTTGACGGAAATCGGATTGGTGGTAAAACACAACCGATGGGCATGCTCCATCGTCACGATCAGCGCGTCGCCGAGCTCGTTGGCATGCACGTCCACGCACGTTGGGCACTCGGGCTTCAGGTCCCGGAATCCGTACATTTGCGACAGCGCCGTCTGCGCCAGCCGCGTGCCGACCGTCGTTTTGTCGCCCGGATGCACGTTGTCGAATTCGCCGCAGTCCATCGTCGAGATGATGCTGACCCCTTCGGTGGCGTCGGCTACCGCACGCTGCGCCTCGCGCAGTACCGGCCAGTTCAGGTCGCCGCCCTCGGCCGCGGTCTGGCGGTCGACGAACTGCGGCAGCTGCACGACCAGGAACGGCAGCGGCTCCTGGGGCTCACCCTTTGCGCCGCGCGCGCCGTTGGCACCGCGCTGCAGCGGCGCCGGCTGCAATCTTGATTCGGGAACGTTGCCCAGCATCGACGGATGCTGAACGGAGGGGGCAGCGGCGCCGCCCGGCGTATCCTGCCGGGAACGCGCGCCGTTGCCCGCGAACTTGCCGCGCACCGCGTGCGGCTCGAACGGCCCGGCTGCCGGGTTCCACAGCGCGCGCCACTCGGCGATCATCCGCTCGAACAGCTCGGCGTAGTCGTCCGCGTATGGCTCGTCCTCCTCGCCCTGGTACCACAGCACGCCGGCGATGGTGTAGGGAGCGACGCGCGAGAGCATGCCCTCGAACGGCCCGCAGGTGTGCCACGGCGAGAACGGCGTGACCGGCGGCGGCCACGGGCAGGTGCCGCAGTGCCGCTCGATTTCCTCCGGCGAGGGCACCGGCGTCTTGCCGGCCAGCGCCGGCGAATTCGCCGCATCCGGCAGCCACGGCGTGCGCCGGCGCCGCCCGACGCCGCGCATGCTCTGCGCGGCGGCATACGCGGCGGCGCATTGCTCGCGGTAGGTGGCGACGTTCTCGTTGTACGCGTCGAAATCCGCCTGCCATTGGCGCGCTTCGGCGAGCAGCTCGCGGTCGGTCTTGCCGCCGACGGCGTTGCGGTAGCGCGCCAGGAACGCGCGCCCCGGTTCGCAGGCGGCGAGGTTTTCCTCGCTCATCCAGCAGGTCACCGAGGTGCCGCCGACGTAGCAGTCGATGATGCCGATGACGACGTCCTCGTTTTCCTCGACGAACGGCGCCGGCAGCTTGTTGCGCGCCTCGTCGACGATGTCGAAGCCGATCGGTTCCTCGGGGTCCATCTCGTCGGCGTCGCCGGCGGCTTCCGCCACCGCGGCCTCGGTCTTCGCGATCTTGCGCGCCGTTGCCATGAGCCGGCGCCAGTAGCGCTCCTCGAACGCCGTCTGCAGCTGGTCGGCGAAATGGTAGGCGACCGCCGACATCGCGCCGACGGTGCGCGGGTTCGCCGGCACCCAGCCGGACGACGCTTCGTCGATTTCGTTGACGAAGCCGGACTTGGGAACGTTGTAGAAGCGCACGTACGGGTTCGGATGGTGCATCGCGCCGGCGTTGTCGGCGCTGTCCTTCAGCTCGAGCTCCATGTTGCTCTGCCCGCTCGCCAGCCAGACTTCGCCGATGGCGACGTCGCTGAACTCGATCTTGGAGAAACCGGAACGCACCGTCAGCGTGCAGCCCATCTGCCCCGGCTGCGGCTTGAGCCATACCAGCCATGGTAGGCTCTCGCTGTCGCCATCGTCCCAGCCGAACTGCGCGGCGTCGGGGCCGAACTGGGCGACGATGCGGTCGATGTCGGCGTGCGTGACGCGCGTGATCGCCGTCGTCGCCTCCGTTTCGCCGCTCAGCGTCACCTCGACGTTCGCGTTGAGCGGCGCGGTTCCGAACACGGCGATCGGCCGGTGCCGCTGCAATACCATATGGTCGCTGAACACGGCGGCGACGCGCAGCGAACCGTCGCGCGTGCGGTCGGCGGGTCCGTTGGCGTCGTCCGCACCCTCGTGCGCTCCGTGCGCGCGTCCTGCGGTGAAGTTGCCGGCTCCCGGCGCCGGTCCGGTTGGATTGCCCATGTCCTTCGCTCTCCTCTGCTTATGCTGCGTCGCGGTTCCCGGGCGTTACGTTCGCTTCGGTTTGGTTCTTTCTCTATGATTCCAGCAAACTCGACCGTTGTGTTGGCCGCGTTTCCTTAGGTGAGATGGTTCAGCGCGCCGCCCACAGCCCCTCGCCGAACCCTTCCAGGAACTGCGTCAGCTCCATCGCCATCTGCATGTCCTCGGGTATGCGCGGGTGGCCGGGCGTGCCGGAGCCGTTGCGCGAGTAGAGGAAATGCACGATGCGCGGGTCCGCAAGCCGCCGCACGGCTTCGTCGATGGCGCAGTCCCACGCCATGCCGTGCTCCATGATCGTCGTCGCGGCCACGATCAGCGCGTCCGGATAGGTCTGCCGCAGCTGCCCGAGGAATTCGCCGTAGCGCTGGCGCCAGTGATTGGCGGCTTCGCTGCGCGGATCCTCGGCCATGATGTCGCGCGGGTGCGCATCGTTCTGCCCGAGCGCGACGACGACGGCTTGCGGCGTCCACTGCGTGAAATCGGCGCGTTGTTTCACGGCAAACCTTCCGTCGCTGGCAGCGTTGAGCGACGGCACATAGGTAATGGAATCCCAGATTTGCTCCATGCCGGGGAACTGCGGGTCGTGAAACCAGCCGGTGCCGTTGAGCAGCGGAATGCCGCCCTGCGCAATCAGCCGCGCGTCGGCGCCGAGATTGCGCGCCGTCACCGCCGCGTACGAAAACCAGCTGTTGGAGTACGCGGACAGGTCGGCTTCGGGGTCGGCCTTTCCGCAGTATTCCACCGCTTCGTTGCGTTCGCCGGCCGTCACCGAATCGCCGTAGAACTCGATGCGCCGCGCTGGCGCCTCGCCCTGCGGCTGGGCGATGGACGCCTTGTTGGAGATTTCGATGCCGCGCAGCGCCAGATAGTGCATCCCGCCGTCCTGCCGCTTGAAGATGGTGACGTCGTGGTCGATGTCGGGAAGGTGGTCGGCGATGCGCACCGTCATCGAGCCGTCGGGGTGCCGTACGACGCGGCCGCCGGCGGCGTCGGGCTCGGCCGGCGTGGGCAGCGGAATGCTGAACTGCGTGCCGTCGACGATGGCGCCCAAGCGGATGTCGCCGTAGTTCCAGAAGTTGTAAATTACCACCGAAAGCGCCGTTCCGGTGCAGCGGAACGACACGGAGGAATAGGGGAAGACCCACAGGGGGTTGCCGGCGGTCGTGATGCCGTTGCGGCCGCTGTAACGCAATGCGGGATGGCTGGAGGGTATGAAACGCATGTGATGCTCCTTTGCAGCGGTCGGTGTCCGGCTTGCGTGCCGGGTACCGCAGCGGCCACGACGTTGGTTCCGGGCTGCGGCCGGCGGCGAACGCAAGGCGCGGGACGCGGCATTGATCCGGACGACTGTCGAAAAAACCGGCGGAAAATTGTGGGATGCCTGTTTGTTCAGTTACGATGGTACCGCATAACGCTGAAGCGGTTAACTACTTAAGTGGAGGAGCATCGATGCTCAACAAGTTTCCTGAAGGATTTCAGTTCGGCACGGCGACGGCGGCGTACCAGATTGAAGGCGCAGCGAGCGAAGGCGGCCGCACCCCGTCGATCTGGGATACGTTCTCCCATGAGCCGGGCCATACGCTCGGCGGCGATACCGGCGACGTGGCCTGCGACCATTACCATCGCTGGCGCGACGACCTGAAGCTGCTGCGCGACCTGGGCGTCAACGCCTACCGGTTCTCAATCGGCATCCCGCGCATCATTCCGACGCCGGACGGCAAGCCGAACGAAGAGGGGCTGGATTTCTACGACCGCATCGTCGACCAGCTGCTTGAATACGGCATCGATCCGGTCGCCACGCTCTACCACTGGGACCTGCCGCAGTACCTCGGCGATGACGGCGGCTGGCTCAACCGCGATACCGCCTACCGCATCGCCGACTATGCCGGCATCGTCGCGCGGCGCCTGGGCGACCGCGTCGGCACGTTCATTACGCTCAACGAGCCGTGGTGCGCGGCGCATTTGAGCTACGGCGCCACCGAACAGGCGCCGGGGCTGGGCGGCGGCCCGATTGCGTTCCGCGCCGCCCACCACCTAAACCTCGCCCACGGGCTGATGTGCCAGGCCGTGCGCGCGCAGGCCGGCAGCGGTCCGGACGTCGACGTCACGCTGAACCTGCAGGTGACGCGCGGCGACGCCGACGCCGTGCACCGCCTCGACCTGATCGCCAACCGCGTGTTCCTCGACCCGATGCTGCGCGGGCGCTACCCCGACGAGCTGTTCGCCATCACGAAGGGCATCTGCGACTGGGAGTTCATCCGCCCCGGCGACCTCGACCTGATCTGCCAGCCCATCGACGCCCTCGGCGTCAACTACTATTCGACGTCGCTCGTGGCGATGAGCGACCGCCCGCAGTTCCCGCAGTCGACCGAGGCGACGACGGCTCCGGGCGCCTCCGACATCGACTGGCTCGACACCCCGGGCCCCCACACCGAAATGGGCTGGAACATCGACCCGGCAGGGCTGTACGACGTGCTCGTGCGGCTCAACGACGACTACGACGGCATCCCGCTCGTCGTGACGGAAAACGGCATGGCGTGCGCGGACCGCGTCGAAGTCGGCCCCGACGGCGTCAAGGCCGTGCATGACGCCGAGCGCATCTCCTACCTTGAGCGCCACCTCGACGCCGTCTCGCGCGCGCTGGAAACCGGCGCCGACGTGCGCGGCTACTTCGCGTGGAGCCTGATGGACAACTTCGAGTGGGCGTTCGGCTATTCCAAGCGCTTCGGCTTGCTCTACGTCGACTACGATACCCAGGAGCGCATCCGCAAGGACAGCTACGACTGGTACCGCGACTTCATCGCCGCCCACAGCGCGAAGTAGTCCGCCTCCTCCCGGCTGCCGGTGAAGCAGGACATGAGCCAGCCACACGGCCTCGTGAAAACGTTGGAATTCCATCGTTTTTACGAGGCCGTATTTGTTGCTCGGGTTCCTGAGGCGTTCATGCCGGAACAGGCAAGCGGATGGCGAGATGGTCCCCTAGTTGGAAAAGGTGAAGAACCCGAGGGACCGTAATAGGTGGGGAGGGGCAGCGCGGATGCCGTGTTTTCCACATGCGGCCTGAGCAAGAACGGACCATGCGAGCGGGTGATACAAAGACAGGAATCTTGCCTAGACAGTTCGGGAGATTAAGCGCTTCAGTTTTGAAAACGATGTCATTCTGATAGCGGGAACGTTGGAAAGGCGCGGAAGGGAATCTTGAACCACCGAAAACGTTGGCTCCCGCGTTGCTGTTGCAAAAGGTGATGCGGAAACGCTGAACTTACCTTAACTGAATTAACACGCCGAAAGTACTTAAGCGTTTGACAAACTGAAATGGCGCCTTTATGCTCAAATCATCACCCGCCACAACCAAGACAGAGAGGTCAGGGGCGAGTAGGCGTTCCTCGGAGTTGAGGGACATTTCTGGAAGGAAGAGCACATGAACGCCAAGAAAATCATCGCAGCCGGCATCGCCGCCGTGTGCGCGGTCAGCATGGCAGCCTGCGGGTCGGGCAACAGCAGCAGCTCCTCGAGCAGCTCGTCGGGTTCGATTACCTACCCGGAAATCGAGCTGGGCAAGACCGGCACCGATATCAAGACCACGATTACCCTCCTGAGCAACCGCACCGACATGGGCCTCGATACGTATCCGGGCAAGAACTGGAAGTCGTATATCGAGGACTTCAACAAGATGTACCCGGACATCACGGTGAAGGTGCAGACCGATTCGAACTACGCCGACAGCGCGCTTACGCGCCTGCAGTCGAACAACGACAGCTGGGACATCATGATGATCCCGGCGGTGGATGCCTCGGAGTACAAGAACTACTTCGTGCCGTACGGCGAGGTCTCCGACATGGAGAAGGAAATCAAGCTCGCTGACGAGAAGTCCTATGACGGGATGACCTACGGCGTCGCCAACGACGGCGTCACCTCCGGCATCGTGTACAACAAGAAGGTGTTCGAGGAGGCCGGCATCAAGGATCTGCCGAAGACCCCGGAGGAGTTCATCGAGGACCTGAAGCTCATCAAGGAGAAGACGGACGCGACCCCGCTGTACACGAACTACGTGGAGAGCTGGGCCATGGGCGCCTGGGACGACTACATCGGCGGCATCGCCACTGGCGACGACACCTATATCAACCAGGTGCTTCCGCACACGAAGAATCCGTTCGAGAAGGATTCCTCCGATCCGGACACCCACGCCTACGCCGTATACAACACGCTGTACACCGCCGTCAAGGATGGCCTGACCGAGGATGACTACTCCACCACCGATTGGGAGTCCTCCAAGTCCAAGATGAACAACGGCGAGATCGCGACGATGGTGCTGGGCGCCTGGGCCGTGCCGCAGATGAAGCAGGCCGGCGACAACGCCGACGACGTTGCCTACATGCCGTTCCCGATCACCGTGGATGGCAAGCAGTACGCCACGATTGCCGGCGACTACTCCTACGGCATCAACAAGAACATCTCCGAGGAGAACAAGGAAGCGTCGATGATCTTCGTCAAGTGGATGACGGAGAAGTCCGGCTTCGCGCTGAACGAAGGTGGCATCCCGATCGCCAAGGACGATGACACGATGCCTGACCTATACTCCAACTTCTCCGACGTCACGCTGATCACCAACAAGCCTGCCAAGGAAGGCGAAGAGGATCTGCTGGCCGACGTCAACTCCGACTCCGAGCTCGCCATCCAGAATGGCGGCGGTTCGAAGATCCAGAACATCGTCGAGGAAGCCGCCACCAACGGCAAGACGATTGACCAGATCATGGCCGAGTGGGACCAGAAGTGGTCTGCGGCCGTGGAGGAAAACGAGTAACCCTTCCTTAAGGTTCTGCTGCCAGCCGCCGGCGCCGGGTATTCCCGCGCCGGCGGCTTTGCGTTTGCATAAAGTCTATTAAGCGCTTAATAGACAAGATGATGGATTTTGCGGCGCGGAAAGCGAGCCAGCGGGGAGGGGCTGGGTGGGATGGTCGGGAGAAACGGGGATGAAGATTCAGCGCGAAACGCCGAGGTTGCAGCGGTTTCGGAGATATTGGCAAAATTGGTGACGGTAGGTTTTCCAATGGGTAATCGTTTTCCGACGGTCTGAACGGGGCGACACGACGGAACTTAAGCGCTTGACAAAGACTTGAGCAATGCTTAATCTCGTTAATACAACTTATCAAAGGCAGGCAGAGAGGCCTAACGATAAGGGCTCGCGAGCACCTCGCAGCAGAGCGAATCGCGGGAAACTTGAGCTGGCGACAAGCCAACCGCTTACGGCCAGCTTAAGCGCCTATAAGGAAGGAAAGAAGATGAAGCTCAAGAAGATCGTTGCTGGCGCAGTCGCCGCCGTCTGCATGGTCAGCATGGCTGCTTGCGGCAGCTCCAACGCATCCGATAGCAACGAAACCGATCTGACCTACCCGGAAATCGAACTGGGCAAGACCGGCGAGGACATCAAGACCACGATCACGTTCTTCAACGGACGTACCGACATGGACCTCGACACCTATGCCGGCAAGAACTGGAAGTCCTACATCGAGGACTTCAACAAGATGTACCCGAACATCACGGTGAAGGTGCAGACCGACTCGAACTACGCCGATTCGGCCTTGACCCGCCTGCAGTCGAACAACGACAGCTGGGATGTCATGATGATTCCGGCGGTCGACGCTTCCGAATTCAAGAACTACTTCGTGCCGTACGGCGAGGTCGCCGACATGAAGAAGGAAATCAAGCTCGCCGACGAGAAGTCCTACGATGGCCTGACCTACGGCATCCCGACCGACGGCCAGACCTCCGGCGTCGTGTACAACAAGAAGGTGTTTGAGGAGGCCGGCATCAAGGAACTGCCGAAGACCCCCGAAGAGTTCATCGCCGACCTGAAGCTCATCAAGGAGAAGACGGACGCGACCCCGCTGTACACCAACTACGTCGAGGACTGGGCCATGGGCGCCTGGGACGCCTACATCGGCGGCATCGCCACCGGCGACTCCAAGTACATGAACCAGGAGCTGCCGCACACCAAGGAGCCGTTCGCCAAGGACACCAAGGATCCGGACACCCACGCCTACGCCGTGTACAACACGCTGTACACCGCCGTCAAGGATGGCCTGACCGAGGATGACTACTCCACCACCGATTGGGAGTCCTCCAAGACGAAGATGAACAACGGCGAGATCGCGACGATGGTGCTGGGCGCCTGGGCCGTGCCGCAGATGAAGCAGGCCGGCGACAACGCCGACGACGTCTCCTACATGCCGTTCCCGATCACCGTGGACGGCAAGCAGTACGCCACCATCGCCGGCAACTACTCGATGGGCATCAACAAGAACATCTCGAAGGAACGTCAGGAAGCCTCGATGATCTTCGTCAAGTGGATGACCGAGAAGTCCGGCTACGCGATGAACGAAGGCGGCATCCCGATCGTCGCCGACGACAAGGACATGCCCGAGACCTACGAGAACTTCTCCGATGTCACGCTGATCACCGATGAACCGGCCAAGGAAGGCGAAGAAGACCTGCTGGCCGACGTCAACTCCGATTCGGAGCTCGGCATCAACAACGGCAACGGCAAGAAGATCCAGAACATCGTCGAGGAGGCCGCCAACAACGGCAAGACCATCGACGACATCATGGCCGAGTGGAACCAGAAGTGGTCCGCGGCCGTCGAAGAAAACGAGTGAGAGCCCCCTCTCGCTTACGCCGGGCCGCGGCCCTGAAGGCAACCTGAACGGGACCGCGCCGGCGTTCTTTCCTCATCATCAACAGCAACCGGGCGGCGCCAAGCCAACGCAGTACGGCGAGGCGCCGGCCGGCCCCCAAAATCTTAAGCCATAACTGAAAACTCCCCCGCGGAACCGGAAGGACCGGCGCAGATTCTTCCGGGGACGCACCCCAGCGAATCCCGCCCCGACCCCGCGCAACGACGCGCCGACGGAACGGAACCTCTGCAAAGAAAAGAGATCACCATGAGCACTACAAAGCCGGCTGCCGTAGCCCAGGCGGACGAGATTCCGTACAACAAGCAGCCCATCAACTGGAAGAAGATCGGCGTCATCATCGGCTTCTCGATCGTGCCGGTCGCCCTCCTCGTCGTCTTCACCTACCTGCCGTTCTTCCAGATGTGCGGATACAGCTTCTTCAAGATGAAGTACATCGGCACCCCGAAGTACGTCGGCCTGAAGAACTACATCGACGTCTTCACCCGTCCCGACCTGCTGGCGACGCTCAAGCTGTCGCTGTACTACATGGTCGGCGCGCTGGTGCAGGTCGCGCTCGCGCTCTACCTGGCCACCGTGCTGGCGTTCAAGGTCAAGGGCGGCGCGTTCTTCAAGGCCTCGATTTTCTTCCCCTACCTGATCAACGGCATCGCCATCGGCTTCATCTTCAAGTTCTTCTACACCCGCGGCTACGTGCTCGACACCGTGCTGCAATGGTGCGGATTCCAGCTTGACCAGCTGCCGTACTGGCTCAAGGACCAAAGCATCAACAACTGGTCGCTGGTGTTCTCGTCCGTATGGCGCTACCTGGGCCAGACGATGATCCTGTTCATCGGCGCGATCATGTCGATCGACAGCTCGATGTACGAAGCCGCCGAAATCGACGGCGCCAACAAGTGGCAGCAGTTCAAGCACATCATCCTGCCGGGCATCCAGACGATCCTCGTGCTCAACATCATCCTGTCGATCACCGGTTCGCTGAGCTCCTTCGAAGCCCCGTACGTCATTACGTCGGGCGCCAACGGCACCGGCACGTTCTTCGTGCAGATGGACAAGATCGCCCACACCGACCAGAAGGTCGGCCTCGCCTCGGCCATGGCCGTCGTGCTGCTGGTCATCATCCTGATCTGCGCGCTGCTGCAGAAGATCATCATGGGGCTGCTGTTCCGCGATGCGGATGACGGCACGAAGAAGGCCCGCAAGCACGCGAAGAAGGTCGAGCGCGCCCGCAAGCGCCAGATGAAGGCCGCCAACCGCGTGCGCGTCGGCGCCGCCCCGGTATTCAATTTCCACCGCAAGCCGCGCACGGCGAAGGTGCCGGCGGCTGCCATCCCTGCGAAGGCGGTGAGCGCAAATGACTAGCGCAACGATGAATCTCATGGAAAACAATCGCAACGACGAAAAGGGAACCCGCATGGACGAGCAGAAGATCGAGGCCACCGGCGTTTGGTACCATATCCGCCACGGCATCCTCGTGTTCCTTAAGTACTTCAGCCTGGTGTTCATCACCTTCTGGATCCTGCTGCCGCTGGTATCCTGCGTGTTCACCGCCGCGAAGACCGACACCGAATACCGCAACACGTCGGTGATGACGCTGCCGGAGAACTTCTTCAACTTCCATAACTATGCCGAAGCGTTCAAGCTGTCGAACATGGCCGTCGCCTTCCGCAACAGCTTCATCGTCCTGGTGTGCGTGTGCTTCTTCACCACCATCATCGGCACGATGCTCGCCTACGTGCTGTCGCGCTTCGAGTTCCCCGGCAACGCGCTGATCCGCGGCGCCTTCACGATGGCCTCGCTGCTGCCTGGCATCGCCATGCAAGTCGCGATCTACAAGATCATGAGCACGCTCGGCCTGATCAACTCGCTGCCCGGCTACATCATCATGTCGATGGGCACCGATGTCATTTCGATCTACATCTTCATCCAGTACTTCGAGAACCTGCCGGTCTCGCTCGATGAAGCTGCGATGATCGACGGCGCCGGCTACTTCACGATCTACAGCCGCATCCTGCTGCCGCTGATGAAGCCGGCCATCGTCACCGCGCTGATCCTCAAGGGCGTCGCGATCTACAACGAGTACTATGCGGCGAACCTGTACCTGCAGGACAAGTCGAAGATCGGCACCGTCGCGATTTCGCTGTACGCCTTCACCGGCCCGCAGGGATCCAAGTACAACCTGATCTGCGCCGGCGTCATCGTCACGCTGCTGCCCGCGCTGATCCTGTTCCTGATCTTCCAGAAGCAGATCTACAGCGGCGTCGCAGCCGGCGCCGTCAAGGAGTAGTTCCAGCGCCGGCCCACCGGTCCCCGCTCGGCGGGGACCTGAATAGAAGGATTTGATTGCAATGACTCACGTTTCCAGCACCTTTGTTCCGCTGCATGACGGATGGACGCTGACGGCGGCCAACCCGGAGCGCGTGCCCGAAGAGCTGCGCGCGAAGCTGGTGGCCGGCATTCCGGCCACCGTTCCCGGCGAGGCGACGCTCGACCTGCTCGCCGCCGGCCTGATCGACGACCCGTTCGACGGCGACAACGAAACGAAGCAGCAGTGGATCGGCGACGTCGACTGGCGTTTCACGTGCAACTTCACCTGGCATGACGACGGCAACGAACGCCATGACCTCGTGTGCTACGGCCTCGACACCGTCGCGACGATCGCCGTCAACGGCGACCCGGTCGCGCAGACCGCCAACGCCCACCGCTCCTACCGCTACGACATCCGCGCGCTGCTGCGCGACGGCGCGAACGAGCTGACGGTGACGTTCATGAGCCCGGTGCGCTATTCCGACATGAAGGAACAGCAGCGCGGCTACTATCCGCACACCGAGCATCACGCGTTCAACCAGATCCGCAAGGCCTGCTATACGTTCGGCTGGGACTGGGGCATCGACGTCGCCAACGCCGGCATCTGGCGTGAAATCGGCATAGATTCGTGGAGCGGCGTGCGTATCGCCGAAGTGCGGCCGCTGGTGCAGGTCGCCGCGAACGGCACCGGGATCCTGGATTGCCATGTCAGGATCGAGCGTGCCGGTTCCGGCCGCGTCATGTCGCCGGACCAGGCGACGGCGGCCCAGCGCGCCGTTCCCGTCCACGTCACGCTCAGCGGCGCCGATACCGAGCTCGAAGCGACCGGCACCATCGAGCCGGGCCGCAACGAAACGACGGTGACGATCGCCGCCCCCGACGCCAAGCTGTGGTGGCCGCGCGGCTATGGCGAGCAGTTCCTCTACGACGTCGACGTGCATGCCGGCGACGAGGACGGTTCCGATGCGCGCTGGAAGGGCCATGTCGGCTTCCGCAACGTGCACGTCGACACCCGCGCCGACGAAATCGGCCGCCCGTTCCAGATCTACGTCAACGACGTGCCGGTGCACGCCCGCGGCTACAACATGATCCCCGACGATGCGTTCCCGAGCCGCGTGGATGGCGCCGACTACCAGCGCGCCATCGACGACCTCGTTGAATCGAACTGCAACATGGTACGCATCTGGGGCGGCGGCATCTACGAGTCCGACGAGTTCTACGACCTGTGCGACGAATACGGCATCATGGTCTGGCAGGACTTCATGCTGGCCTGCGGCGCGTTCCCCGAGGACGCCGAGAACCGCCACGAAATCGAAGAGGAGGCGCGCGAGCAGATCGTGCGGCTGTGCTCTCACCCGAGCCTCGTGGTATGGAACGGCTCGAACGAGAACTGGCAGGCCTACGCCGAATGGGGTGGCCACAAGCAGGCGCTGCGCGACGACGACCTGCCGGCCAACGAATTCGGCTACGGCGAGAAGGGCTGGGGCGACTACTACTACAGCGAGCTGTTCCCGCAGCTGCTCGCCGAGCTCGACCCGACGCACGTCTACCTGCCGAGCTCCCCGATGAGCTTCACGAAGTACGTCGGCGCCAACGCCGACGGCGACGGCACGATGCATCTGTGGGAGGTGTGGAACCGCCAGGACTACCGCACGTTCCGAGACCATACCCCGCGCTTCGCCGACGAGTTCGGCTACCAAGCGCCCCCGGCATGGAGCACGCTCGTGCGCGCCGTGCACGACGAGCCGATGGATCCGTTCGGCCCGCAGATGCTCGTGCACCAGAAGGCCTCCGGCGGCAACTACAAGCTCGCCCGCGGCATGCGCGGCCACCTGACGCCGGGCAAGCTCTCCGACGTGAGCTTCGGCGGCGTCGTCAACGGCAAGCCGTCCGACGGCCCTCACAGCTGGCTGATTCCGACCGACGACTGGAGCAACCTGGAAGACTGGCACTGGGCGTGCCAGCTCCAGCAGGCGCAGGCGCTGCGCTTCGGCGTCGAGTACATGCGTTCGCTCGAGCCGGTCAACGCCGGCACGCTGATCTGGCAGCTCAATGACGACTGGCCGGTCGTCTCCTGGGCGGCCGTGGACTTCGACGGCCATCGCAAGCCGCTGTGGTACGCCTCGCGCGACTTCTTCGCGCCGCAGCTGGCGACGATCCAGCCGCGCACGTCCGAAGAGTACAAGGCGACGCACTTCTGGGAAGGCACCGCCTACGGCGACACCGACGACCATCTGGCGCTCGTGCTCGTCAACGACACCCGCCAGCCCTGGGACGGCGACTGGACCGTCGAGCGCATTGCGCTGGACGGCACCGTGCTCGCCAGCGAAACGTTCACCGGCGTGCATGTCGACGCGAATGGCTCGCTCGAGCTCGCGCTGCCGGAAACGCTGGGCACGTTCGACGACCCGACGCGCGAACTGATCGTCGCGACGCCGTCTGCCGGCGCGTTCGCCCGAACCATCTACAACGGCGCCGAAGTGGTAGACCAGCAGCTTGCGGCGCCGGCTGAGGCGTTCAGCGTCGAGGCGCGCAGCATCGACGGCGGCGTCGAGCTGGACGTGCACGCCAACGGCTACGTGCGCGACCTGTTCTGCATGGCCGACAAGATCGATCCGGACGCCCGCGTCGACAACGGCCTCGTGTCGCTGCTGCCGGGCGAAACGGCGACGCTGCGCATCGCCACCGGCATCAACGCCGACCCGGCTACGTTCGCCGCGGCCAACGTGCTGCGCTCGGCGAACGACCTCAAGCGCAACTGGTGATCTCGCGGCGGCGACGGGGAATCGTGCACAGGATTCCCCGCCGCCGCCGTTTCCATTGGACAACAACATCGACTGAAACGCTTCAACCGCTCCAAAATATAGTATTTAGGCAACGATGCCTACCGGGGAGCTTAAAATCTTACTTAAGAACTTAAGCGGAGGGGTTGGCGCCGGCGGAGCGCAGCCGACCTGAAGAAAACGGAGAGCAAGCATGGGCGGAGCAAAAGGGAAAGTGACGATTTTCGACGTGGCGAAAGCGTCGGGCGTTTCCAGCAGCGCCGTATCGTATGCGCTGAACGGCAAGCCGGGGGTTTCGGCCGCGACGCGCGAGAAAGTGCTGCGCGTGGCGCACGAACTCGGCTGGAAGCCGAACGGGGCTGCCCAGTCGCTAGCGCAGTCGAAAACGCGGCGTATCGGACTCGTGCTTGGCTACGATCCGGAGCTGCTGTCGGTCGAGCCGTACATGATGGGGCTCATTTCCGGCCTGGGGGCGGAACTCGAAGAGCATGACTATTCGATGCTCGTGCGGCTGTCGGTAGGCGAGGACGACGAGCGGGCGATCATGGAGGACTGGATCGCCACCGGCGATATCGACGGCCTGCTGCTGACGAATCTGGAAATCGGCGACCCGCGCATCGAGCTGATGAAGGCGAATCCGGACGTCAGCACGCTCGCCATCGCCGACGCGTCGCTGACCGCCGGCCTGCCGACGCTGAGCAGCGACGATGCCGGCGCCTGCGGCATGGCGGTGCGGCATCTGGTCGACCTCGGCCACCGCAACATCGCCCGCGTCGCCGGGCCGGAGGAACTCGGCCACTCGTACATCCGCGACGCCGCGTTCTCCGAAATCACGTCCGAAATGGGCATCCGCTACCGTTGCCTGCATACTGACTACACGCCGGAAGCCGGCGCCGACGCCACGAAGCGGCTGCTGAGCGTCACGCCGCGGCCTACCGCGATCATCTACGACAACGACGTGATGGCGCTGGCCGGGCAGAGCGTGGCAAACGTGCTCGGCGTGAAGGTGCCGGACGAGCTGTCGATCATCAGCTGGGACGATTCGTTCATGTGCATGGCCGCGCACCCGAACATCACCGCGCTCAACCGCAATATCGTCGAGTCGGGGCGCATGGCCGCGTCGCTGCTGCTCAAGCTCATCAACGGCGAGGAAGTCGGCATCGTCGAGGAGCCATCGTACCGGTTGGAAGTGCGCGAATCTACCGGCCCGGCGCCGGCCGTCGTCACCGCCGTCGACTGACGGGGCAGCCGCAAGCCGCGTCGGTGACGTGGCGGCAACGGCAAGGACTGCAATGAGAAGGGGCACCCGGTTTTTCCGGGCGCCCCTTTTGCGTATGTGTTTCCGTATCTGTTGTGGGTTGCGGTGCGGCTGGTACTGCTGTCATGGATAAGCGGCCTACCGTGGCCGCCGCCCCGCTAGTCCAGGTCGAAGTTGCGGCGCATCAGTGCCATCGTGAGCCATGCCGTCAGGCCGCCGCCGATGACGAACCACAGCAGCGGTACCCAGGCGACGGCCGTCGGCAGCCACAGCAGCAGCACGACCGGCAGCACGTCCATCAGCATGATCAGCAGCGCCGGCAGCGGCTTGGCGATGGCGACCTTGACCGAGCGCTTGACCTGCCCCCAGGCGCTCAGCTTCGAGCGCGACGCGAGCGGCAGCACGTAGGCGAGCAGCGTGCCGACGCAGACGATGACGGCGAGCGTGACGCCGTACATCAGGCTTGCGGTGTCGCCGGTCTGCGCCGACATGATCCACAGGTCGAACGCCGCGAGCCCCCAGAAGATGCCGAGGAACAGCGTCAGCAGCGCGCTGGTGCCGAAGCGGCGCTTGAACGCCTTCCAATAGCCGCGGAAAATGCCCGAATCGGTGCCTTCGAGCATCTGCCGCGCCACTTCGTTCGCGGCCTGCGTCGACGCGCCGATGGTGAAGATCGGGATGCAGCCGATGAACCAGGCGACCGACAGCATCGCCAGGTCGCCGATGCGGTTCATGACGGCATTGTAGGGGTTGTCTTGCTGGAAGATTCGTGCGGACATCGTTGCGCTCGCTTTCTTGCGTGGGTCTTCTTGCGTTGCTGGTACGTGGGTGCGGGTTTGTGGGGCGGGGGAGGAGGCAGGTGGCTTCCGACGGCGCCTGCGTTGGCGCGGAGAAGCCGTAGCGCCGGCGCCGTTTACTTGCCTTTGCCGTCGAACAGGTAGCTGAGGAAATTCTGCGCGGTGGATTCGCGCGTCGTGTTGGCGACGACGCCGGCCAGCGCCGTGTCGTTCGCGTCCTCGAGCGCCGTCCATCCGCCGGCGTCGGCCAGCTCCAGCCCGTACGGCAGCGACTCGCCCTTGCCGGAGCCGGACGTGTCGTACGAATCGTATTCATCGCCGTCGTTGTAGCCGTTGAAGTTCGCCGCGTAGGTGCCCAGCGACTGCTGCTGCGACGACGTGAGCACGCTGGACAGCTCGCCGAAATACCCGTAGCCGGCGAGTTCGGAGAACACCGATTCCGGCGCGATGACGACGTCGATTTCCTTGTTGGAGATCATTGTCTGCAGCTTCGAGAGCCCGTCGTCGGACATGTCGAAATAGTCGTCGACGGTGACGTCGTCGCCGAGCCGCTCGCTGTAGCTATCCTGCAGCGTCTGCGCCGACGTGATCGGCAGCGCGTCCTCGAGCACGGCGACGTACAGCGCCGGCTTCGGGGACGGCACGAGGAACCTGAACAGCATGAACGTCACGAGCGCGACGACGCAGATGGCGCCGATGGTAGGCACGAGGAAATGCGTTTTGAAATACGCGGCTTTCTGCCGCCAAGGAATCTTGAAGAAGATTTTCAGCTTCGATTCGCCGGCGTACTGCGGCGCCTCGGTCAGCGTCGCAATCGCCGCCTGCTGCTCTTCGGTCAGCTTCTGCGGTACCGCTGGATGCCCGTTCATCGCCCGCTCCTCTCCTCGGCCTGGGTGGGGTGTGCGTGGTTTCATTATGCTAGATTCCGCTGGGAACCTTCACGCTGGAAACGGCGCCCCGCGGCTTCTGCGCCGCCGGCGCCCGGCACCCCGCTCGGCGCTTGCGTGCAACGGTTCCGTACGGCGTCCGATGCCTCGTTCGCGTGCAACACTCAGGCCGGTATTGTGCTACTTAACCGCTTAATATATACTGTTGAAACGGAAAAGTCAATACCGCATGCCCTGCGGCGTGGCTTTGGCACTAAACGAACTGAAACGGACGCAACCGCACCGAAGCGAACACGTCCGTTGCACGGAACGAGAGGACGACGATGTTTGATCAGGGTTCGCATGTGGTGATGCGCCGCGACGGGGTGTGCGTGGTGCTCAAGACCCCCGAAAACGACATGCCGCAGGTGGAATACTGGGGGCGCGATTTCGGCGTCGGCAGCGACGAGGCGACGCTCGCCGCGCTCGACATGATGACGTTGAAGGTGACGACGCCGGACGAAAAGCCGGACGCGGCGCTGCGGCCGTCGCTGCTGCCGCAGGGCGCCGAAGGATGGGCCGGCCGCCCCGGCCTGGAAGCCTGGCGCGGTACGGCGCCGGTGTTCATGCGCTGGGGAAGCACGGCGGTGGAATCTCGTAGAGAGGACGGCAATACCGTTGCCGTAACGGTGCGGGCGAACGATGCCGGCAACGCCGTGGCCCTTGAAACGACGCTGGAGCTGGAGCCGGGCGGCCTGCTCATCGTGCGGCAGAAGGTGACGAATACGGCGGACGATGGCGCGCCGCTGAGCGTCAACTGGCTCGACGCGACGATGCCGCTGCCGCGGCGCGCCGACCATCTGACGCAGTTCACCGGGCGGTGGCCGCTGGAAAAGCAGCCGGCGACCGGGCCGCTGCCGGTCGGCTCGGTGACGCGCGACTGCCGGCACGGCAAGACGAGCCACGAAAGCCCGTGGATGTTCATCGCCACCGACGGCGAGCCGCAGTGGGGCGCCGGCGAAACGTGGGGATGCCACCTGGCGTGGAGCGGCAACCAGACGTACCGGCTGGATAATCTGCCGCAGCACGAAGCGCTGTTCGGCGCCTCGGAACTCCTCGGCCCCGGCGAAGTGCAGCTGGAGCCGGGCGAGTCGTACGAAACGCCGCAGGTGTGCTTCTCGTGGTCGGACGGCGGCCTCGACGGCATGGCGGCGCGCTTCCACCGCTGGCTGCGCTCGCTGCCGGGGCACGTGAGCGGCGAGCGGCCGGTGACGCTCAATACCTGGGAAGCCGTGTATTTCGACCATGACGAGGCGACCCTGCTGCGGCTCGCCGACGTCGCCGCGGCCGCCGGCGTCGAGCGGTTCGTGCTGGACGACGGCTGGTTCCATGAACGGCGCGACGATACGAAGGGGCTGGGCGACTGGGTCGTCGATCCGGACGTGTGGCCGCAGGGGCTCGATGCGCTGGCCGGGCACGTCCACGAGCTCGGCATGCAGTTCGGGCTGTGGTTCGAGCCGGAAATGGTCAATCTTGATTCCGACCTGGCGCGCGAGCACCCCGAATGGATTCTCGCGGCGCCGGACGCCGTGCCGTACCGCGGCGACCTGAGCTACCGTACGCAGTACGTGCTCGACTTGGCGAACCCGGCGGCGTACGCGCATGTGCACGACCAGATGGCGGCGCTGATCGGGCAGCTCGGCATCGACTACATCAAGTGGGACCATAACCGCGACGTCACCGAGCCGGTGCACGACGGGCGCTACGGGCTGCACGCGCAGACGATGGCATGCTACCGGCTGTTCGACGAACTCAAGCGCGAGTTCCCGGGGCTGGAAATCGAAAGCTGCTCGTCGGGCGGCGCGCGCACCGACGCCGGCATCCTGCAGCACGCCGACCGGATCTGGGCGTCCGACTCGAACGATCCGCGCGACCGCGTGGACATCCAGCGCTATACCGAGCTGATCGTGCCGCCGGAAATGATCGGAGCGCACGTCGGGCCGTCTCCGGCGCACTCGACGTGGCGCGCGACCGACCTGTCGTACCGCATGGCCATTTCGCTGGAAGGCTGCCCGGGCTTCGAATGGAACCTGCTGGAATGCTCCGAGGAAGAGCAGGCGCAGATCGGCCGGTTCGTCGCGCTCGTCAAGGAGCTGCGCGGCCTGCTGCACTCCGGCGAGGTGCACCATGCCGACTTCAAGGATCCGGCGTTGCGCGGGCGCGGTGTCGTGGCCGCGGACGGCTCGCGGGCCGTGTGGGTCGTCGCGACGGTGACGAACCTGCGCGACGTACTCACCGAACGGCTGCGGATGCCGGCGCTGGATGCCGGCGCGACGTACCGCGTACGGCTGCGCGAGGAGATCGGCGAAGCGCGCTGGGGCTGGAACACCCCGGCCTGGGTCCGCGCCGCGCGTTCGCCGGAAGGCTTCGCCGTGTCCGGCGCGCTGCTTGCCCAGGTCGGCCTGCAGCTGCCGCCGCTGTGGCCGCTGCAGGCCATCGTGCTGGACGTGCAGCGCGCGTAGCGCGGGTAGTTAGGTACATAGGCGCCTACGGCCTGTGTGTGGTTGACGCGCTCATGCCAGGCCTGCGTTTCGTGGGCTGTTAGCGCATTAGGCTGCCGATGCTTTTCGGCGAAGTAGGGGACACGCTTGCGTTCCTACTTCGCCGGGGCGTGGGCAGCTTCTCGCGCGCGGCATCTCTTCAGGATTGGCGCAAGGAACCGTGCGATATATGGTGTAGGCGGTCCGCCACCTGTTCCAGTTCCGCTGAATGGTGAGTGGCAATGAGAATGGTTTTTCCAGCGTTTCGTTGCTGTTGCATTTCTTCGAGGAACACTTCTACCGATTCCTCGTCCAGGCCATTGGTGGGTTCGTCCAGCAGTACAATCGGCTGGTGTTCCATGAGCGCTTGCACGATGGCCAGCTTTTGACGCATGCCCAGTGAGAAGGATTTGACTTTCTGATTACGGTGTTCGTACAGGCCGAATACATCCAGTAAACGGGCTGTTTCGTCCGCGTCGAATCGCCCGCTGATGCCAGCAAGATATTTCAGATTTTCCATGGCGGTTTCATGCAGGCAAAACCCTGGCGTTTCAATAATGACGCCCATTGGCGATGGTAGCGGACGGTTGAATCCTACCGGTTCCCCGTCGATTTCCACGCATCCTGAATCGGGGTGAATGAAACCGCATATAGCGCGCAGCAGCATCGTCTTGCCAGATCCATTCGGACCTACGATCCCATGGATTTTCCCGCTATCAAACGTAACATTCACTGCATCAAGCACTGTCGTCCGCTTAATGCTCTTTGTGTAGTCTCGCATCGCAATGGACATTATTTCTCCAATCGTTCTTAAGCGTTATAGGCGCTTAGTCTTCTCGTTATCTTCAGATGATTTCGTACCTGTGAAACAGCGCTGCGTCTCCTATGGCGAAGCCAATGGCTAGAACCCCCAGCAAGAGTCCCCAGTGTGATGGATTCGCAAACCAAACAGCGACGTGGCGAGAGGCGACAAGGGTGCAAAACAGTGCGATTGGCATTGCGTACCCAATGCCATCAGCGCGTAGCAGATGCCCGAAGCAGCGCATGAACAGCATCACAATGAGCATCATCGCTCCGCAGCAAGTCGTCGTCCACAACGTGCCGCGGTCCGCTTCCGGCACGATGGCTGCCGCCAGTGCCGCCTGAGGCGCGGAGAACAGGATGCTGTACAGGGCAACTCGGGCTGCGTACTTGGAGAAGAGCGCCAGCGAACGACGTTGCCGAACGTATGCAAAGTAGCGTGGCTCGGACAAATAATCTTCCAATCTTCCCATCGGCAATATAACGCCGCAGAATGCGAAGGCAGCTGAATACATATTGTCTGCTAGGGGTACGCTCGTTCCTGCCGTTCCAGGGCGGATCATGCCCACGAAAACAGAGGGATCTAAGCCGGACTGGAAAAACCGGAACAGCACGATTGCGTATACGATGCATAATGCCGCGCGCGCTATGTGACGGGCACTCATCATGATTCCAATCTGTCTCGTCGGATTTCGATTGCACGCGCGAGCGCAAACGCGATTGCGGAGAAAACTGCAAACGGAACAATCTGCCTGCAGCACACCACCGTCCAGGAGGGGGAGATGGGATACCAGAAATAGCAAAATACATATCCCCACTCCCCGCCAAGAGGAAGGAAAATCCAGTCGACCAGTACATAGAACGCAATTGCCAAGGCGGTCAGCAGCATCCATTGGATTCCCATTGCATGCAGCGCCATCAATGCGATACCTACTGAAACTGTCATCATGACTAGCTGCGCAAATGCGATGCCCAGCAGCGATAGAGCCATCAAAGGTTGAGCGCCTACGTCATCAGCGTCGATGATTGCCAATGCGAACACTGCAATTGCAGCCGAGCATATAGCGACTTTTGCAATCAATGCGGTATTCCGCGTAACTGTCCGCTCTCGGGGCATGCGTACCGCTTCGAATGAACCAATCTGGTACCGATGTACGCAAATCGTTCCGAGTGCCGCCGGTAACACCGCCTCAGCAGCTCCAATGGTCATGAAACCGGCATAATCTTCCACCAACCCACTGGAATCACGCAAAATCGACAAACCATATATCGAACATCCGATACACAGCGCTAACGCAAACCACCGTGCAAGAGGAGACGGCGGGAGCGGCTTGTACTGTCGGGAAACCCTAGTCGATATCATGGGCCCGTCCTGTCCTGAAAAGCGCAGTCGCTGTGATGGCCAGCAATGCAAGCGTCAGTGCACATCCAAGCGCGTTATGCGCTTCGTGACCCGTGGCGCTTGGAATGGATACGAAGAGGAAAATAAGCGGACTCCATTCATCTGGAATCAAACCGTCTGTAAGGGTTGGAGCCATCCACCACACAAGATTCACGACGAACGGAACGAATATCTCCAGATAGCCGTTCGAAACGATGAGCGAGATTGCGACCGATAATAAAGCGAATAGACCGGAGAGACCGCATACAATGCCGACGACGGCAATAATGAAGAGAATCTGGTTCCGTTCATACAGGGGATATAACCAAGAACGGCTGGAAACTAAAACGTATTTCTGCAGCGCAACGTTGTCGGAGGTAAATTCAGTCCCGTCGATGAAAACGAGTCGCGGATTAGCCGCCGCCGCAACGCAAAGATTCAAAGCAAGAGGAAAGATTCCGCCTATCATCCCCAAAACGAAGCCGGCGCACGCACTGGCGCCCACTGTCACATGTCGACCGGACCGCACAGCAATTGGTGTGAAACGACGGCAGCGCAGTTCGCTCGCTATAGTGCCGCCACCGAGCCATGAGGCGAGCAGAGGCAGCACGAACAAATAGAGTTCCGAGCTACTACCGTATTGGCTGAACAGCATGACATCGCTCAGAAACGTCGGTTCGTGTTCGGGAATAACGTAGCTCGCGAAATGCGTTGTCCAGAATTGGAGCCCTACCAGCCCTATGGAAATACCCACCACGGCAATGAAGCGCCAGCCGCCTAGCCCTCGCCGCAGAAGATACCGCATTATCCACTGAAAAGATTCCCTATGAGACCCATCCGGCATGAATGTCTTTCCTCCCTTACCAACTCGAAAAGTGGAAGGGCGACATCAATGTCGATTCTCCATCGCCCTTCCTGATTCTTCTCAACTGCATCAATTCCCCGCTTTCATGAGATTGGTGTGGATGGTTAAGGCCGGCTTTTGCCGGCATGCCTTAAGCTAGAGGCATAAGGACTGTGCGGGGAAACGGTTGTCACGAAAAACGTGACAGGGTCGTCGCAGGGCTTCACGGCGAAAGGAAAGGAGAGCGATGACTCAAGCCCCCTCTTCAACGGTGTTCTCGCAGATGCCGATAACCGTGGCGATTATCGACAATGACGTTTGGAGCATGCAGTCGATTGCACAATGGCTATCGGCGTACTCAATGCCGGGAGTGGCAGGGCGTCCTTTCCATATTGCGTGGACGGCTACGAATCCAGCCCAGGGACTACAGAAGCTGCTTATCGGGAAGCGGCGACTTGATGCTTTGCTCATCGACATGGCGCTAGGCGCTACCAATGGCGTTGCGTTGACTCGTGCGATAGCGCAACAACGGCCGATGCTCCCCGTCATCGGAATAACCGCCTACGATCCAGAAAAATATACCGCCGAATTATGCGAGAGCGGAGGGCGGGCCGTCATTGCCAAAGATTGCCTTACGCGGGATTTGCCGTCCGTTATTATCCAAGCGGTGCAAAATCCTCCATGTCTGTCGACACCGGAACCTTCTCTCGATCGAGTTGCTGTTGTGAAATCGGATAAAGAATCAATAAGCCCGCGGGAACTCCAGGTGCTGCGCCTATACGATCAGGGATTTGACAGCCGGGAAATCGCTGCAAAACTTGGTATTTCGCTGAATTCCGTATTTACATACGTCCGTCGTGCAGGGAAAAAGCTAGGAGTGACGGGCCGGGTAAAAATCATTCGCAAATGCAAGGATTTTGACCTGATATGAATGCCACGCAGCACCCCACCTCCACCCAAGTCGTTCCGCCTCTTCTTTTGCGTTCATGGCCGCTCAGAGTCCTCAGTGCGATTATCTACGTGACGCTTCTTTTGTCCGTTCTTGTTGAGTATGCCTATTGTCAAGATAATGTCGCCCTTTATGCAGCCGCTGGTTTTCTCTGTGCCGCAGCGGTCATTTTTGCCGTGTATCCGCGTGCAGGCGCAATAGCATTATTCTCAGCGTGGACCTTATCCTTCTTCTTGCCGCTCACGCCGCCCATAGGGTACTTGTCGTTGGGTGCGATTCCACTCGTTTTCCTCGGTTTTGCGTCGTGGCCTTTAGGGATTGCTTCGTCAATGATTGCTTCGGGATTCATTGCTTTTCTCCCTGCTTCATCGCTGTTCGGATTGCCTCGAAACAATCTCAGGCTCTTTTTGATTCTTGCGGCTGTCTCACTACTTTGTACGGCATTGGGGCGTATCGTTTTCCTGCTGCGGTGCCGGCAAGAAGAGTGTCGCGAGCTCGAGGATCGTCGCCAACGTGAACGGATTGCCCTCGAATTACATGACGTAGTGTGCAACGACCTGTGTTATGCGTTGCGTTTGTTGGACGTTTCAGGACAGTTCACGGAAACAGACAAGAGGCGGCTTGAGGATTCGTTGCAAAACGCATTGCAAGCTACACGTCATTCCGTCAACATTCTCCATGGTGCCGAAACCGCAGTCTGCGAAAAGACGTTTCGAACGGAGCAAAACGACGAAACGGTCGTTCTTGATATTGCTGAAATCCTGCGGAAGGGGCAAAGTCGTTTGGAGCAGCTTGGCATATCTGGCGTGCTCGTCATTGAGCCGGACGATTTAAGGAAGGTGTCGGCTGCGCAAACGCATGTTTCGGCGATTACCGGTTTTATAGCGGAACTTTTCGGCAATATCCTTAAGCATGCCGATCCCGACCATCCCTATACGTTGACGGCAGCCCTGCAGGGGGCGTCGCTAGTCATTGCAGCCAGTGATGTGCCGTCGCCAACAGCGAGTGGTTCCACCGGTATCGGATTAGAGACGTATGCCGCAATTATCCAACGCATCGGCGGCGCGCTTTCAGTGTCGCAAGAGGAGAATCTGTGGGCGATGGAAGCGGAAATCCCTCTGGGTGCAATATAGAAGTTCGGAAGCGTTCGCGTCTTACAGAGAAAACGCTGCGCTGCTGTCAGCGGATTTCCGTCTCGGTTTGTGGGTGAAAGCGGCACTGCGCACGCCGCGGATGGTACAACGGAACCGTCTGCGGGAAGTGCTGGAGCGGGCAAGCAACGATGCGTCACAGGCAAAAGGGAGAGAGAACAATGATTCGTCGCATTGCGGCAGCTGCAGCCGCGCTAATCGTCGGCTGCATATGCATAGGCGGCTGTTCAGGCACCGCCGATTCGAATGGCGCGGCCAAGTCAAATAGCACGGCAGCTGCCAGCGGAACCACCGAAACATACACGGGCGCCAAGCTAGCGGACTCGATGAAGCAGTATGCGCAATCCATGCTGGACGACCCCCAGTACGAGGGCATGGGCGACAAACAGATTGCGCTGCTCAACGAGGTCATCGCCAACGACGGCGCCATAACGAGGGGCGAATACGAAAAAGCCGTATCCAACTACAATTCGTGCGTAGTAGAGCGCGGCTACGCGCCCCTCTCGCTCCATCGCTACGACAACGGACTCTACGAGATCCGCACATTCCGCCTGGATGGGCACGACCTCACGGAGGAGGAATCGCAGGCGGCGTCCGACGATGTCGACCAATGCCGCACGCAGGAGGTGCTGGCCATCCACGACCTGTATGCCGCATCGCTGGGCAACTCCGATCTGGCATCCGACCAAAACGAAGCCACCGTGCACTGCATGAAAACGGCCGGAGTGGTCGACGCCAGCTATACGGCTAAGAAGTTCCAGGAGGAGACGGACGTCTACTGGAACGCCGCGGTGAACTACGGCGGCGATACAGGCATCCGCACCGCCGCCGACGAAGAGGATTTCCGGGCGCAGATATCCCAGAGCCTTTCCTTCGACCTTGATGACAAGGAAGTGATGAACTGCCTCATCGCCAACGAGCTCGACACCTACGCACCTGACTATTTCACCCAGGAAGCCTGGCGCCCGTTCGGATGAGCCGGCGACGTCGCTGCCGCAACGGGGAGAAATGTCGCCAACATGCCCGGTGGCGGCGTGTCTGCGCTGGAAACAGGCCCCGGAATGTCGCCGACGCGCCCAGCTCCTAAATTCTGGCGATAAAAGAGGGGCCCGGAATATCGCCAGAACGTAGGTGCTGGGCAAGTCGGCGACATTGGGGAAGGCGCGTGGAAGCCGCTCATGGTTCGCGGGTGCTTCGCGGGGCGATCGGCAGGGATTGTTTAGGGGGGCGTTTCTCAAGGGAGGAGGTGCAATAAGCGTAATCCGAGGGGGAGGAATCTTTTTCGAACGGCGCGCCGGTTGCGGATTAAGCGCTTAAGTGGTACTGTGGGCTACGAAAAGGAACCGTGCATGGCTGCGCGGTGCTGAAGGAAAGCAGCGAAGCGCCGGCTCGTCGGAAGGCCGGCCGCTCCGCCGTCAATGGAAGACGGACAGAGGGAAACGACGATGGCCACTCATGAAGCAAAGTACCAGCTTGGCACTGAGGAAAACGCTGCGTTCCTGAACGCGGCGCGTGACAATCTTATTGAATTCGGGCGCAACTTCCCGTCGCCGGACGGCAGTTCCTACTGGCTCGGCGACGACGGCACCCCATGGAAGGACCGCAACCGCGCCACCTGGATTACCTGCCGCATGACGCACGTCTACTCGCTGGCGACGCTGCTGGGCGTCGAAGGCGCCGAGGAGCTCGTCGACGCGGGCCTCAAGGGCCTGCGCGGCGCGCTGCATGACGATGCGAACGGCGGCTGGTACCCGGAAATCAAGCCGGAAGGCGGCTACGAGCCGACCAAGCAGGCGTATGCGCACGCATTCGTGCTGCTCGCGGCGTCCTCGGCGCTGCTCGCCGGACGCCCGGGCGCCGAAGAGCTGCTCAAGGACGCCGAAGACGTGTACCTGAGCAAGTTCTGGGACGACGAGGAGGGCCTCGCCGTCGACACCTGGAACACCGAGTTCACCGAGCTCGACCCGTACCGCGGGCTCAACGCCAACATGCACTCCGTCGAGGCGTGCCTGGCCGTGGCCGACGTGACCGGCGACGAGGAATGGCGGCGCCGCGCGGGACGCATCATCAACCACGTCATCAAGTGGGCCAAGGAGAACGACTGGCGCATCCCCGAGCACTTCAACTCCGACTGGCAGGCTGAGCTCGAGTACAACGCGGACAAGAAGGACGACCAGTTCAAGCCGTACGGCGCCACGCCGGGCCACGGCATCGAATGGGCGCGCCTGATCACCCAGTGGGCGCTGTCCACCTACCCGGCTCCCGAAGGAGCCGAGCCGGCGCCGGGCGCCACCGTCGCCGTGTCTAAGGAAGCCAAGCCGTACGTCGACGCCGCCGAGCATCTGTTCAACCGCGCCGTCGAGGACGCCTGGAACGCCGATGGCGCGCCCGGCATCGCCTATACGACCGACTGGGAGGGCAAGCCCGTCGTGCATGACCGCATGCACTGGACGCTAGCCGAAGGCGTGAACACCGCCGCCACCCTCGCCGCCGTCACCGGCAAGCAGGAATACAAGGACTGGTACGCCACGTTCCTCGAGTACATCGACGAGTACCTGATGGACCACGAGAACGGTTCCTGGTTCCACCAGCTCGACCAGAACAACAACGTCATCGGCACCGTGTGGCCGGGCAAGTCGGATCTCTACCACGCCACGCAGGCGATGATGATCCCGCTGCGCAACCCGGCGCTTTCGATTGCCCCGGCAACGAAGGAAGGCGTCGAGCAAGGGCTGCGGTAGCGTCGGCGGCCGTGCCGCCGTGGGAACGCGGCGGCACGGCCGGACGCAACGCAATCTAGAAAATCTTGGGGGATGACATCATCACACCCTACTTGCCATCCCCACTTCCGGCCGACGGTGCGGGTTCTCTCTTCTCCTCTCCCGTACGCGCCGGCGCCGGCCCTCGGACGGCGGAACCATTCTCACCCCACGGTTCCGCCGGGCGCCGGTTTTTATTGAAGATTTTCAGCCGGTTTTTCCCGCGTGCATGTTTCCCCGTGCGCGGGATTGCCGCTGGAAAAAGAAGCCGCTGCGGCCCGCTGGCTGCGGCGGCTTCTGCATTCGGCGGCGCCGTTATTACAATGGCTTCTGCCTGCCGGTTCGCGCAGGTTCTCGCGGATAGAGCGGAGCAAACGACCATGCCAACCAAGCCTTCTCAACCGTCGGCAGCCGATGAAGTCAACGCCGTCGTCGACACTGCAGCCAACATCGCGCCGGCGGTCAACGACGGGCACGAAACGATGCAGCCGGATGCGGCGAGCAAGCCGGCGAAGGGCGCGACGAACGCAGCCGTCGCCGACCCGCGCCACGGAACGACGGTGCAGCAATCTCCTACGCTGAAGAAATCGCTGAAAAACCGCCATATCCAGCTCATTGCGCTCGGGGGCGCCATCGGAACGGGCCTGTTCTACGGCTCCAGCGAATCGATTTCGCTGGCCGGCCCGTCGATCCTGCTCGCGTACGTCGTCGGCGGCCTAGCCATTTTCATGGTCGTCCGCGCGCTGTCGGAAATGTCGGTGGAGGACCCGCGCGCCGGCGCGTTCAGCTACTACGCGACGCGATACTGGTCGAAGCGGGCCGGCTTCGTGTCCGGCTGGAACTACTGGTTCAACTACATCCTCGTGTCGATGGTCGAGCTGTCGGTCGTAGGCTCGTTCGTCAACTACTGGTTCCCGAACATTCCGCAGTGGGTTTCCGCCGCGTTCTTTCTCGTGCTGATTACGATTTTCAATTTGCTCGGCGTCTCGAAATTCGGTGAGTTCGAGTTCTGGTTCGCGCTCATCAAGATTGTCGCCGTCATAGCGATGATCGTTGGCGGTGTCGCCGTCATCATTTGGAACCTGCCGACCGATTCCGGCATCCGCGCAAGCTTCGCGAACTGGTTCGACGTTGGCGGCGGCTTCTTCCCGCACGGCGTCATGCAGCGCACGTCCGAGGGCACGTGGACCGGCCTGCTGATGGCGCTCGTCGTCGTGATGTTCAGCTTCGGCGGCACCGAACTCATCGGCATTACCGCGGGCGAGACGGCCGATCCGGAACATACGATCCCGAAGGCGACGAACGGCATCATCTGGCGCATCCTCGTGTTCTACGTGGCCGCGCTCGGCGTCATCATGGCCGTCGTGCCGTGGAACACGATCGACGGGACGATGTCGCCGTTCGTGCAGATCTTCGATTCGGTCGGCGTGAAGGTCGCCGCCGGCATCCTCAACTTCGTGTGCCTGACCGCCGTCATGTCGGTGTATAACTCCGGGCTGTATTCCAACTCGCGCATGCTGTATTCGCTCGCGAAGCAGAAGAATGCGCCGGCGTACCTCGGGCACCTCAACTTCCATGGAGTGCCGGTCGCCGGCGTGCTCACGTCCGCGGCGATCACGGCGCTCGCCGTCGTCGTCGTGTTCCTGTGGCCCGACTTCGCGTTCAACTACCTGATGTCGATCGCGACGATCGCCGGCATCATCAACTGGGTGATGATCATGATCACCGAGCACAAGTTCCGCCGCGCCGTCGCCGCCGGCAAGGGGCCGAAGGACCTCGCCGGCGTAACGGGGCGCGAGGCGCTGAATCGAATCAAGTTCAAGCTGCCCGGCGCTCCGGTGATGACGTATGTCGTCACGGCGTTCCTGCTGCTCGTCGTCGTGCTGATGCTGTTCTCCGCCAGCTACCGCATCGCCGTATTCGCCGGCGTCATCTGGATAGCCGTCCTGCTCATCGCCTACGAGGTCACCGAACGTATCCGCAAGTGATATAGCTGCCTTGGCCGGCCCAACGTCAACGAGAGAGGGCGCCTCCGCAATCGTGTGGAGGCGCCCTGTTCGTTGCGCGTTCAGTCCCGGCGTGGCCGTCAGCAGGTGACGGTGACGCGGACGGTGGAGGCGCCGTCGGTGGGCAGCGGGATGACGTTGCCGGCGATGGGGCGGCCGTCGACGGTCAGCTGGACGGCGCTGCCAGCTGCGGCGCGCGTGAACGAAATCTCGTAGGTGACGCCACGGAATTCGCGCGTCACCGTAAACGCCGGGAATTCGGCGGCGGGCAAGTGCGGGTCAATGCGCAGGCCGTCGAACGTCGGCTGGATGCCGAGCAGGAACTGCGAGACGTTGACGAACGTCCATGCCGCCGTGCCGGTCAGCCACGAGTTCTTGCCCTGGCCGGGCGTATGCGACTCGGGGCCGGCGACCATCTGGCAATAGACGTACGGTTCCGTCATGTGCACGTCCGAATAGGGCTCGACGTAGGCCGGGCAGGTGCGCCGGTAGACGTTGAACGCCTCCTCGTCGTTGCCGACGATAGCGTTGGCGATCGAGATCCACGGATTGTTGTGGCAGAAGATGCCGCCGTTCTCCTTGTATCCGCGCGGGTAGGAGGAGATTTCGCCCAGCTCGATGCGGTACGTCGAGTACGCAGGCGCGAGGATCGCCGTGCCCCAGCGGGAGGTGAGCTTGTCGCGCACCGAAGCGAGCGCGGTGGCCGCCTTGCCGTCGTCCACGCCGATGCCGGCCATGACGCACATGCCCTGCGGCTCGATGTAGATCTGCCCTTCGGTGTCCTCGTGCGTGCCGACCTTGTCGCCGAGCGCATCGTAGGCGCGCAGGAACCAGTCGCCGTCCCAGCCGGCCGTTTCCGTCGCTTGCGTTACGTCGGCAATCGCCTTACGCACCGCGGCGGTTTCGCTGGCAATATCGGCCTCGCTCAGCCCATTCGCCGCGCCGTAGCGTTCGAGAATCTGGCAGTACTGCTCGCCGTACAGCACGAACATGCCGGCGATGAAGACGGATTCGGCGATGCCGGTATCGTTGTTCTCCACCGTCTGGAAGCTTTCGCCCGGCGTCGACGAGAAGCAGTTGAGATTCAGGCAGTCGTTCCAGTCGGCGCGGCCGATCAGCGGCAGGCCGTGCGGGCCGCGGTGTTCCATCGTGAAGTGGACCGAGCGGCGCAGGTGCTCGAGCAGCGGCGCCGCCGAACCTTCCTTGTTGTCGAACGGCGTCGGCTCGGCGAGAATCGAATCGTCGCCGGTTTCGGCGAGGTAGGCGAAGACGGACGCGACGAGCCAGAGCGGATCGTCGTTGAAGCCGCCGCCGATGTCGGCGTTGCCCTGCTTGGTGAGCGGCTGGTACTGGTGCCATGCGGAACCGTCCGGCAGCTGCGTGGCGGCGATGTCGAGAATCCGTTCGCGGGCGCGCGCCGGAATCATGTGCACGAAGCCGAGCAGGTCCTGGTTGGAATCGCGGAAGCCCATGCCGCGGCCCATGCCGGATTCGTAATACGAGGCAGAACGGGACATATTGAACGTCACCATGCACTGGTACTGGTTCCAGATGTTGACCATGCGGTCAAGCCGTTCATCGCCGGTGCTCACGCTGAACTTGCCGAGCAGGCCGTTCCAATAGTCGACGAGTTCGCCGAGCGCGGCCCGCGCCTTCGCCGGCGTATTGAACCGGGCGAACAGTTCGTGCGCCGGCTTCTTGTTGATGATGCCGACCTTGGCCGGGTCGCTTGCGTCCTCCCACTTGGCTGCCGGATTGTCGATTTCGATATAGCCGAGCATGAACACGAGCTCGCGGCGCTCGCCGGGCTCAAGTTCCAGGCGCACGCGGTTGGCCGCCATCGGGTACCAGCCGTACGCGATCGAATCGTTCGCATGGCCCTGCGCAATGACCTGCGGCGTATCCCAGCCGTTGAAGCGGCCGAGGAACGAGTCGCGGGAGGTGTCGAAGCCAATCGTCGGTTCATTGACGCCATAGAACGCGTAGTGGTTGCGCCGTTCCTTGAATTCCGTCTTGTGGTAGAGCAGCGTCGATTCGTCGCCCTGCTCGACTTCGACTTCGCCGGTCGACAGATTGCGCTGGAAATTGCTCGAGTCGTCGACGGCGTTCCACAGGCACCATTCGACGGCGCCGGTGACGTCGACGACGGCCGGCGCGTCCGTCGTGTTCGTAACCGACAGCACGTTGAGTTCCGCCGTCGCGTTGAGCGGCACGAACGCCGTCAGTTCGGTCGCGATGCCGCTTTTGCTGGCACGGAACGTCGTGTACCCGAGTCCCATCCGGCATTCGTAGGAGTCCAGCGGCACCTTGCATGGCAGGAAGGTGGGGGAGAACGTTTCGATCGGCTTCGCGTCGGCGCCGGAGCCGTCCATAATCGAGATGTAGTAGCTGCGCGCGCCGTTGTCGCCGGGAACCGCGTTGTAGCGGTAGCGGGTGATGCGGCGCAGCTTGGCGTCCTTATAGAAGGAGTAGCCGCCGCCGGTGTTCGAGATCAGCGAGAAGAAATCCTGGTTGCCAAGGTAGTTGATCCACGGCAGCGGGGTCGCCGGCGTTTCGATGACGTATTCCTTGGCGGCGTCGTCAAAGTGTCCGTATTGCACCACGGGAGGTCCTTTCGTCGCGGCGTTTCCCGCGGCGCGGTGCGGCGTTGCGTAGGGCCCGTTCCCTTCCGTCGCCGGCGGAAAACGCTGTTGATAAGATTATCGACAACAATAAATTAAATGATAAAACAAAGTGTGGAGAAACGCTAGCCGTCACGGGGGTCCTGTTGCCTCTCGGGCGCTGAAAACAGGGGCGTATTCCGGCAGTCTACGGCACTGCTGTACTGCGGCCGTTCCTGCATCGTGCGGATGGCGATGGCGTTCGCGCTATGGGCGGCTTAGCGGTAGGTGCGGGCGATGGCGACGGCGGAGGGCAGGTCGGTGATGATGCCGTCGACGCCGTCGGCGAGGTCCTTCTTCACCTTGGCGTCCGAATCGACGGTCCACGGCCACACTTCCTTGCCGGCGTCATGGATGCGCTTGACCATCTTCTTCGACACGAGGTGCTGCGGCAGCCCGATCGAGTCGATGTAGTCGGCGTTGATGTACTTGTTGAGCGTCGAAAGGCGCCCGACGAGCAGCTGCGTGAACATGTTCGGCAGCACGGCGTGCACCTTCTTCAGGTCGCGCGCGTAGAACGAGTGGACCTCGACGTGCGAGGCGATTTCGGGCCGGTCGGCGATGAGCTTGTAGAACGCCTCGGCGTTTGCGTTCTTGTCCTTGAACTCCACGAGGTAGATCATCTTCGTGCCGTAACGGTCGAACACTTCGCTTAGCCGGTGCATCTTCTCGCCGTTCTTCATGTGGATGGCGTCGAGCTGCTTGGCCGTCAGCGACGAGATCTTGGCATTGACGCCGGTGATGCGCTTGATGTTCGCGTCATGGCTGACGAACAGCACGCCGTCCTTGCTGGCATGCACGTCCAGCTCGACCTGCGGGCAGCCGTCGGCCATCGCTTCGTCGAACGACGCGAACGAATTTTCCAGCGCGCCCTTGGTGAAGCCGCGGTGTGCGAACACCTTGCCGCGGGCCGCCGTGTCGAGCGGCGCGTTCACGGCCAGGATGAACTGGTAGAGCTTGTTGCCGGGGCGGTCCGCGGCGCTGAACGAGGGACGGTGCACGCCCGGATTGCTGCTGGCATACGATATGACGATGGCGCCGGGGTGCGCGTTGGCGAACCGGCTTGCGGTGCCGGTGATGCTGGCGACGTCCGCAACGCCGGCAGCCGCGTTGGGGGAACCGGCAGCCGCGCCGGTAATGCTGGTAACAACCGTGCTGGTCGTAACGCCGCTGCCGTCCGCAACGCCGCTGATTGCGGCGTCGACGAGCGGTACCGTTACGCCCAGTCCGAGCGCCACGCCGATGGCGGCTATGGCCAGCCTCGATAAGTTCATCATGTGCATCCTCACGCCTCTCATCGCTTGCCGGGCGAGTCTTCCCCAGAGGTCGAGCCCTCTCCTGTCAGTCCCCATTACCCCTTGGGCAACTGAAGGGAGTCTGGAAACAAGCGGAAAATCAGCGCCCCGCGAAGAGGAAATGTGAACGACGCCACATTGCGCTGGAGTGTTCCCAGTTGGCTGGTTTAAGATTGGCGTACATTTGCCGCGAAGGGGCGCAAATGCCCGGCATCCGGACTAAGCGAGGTGGTCGCCGTGGCTTTCATCGAGTTCAACGACGTCGTGAAGGAATACCCTTCCGGCTCGACGACGATCCGGGCGCTGGACGGCGCGACGTTCACCGCCGACCAAGGCAAGCTCACCGTCATCCTCGGGCAGTCCGGCGCCGGCAAGACGACGGCGCTGAACATTCTCGGCGGCATGGATACCGCGACCAGCGGCAGCGTCATCGTCGGCGGCACCGACATCACCCGTTTCCGTCATCGGGAACAGATTGCGTACCGGCGCAACGATATCGGCTTCGTGTTCCAGTTCTATAATCTTGTGCCCAACCTGACGGCGCTGGAAAACGTCGAGCTTGCCGTGCAGATCTGCGCCAAGCCGTTCGACCCGGCGCAGACGCTCGGCCGCGTCGGGCTGGAAGGGCGGCTCAACAACTTTCCGGCGCAGCTGTCCGGCGGCGAGCAGCAGCGCGTGTCGATAGCCCGCGCCGTCGCGAAGAACCCGAAGCTGCTGCTGTGCGACGAACCGACCGGCGCGCTCGATTACGAAACCGGCCGCGAAGTGCTCGCGCTGCTGCAGAATCTGTGTCTGGACGAAGGGATGACGGTCGTCATCATCACCCATAATTCCGCGCTCGCGCCGATGGCGCACAAAGTCGTGCGCTTCCGTTCCGGCAAGGTGACGCAGCAGACGGTGAACGACCATCCGACGCCGATCGGCGACATCGAATGGTAGCCGCACCGTAGCCGGCAACGCAGCCGGGAGGCGGCCGCCGGCGCCCCGGAACGGTTCCGGCGGCGCAGGAGGAGACGCAGGAGGAAAGGAGAACGGACATGGCACGGCATAAGAGGCGCCGTCCGGCCGCGTTCGGCGCCGCGTTCGCGCTCGACGCGGTGCGTTCCTGGCGCCAATGGCTCAAGCCGTTCGTGTCGATCGCCGTCATTACGCTGCTCGGCGTCGCCGTGCTGACCGGAATCTATGCCGGCTGCCGCGACGCGTTCCTCGCCGCCGACCGCTACTACGACCAGCAGGGGCTGCACGACGTCGAGATCGTCTCGACGCTGGGATTGACCGACGACGATATTGCGGCGCTGGAAAAGGTTCCCGGCGTCGAAACGGTGCAGGCGACGCGCAGCGAGCAGGTGACGTTCAGCGTCGACGGTTCCGGCAAAAGCGCGACCTTGGAGGAGATTGGCTCCGCGGGCCTCGACCAGCCGTACATCGACGAGGGGACGATGCCGGCGAAGGCCGGCGAGATCGGCGTGACGAAAGCGTTTGTCAACGATACCGGCCTGGGGGTCGGCGACTCGTTCACCGTCGAGCCGGCGGCGTCCAGCGTCGCCACGTTCCCCGTGAAACTTACGATTACCGCCATCGTCACGCCGCCGGACGACCTGACGAACGCCGACGGCTACCTGTCGAAAAGCTCCTTCCGCGCGTCGGTGACCGACGACTTCACGCTGTACGCGGCGCCGGAAGGGGTCTCCGGCGACGTCTATACGACGATTGAGATTGCGGTGGCGGGCGCCGCGGCCGAGGACACGTTCAGCGACGATTACGACGCGCTCGTGCGGCAGGTGACGACCCGCATCCAGGACGACGTGCAGTCCGAGCGCCAGGAGGCGGCCAGCGCGGTGAGTGGCGTTCCGGGCATGCAGGCGCAGTGGTACGTGCAGAACCGCAATGCGCTCAGCGGCTACAATTCGCTCAAATCGGACGTGTCGTCGATTGAGTCGATCGGCAACGCGTTCCCGGTGCTGTTCCTCATCGTCGCCGTCATGATGAGCCTGACGACGATGGCGCGGCTCGTGGAGGAGGACCGCGGCAACGTCGGCACGCTGCTCGCGCTCGGCTACGCGGGGCCGGTCATCGCGCTGCGGTACCTGCTGTTCGCGCTCGTCGCCTGCCTGGTCGGGGGCGGCCTGGGGCTGCTCGCCGGGTTCCTCGGCATCCCGGCGTTCCTGTTGCTGGTTGTCAAGGGACTGTATGTGCTGCCGGATGCGCGGCTGGAATACGACTGGGCGTACGGAACGCTCGGCGTGCTGCTGTTCGTCGTCGGCGTTGGGGTGGCGGCAGCCGTCGCCGCCGCCGGCGAAGTGCGGCAGATGCCGGCGTCGCTGATGCGCCCGAAGGCGCCGAAAGCCGGCGCGCGGATCCTGCTGGAGCGGATCCGGCCGCTGTGGCGGCGCATGAGCTTCCTGAACAAGGTGACGGCGCGGAATATTTTCCGGTTCAAGTCGCGGCTGATCATGACGGTCGGCGGCGTCGCGGGGTGCACGGCGCTGATCGTGTGCGGGCTGGCGATCAACGATTCGGTCAACGCGCTCGGCGTCGGGCAGTACGAGGGCGTCTACCAGTATTCGATGATGGTGGTCTCGAACGATGCCGATGCGGATGCTACACGTGAAACAGTGCTGTCGGACGGCAAGACGACGGCAGTGCTGGGCGCGCGGGTCGAAAGCGGAGAGCTGACGAATGAATCTTCCTCCCATACCGAAACGGTGCAGCTCATCGTCGTTCCCGACAGCGAACTCGGCTCGCTCAACGACATGGTCGATCTGCAGGGCGTCGATACCCGCTCGTTCGCCGACAAAGTGAAGGCGGCGTGGGCGAAGCTGACCGGCGGCGACGATCCGCTCGCCGGAGCCGGCGCGTACGCGGGGGAGGAAGTGACGCTCGGCACCAGCGGCATCATCGTCGCGCAGTCCGCGGCGCGTTCGCTCGGCATCCACGCCGGCGACTCGGTGCGGCTGCGCAACGCAACCGGCACCCCGCACAGCGTCGACGTCACGGCGGTGACGCGCAATCTCATTGGCTCGGACGTCTTCATTTCCCAAAGCGAGTACGAGCGGCTCTTTGCCAAAGATTCCTCCGCTGTAGCGTCCGCTTCCGGCGCGACGACCGGTTCCGAACCGGTCTGGAACGCGATGCTCGCGAAGCTTTCCGGTTCCTCCGACGAACAGATCGCCTACGTCGATCAGCTCAGGGAAGATGCCGGCGTCGTGTCGGCGGTCAGCTGCGCCGACAACGCCGAGCATTTCAAGTTCGACCTGATGGCGGCCGTCGTCGCGCTGATCGTCGGGCTCGCCGGCGGCCTGGCGCTCGTGGTCCTGTTCACGCTCGCCAACACGAACGTTTCGGAACGCACGCGCGAAATGGCGACGCTGAAGGTACTCGGGTTCTATGACCGCGAAGTGCACCACTACGTCAACCGGGAGATGATGGAGCTGACCGTGCTCGGCATCGTCATCGGGCTGCCGCTGGGGCGCTGGATCGCCGGGCTGCTCACGTCGGCGCTGAACATGCCGGCCATGTACTTCGAAGTGACGGTGCGCTGGTACTCCTACGCCATCGCTGCCGCAGCCACCCTCGCCTTCGCCCTGCTCGTGCAGCTCTTCGTCAACCCCGTCCTAGACCGCATCGACCCCGTCACCTCCCTCAAGAGCGTCGAGTGAGCCGAGTTTGCGCGAATACGAATGGAGGGCCCGTAGGCCCTCCGTGAGTATTCGCTTTGCCTTGCGAGCGCGTTCGTAACAGTTCGCATTCCCGCGAGCGTGCTCTCGAGCATTCGCAGTCCCCGCGAGCATTCGTGACCGCTCGCAGGAAAAATCTTGAATCTTACTGTTCCTCGAAGAACTCGTTGACGCTCTTCGCCTTGACTTCGGCTTCTTCGGTGCGTTCCGCCTTCGTCGTCTTGGCGTGGACCTCGTCGGCGTCGCGCTTGTCCTGCTTGCGTTCGGCCTCCTCGAAATGCTCGTGGATCTCTTCACGCTTCTCGGCGGCCTTGTCGACGATGCCTTCGTCCTTCGCGAGAATCTCCTCGCGCGCTTCGTCGAGCGTCATCCCTTCATCGTTGCTGCACATGATGTCCCCTTTCGTCCGGCACGTTGGCGCCGGTTTCCGATTTCGCTGCGGTCTGCGGGGCCTCGGACGCGCCGGCCTTGCCTTCTACCGGCAGGTCGGGGATGTCTTCGGGTTCGAAAATCGCCAGCTTGCCGCCGTTGATTTTCGCCGCTTCGCTAGGGGAAATCTTACGCGGGGAAGTTGCGCTATCGCCCAAAGCAATACTGGCCAGCTCGATCGGCTCGAGGGACGCGCCAAGCTTGGGCGCCGGGGCGTTCGGGGACGCCTGCGCCTTCATCTGCCGGTTGAACGCGGCGGTGGCGGCGTTCTCTTCCTGGATTTCCAGCGCACTGCGGCCGCTCTTTTCATGCAGCAGGCAGTAGGTGCCGAAAACGGCGAGCCACACGAGCGCGATGATCGCCGGCCAGCGGGTGTCGGCGCCGACGAACAGCGTGCAGAAAATGAACGCGAAGAACGCAATGCCGACGATATCCCAGACTTTATACCCCCGCATCAGGAAGCCGTCCGGCATGAAGTCCGGCGACTTGCGGTAGCGGTAGTGGGCGAGGATCGTCAGGATATAGATGAAGATGAAGACCGCCGAAGCGCACGTCGAGAACAGCGAGAACGTCGAGCCGGTGTTCGGAATCAGCGAGACGAGCGGGCAGATCAGGATCAGGCAGGCGGCGGTGATGATGCCACGGGCGGGGATATGGTTCTTTTTCGAGACTTCGCCGAGCTTCGAGAACGTCGGGTTTTCCGATTCGCAGCCCAGCTGGTAGATGTGCCGGCCGGCGGAATACAGCAGCGAATTGAGCGCGGACGACGAAGCGGTCAGGACGACGAAGAACACGAGCGCGGCCGCCCAGTTGAGGCCGGCGTAGCGGAAGACCATGATGAACGGCGACGTGTACGAACCGTCCTCGTTCTGCTGGAAGTTCTTCCACGGCACGATGCACATGATCGCCAGCAGCGCGCCGACGTAGAAGACGAGCACGCGCACGATCAGGTTGTTGATCGCCTTCGGGAGCACCTTGCGTGGGTTCTTCGTTTCGGAGACGGTGACGCCGACGAATTCGATCATCGTGTAGGCGAAGAAGACCATCTGGAAGCTCATCAGGATCTTCGCCCAGCCGTGCGGGGCGAGCGAGAAGCCGTCAAAGAGATTGGATAGCGATACGGTGGCGCCGGGCGAGATGCCGCTCTGGCCGGGGATCTGCGTCGCGTCGTAATGGAAGCCGATGACGAGCATGACGACGGCGGTGACGATCATCGCGACGATCAGCGTGATCTTGATCATCGAGAACCAGAATTCCGCCTCGCCGAACGCCTTGACCGCGCACAGGTTGAGTACGACGAGCGCGGCGAGGAAGCCCAGCTCGATCAGCCATTTCCACTGGCTGCAATCCATGCCGAACGTGCCGAAGAACGTGACGAAATAGTCGCCGACGGCGGTCAGCTCGGTCATGCCGACGAAGATCAGCGCAATCGAGTAGGTCCAGATGGCGAACTTGCCCCAGCCGCGGCCGAGATAGCGGCCGATGAAGTTGATGAACGTATGCTGGTCGGGGTCGCGGTACATCAGCTCGCCGATGGCGCGCATGAGGATGAACACCATCAGGCCGACGAGGATGTATACGAGCACGATGGAAGGGCCGGCGTAGCTGATCGATTCGCCGGATCCGAGGAACAGGCCCGTGCCGATTGTGCCGCCGATGGCGATGAACTGCACATGGCGATTGGTCAGGCCGCGTTCCATCGAGTTGGTGCCGTTGGGATTTCCTTCGGACGCAAGCGCCGACCGGCCTGAACGAGCGTCGGTACTGCTGCCCGGGGTTGCTTCCTTGAGAACAGTCATAGTAATAGAGACTGTAATATTTGCCCCCTTGGACACGGCTGGGAGCCACGCGGGCTTCGGCGAGGGGCGCAATGGTAATCAGTTCAACATCACCGAAGGTATATAATGCCCGACACTCCATCCCCCCGTTGTCGGTTGCCTCCGTTGCGCGCTCTTGCTTTGCGTGGGTGTGGTTTGGCTGGGAAGTAGGGAGATGATTTAGGGGGTAAAAGGTTTGGGGGGTAAAGGAGATGGTACAGTGGGGGATTGTGAGTATGGATTACGAGGATGAAGCGTTCATGCAGCTGGTGGCCGTCATGGGAGCCAGCCATTCCAAGGCCGAGGCCCATATGCATCGGGGAATGCAGGGCGAGGCCTTCGTCATGCGCACGCTGGTATGCGATGGCCCGCAGACGCCGTCAAGCCTTGCCGCGGCGATGAAGGTGACGCCGGGGCGCGTGTCGTCGCTGATCGCCGTGCTCGAACGCAAGGGCTGGGTCAGCCGCCTGTCCGATCCCTCCGACCGGCGCAGCGTCAGGATTGCGATCACGCCGGAAGGGTTCGCCGGCTTCTGCCGCCATAGCCGCGAAATGCGGCGCACGATCTGCTGGATTTTCTCGCAGATGGGGGAGCGCCGCAGCCGCCAGTTCGTCGATTTGCTCACCGAATTCGTCACCTACCTGTCGCTGGTGCAGCCCGGAACCGAGAGCTTCCCCAGCAGGGAGGAGATTGACCGCGCGTTCGAGGAGCGCGAGGAAAAGCTAGCGGAACTGGAGCGCGGCGAATGGGAGGCGATGCGCAGGGTGTTCGGCATCGTGCCGGATGCCGGCGAGAAAGCCGCCGCTTGCGATGGTGACGGTGGTGCGACTGCCGCAAGCGCATCTGCCGATGATGCCGTGGTGCTCGATGCGGCTGCGACTGGCGAGTAGCGGCCGCCGTGCGTCGGTGTGATGAGCCGGCGTTTGCGACACGCCCAAACGACGCGTCGGTTTCCTAAAAATCTTTTATAGTGTAAATTACTTTCCCAACAGCAACGCATTACGCGGCCGACGAAGGCAACTGCCGGCCGCTTCCGGCAGCCACCAGAGAGGGCTGCCGTATGCCAGTGAAATCCGCGACAAGGAAGAGACGAACCATGCTACGCATCATGAAGTACCTCTCCAAAATGGAGATCGTGCAGATGCTCATCGCGCTGGTCATGATCGTCGGCCAGGTCTACTTCGACCTGCAGTTGCCGACGTATATGGCGAATATCACCACCTTGGTGGAGACGCCGGGCAGCGCCATGAAGGATATCTGGATCGACGGCGGCAAGATGCTGCTCGTATCCCTCGGCTCGATGGCCTGCTCCATCGTTACCGGCTACCTGGCGGCCCGCATTTCGGCGAGCTTTGGGCAGCGGCTGCGCTCGATGGAATTCCGCAAGGTGGAGAGCTTCGGCCCCGCCGAAATGAACCACTTCTCCACCGCTTCCCTCATCACCCGCTCCACCAACGACGTCACGCAGGTGCAGATGTTCATCACGATGGGCCTGCAGATGCTCGTCAAGTCGCCGATCATGGCGGTGTGGGCCATTTGCAAGATCGCCGGCGACGGCTTCGAATGGACGCTCGCCACGGCAATCGCCGTCGTCATCGTGCTCGCCACGATCGGCATTCTGATGATTTTCGTGCTGCCGAAGTTCAAGGCGATGCAGCAGCTCACCGACAACATCAACCTGGTGGCCCGCGAGAACCTGACCGGCATCCGCGTCGTGCGCGCCTACAACGCCGAGCAGTACCAGGAGAAGAAGTTCGCCAAGGCCAACGACGAGCTCACCGATACGCAGCTGTACACGCAGCGCGGCATGTCGTTCATGATGCCGATCCTCAACACCGTCATGAACGGCCTGGCGCTCGCCGTCTACTGGATCGGCGCCTACCTGATCGAGGCGGCCGGCCTGATGGACAAGCTCACGCTGTTCTCCAACATGGTGGTGTTCTCCAGCTACGCGATGCAGGTCGTCATGGCGTTCCTGCTGCTGAGCATGGTGTTCGTGCTCTGGCCGCGCGCCGACGTGTCCGCGCAGCGCATCATGGAAGTGCTCGACACCGAACCGCACGTCACCGACGGCCCGCGTACGCAGGGCCTGAGCGTCAAGGATGCCGAGCGCAAGGGCATCATCACCGCCGCCGACGCCGAACGCAACGGCGAAGACGAGCTGCTGTGCGGCGAAATCGAATTCCGCAACGTGTCGTTCGCCTATCCGGATGCGCGCGAGCCGATTCTCGAGAACATCTCGTTCAAGGCAAACCGCGGCGACACGATCGCGTTCATCGGCGCAACCGGTTCCGGAAAGTCGTCGCTGATCAATCTCGTCCCGCGTTTCTATGACACGACCCAAGGCGAGGTGCTCGTCGACGGCGTGGACGTGCGCGAATACAACGTGCAGAGCCTGCGCGACAAGATCGGCTACGTGCCGCAGCAGTCGTTCCTGTTCCAGGGAACGGTCGCCTCGAACGTAAGCTACGGCAACAAGCCGGGCGAGCCGCAGACGGTGCCGGTCTTCGACACCTCCACCTCCGAAGGGCGTCAGGCCGAGCACGACATGATCGAGAAGAACATCGAGGACGAAATCACCCCGCAGGACTTCGCGCGCATCGAAAGCTCGTGCGACGTCGCGCAGGCCACCGAATTCGTCAAGAAGATGGACGGCACGTACGAAGCGCCGATTGCGCAGGGCGGCACCAACGTTTCCGGCGGCCAGAAGCAGCGCCTGTCGATTGCGCGCGCCATCTACCGCAACCCGGAAATCCTGATTTTCGATGATTCCTTCTCCGCGCTCGATTTCAAGACCGACCGTCTCGTGCGCGACGAACTCAACAAGGAATGCAAGGACGCGACGAAGCTCATCGTCGCCCAGCGCGTCGGCACCATCATGGACGCCGACCAGATCATCGTGCTCGACAACGGCAAGGCCGTCGGCCAGGGAACGCACCGCGAACTGCTGGAAACGTGCCCGACGTACCGCGCCATCGCAACCTCGCAGCTGAGCGAGGAAGAGCTGACGGCGTAGGAACAAGAGAGGAACAAGAAATCATGCCAGGACCAATGGGACACGGGCCACGGGGCCGCGGGCCTGTCGAAAAGCCCGAAAACTTCGGCGCGACGATGATGAAGCTGATGCGCTTCGCCAAGAAGTTCGTGCCTGTCATCGTCATCGCGCTCATTCTGGGCATTGCGGCCACCGTATGCCAGATTATTGGGCCGAACCTGCTCAAGGACATGACGAACGCCATCGCCGAAGGCTTGCCGGCCATCGTGAAAGGCAAGCCAGTGCTGCGCTCGATCGACATGGACGAGATCACGCGCATCGCGTGGACGCTCGTCGCCCTGTACGTCGCGTACGCGCTGTTCAACTGGATCCAGAGCTGGATGATGGCCAACGTCACGCAGCGGGTCGCCCAGATGCTGCGCACCGCCATTTCCGACAAGATCAACCGCCTGCCGCTCAAGTACTTCGACAAGCACAGCACCGGCGACGTGATGAGCCGCATCACCAACGACGTCGACGCCATCGGTCAGACGCTCGGCCAGTCGCTCGGCTCGCTGATTACGTCGATCACGCTGTTCGTCGGCGCCCTCGTGATGATGTTTGCGAACAACGTCATCATGACACTGTGCGCGGTTGGCGTGACAATCATCGGCCTCATCCTGATGATGGTCATCATGAAACGCAGCCAGCGCTACTTCGCGCAGCAGCAGATCGCGCTGGGCGACGTCAACGGCCATGTCGAGGAAATGTATTCCGGCCACACCGTCGTCAAGGCGTTCAACGGCGAATACAACTCCATCCGCCAGTTCGAGAAGTACAACGACTCGCTCTACGAATCCGGCTGGAAGAGCCAGTTCCTCTCCGGCCTGATGATGCCTATGATGAACTTCATCGGCAACCTCGGCTACGTCATCGTCTGCGTCGTCGGCGCGGCGCTCGCGATGGACGGCCGCATCGAGTTCGGCGTCATCATCGCGTTCATGATGTACATCCGCTACTTCACGCAGCCGCTGAGCCAGATCGCCCAGTCGTTCCAGAACCTGCAGCGTTGCGCCGCCGGCTCCGAGCGCGTGTTCAAGTTCCTTGCCGAACCGGAACTCGCCGACGAATCCGACAAGAAGCCGGTGCTGGGCGAACGCCACGAAATCCGCGGCGACGTCGACTTCAGCCATGTGCGCTTCGGCTACGAACCGGGCAAGACGATCATCCACGACTTCTCGGCGTCGGTGAAGGCCGGCCAGAAGGTCGCCATCGTCGGCCCGACCGGCGCCGGCAAGACGACGATGGTCAACCTGCTGATGCGCTTCTACGAAATCGACGGCGGCACAATCTCCATCGACGGCGTCAACACGAAGTCGGTGCCGCGCTGGGACGTGCACAACCAGTTCTCGATGGTGCTGCAGGACACCTGGGTGTTCCGCGGAACCGTCAAGGAAAACATCCGCTACTCGAAGAAGGGCGTCACCGACGAGCAGATCGTCGAAGCCTGCAAGGCCGTCGGCTTGGATAAGTACATCCGCTCGCTGCCGGACGGCTATGACACCGTGCTCGACGACCAGACCTCGCTCTCGCAGGGCCAGCGCCAGCTACTCACCATCGCCCGCGCGATGGTGCAGGACGCGCCGATCCTCATCCTCGACGAGGCGACGAGCTCGGTCGATACCCGCACCGAGGAGCTGATCCAGACGGCAATGGACAACCTGACGGTCGGACGCACATCCTTCGTCATCGCCCACCGCCTGTCGACCATCCGCGACGCCGACATGATCCTCGTCATGAAGGACGGCGACATCGTCGAGCGCGGCACGCACGAGGAACTGCTGGAACGTGGCGGCGCCTACGCCGACATCTACAACAGCCAGTTCACCCTCGCTGAATAACCAACACGTGGCCGCCGCCTCTCTGCCAGCCCCTTACCTGGCGGCGGCCGCTTTTCCCTTCACGTTTCTCCGTGGCTGCCTTGCAGGTCCCTTGAGGCGCACCGCTTCGCAGATGCGGATGCGGCTGCCTGGCCTTTGCGCTATTGCCGCAGCGCAGAAGCGGGAAACATGGAGGCAAATAACCAAATAACGCAGACTTACCCCTGAACTCTCTCACCAACAGGCTGGCGGCGGCGAACCGTTTTCTCTCTGGTCTCACCGGTTCGCACCAACGCCGCCAGCCTGTTTCTTTTTAACCTAGATTAAGCAATGAAGCGGGGCGATCCGCATGGAGTGGGACGCCCGAGGCCGCGTCACGCGAAGCAGGGCGCCCGAGGCTGCTTCGACATCTCGCCACTGCCCTCTTCACCACCGCCCCAATCGCCTTCCTTCGGCTACTTCACCCTTCAGGAGGCCTCGGATGGCGCGCTCTCATCATTCATGCGTCCAGAGTTTTCCGGCCCTGGCGCCACTGGACAGCGAAGCACACAGCGCCCGATTCAAAACCCTTGAAATCAAGCCATTCCGACGCACTAAACATTTCCAGCACATCATCGATTCTGTCCAGTAGGGACCTACCCGGCAAAAGTCTGGACAGCCCGTCGTCGCCAAGGGGCGCCTCAAGCAGGCCCTCGTTGAGTTGCAAGAAGCACGGAAAGCCAACGGGCTGCGCCAAGGACGGGCCATGGAAGCAAGGAGGCGCCCATCGCCGCGACGACCGATGACGGCCTTATGGGAAATGCATTGCGACCACATGCTTAAGACAGCAAGCGGCCGCAATGCATTTCCCAGTCAAGCAACCAAACAGCTTAGGCGTTGCCCTCAGTTTTCGGCATCAACGCCGTCGGCCTGTTTCCTTATTTTCTTTTATAGCGAAATTATGATTCTGTTTTGAATTTAAAGGTGATATCAAAATACGACACTAATTTAGAGAAAAGGGCTTTGTTATTTTAATCTAAGACTTTATATTTCCAAACGCCGAGAAAGAGGATTGGATATGGCAGGTTCTGTAAGCGTTCCGGAAGGATTCCGGTTTCTAGGGAAAAACGTCGGCATTAAGGACGGTGTGAAGGATTTCGCGGTGGCTGTTGCCGACGAACCGTGCGCCGCCGCCGCGATGTTCACGACGAATTCGTGCTGCGGAGAATGCATTCCGCTGGGCCGCGACGCGGTCAGCGACGGTCGACTTCAGGCGGTCATGGTGACGAGCGGAATCGCGAACGTCGCCACCGGCGAAGAGGGGCGCAATACCGAGCTGGAGATGATGGAAAAGCTCGCCCGGAAACTGCAGATTGCGCCATCCGACGTCCTTCCTTCCTCGACGGGTGTTATCGGTCCGCAATTGCCGAAGGAAAAGATCCTGCGGGGAATGGAAGATCTCTCGGATCTGTCCGCCGATGACTACCTCTCCTTCGCTGAAGCGATTATGACGACGGACAAGGGGCCCAAGGTGGCCTGCGAGCGCGTAGGCGAAGCATCGATTCTGGGTATTGCAAAAGGCGCGGGGATGATCGAGCCGAATATGGCCACGATGCTTGTGTACCTGTTTACCGATGCCGACGTTCCGGCGGAAGAGCTCCGCAACATGCTGGCGTCTAGCGTTGCGGTGTCGTTCAATAGCCTGAGCGTGGATACCGATACGTCCACCAGCGATACCGTCGTCGTGATGGCGAGCGGCCGCAAGAAGGTCGACCTGGATGCCTTCGCCGCGGCTCTGAAGAATGTGTGCGTGAATCTGGCCTGCCAGATTGCCGCGGGCGCTGAAGGCGCGGAGCATTTGCTGAAGGTGACGGTGACTCACTGCCGGACCGAGGACGAGGCGAAACGGATCGGCAAGTCGATTATCAATTCCCCGCTGGTGAAGACGGCGGTGTATGGCGCCGATCCCAACTGGGGCCGGATTGTGATGGCGGTAGGAAAGACCCCCGATGTGGATGTCAGCCTGAAGAATCTGCAGATCCAATGGTGCGGCGAGTGCGTCTTCTCCGACGGGCAGGCGCATGAAGACGTCCTGGATGACATCAGCGCGCGGATCAAGAAGTCCGACACCGTTGAGATTGAAGTTTCCGTCGGTGAAGGAGAATCCGCGCATACCGTATATGGCTGCGACCTGACACCGAAATACGTGGAAATCAACGGCGACTACACGTCCTGAGACCGATAGCCGACATTGGAAATGAGTTGCGGCTGCATGCTGTCTTAAGCAGGCGGCCGCAATCCATTTCCTGAAGCCTGTCCAGACTTTTGCCGGGTGGGCGCCTACCGGACAGAATCAATGGCTTGCCGGAAATGTTTAGTGCGCCAGAATGGCTTGATTCCAAGGGTTTTGAATCGGACGACGTATGTTGCGCTGTCCAGTGACGCCAAGGCCGGAAAACTCTGGACGCATGGGCACGAGAATTCGCCGACTGACGACGGCCTTGACTGCCCCTGAGAAGGATTGGGGAGATGTGAATTTTCAGTACGTTGAAAATCCATGACTTCTCGTGTGATTATTTTCAGCATACTGAAAATCATGTTTGCTGACCGATATCTACGAAAGCGTAGTCAACCGGGACATTGCCGCGCGCAACCAGATCCGCGGCAAAGCGCTGCTCAACCCGAATAAGAAGTGGCTGATCGGAGCGTAGCGATTCACGCGAACTGCAACGGAACCCTTTAAACCCTTTAATTGCCGGCGCAGAGCGACGGCCACAGGAGGGCGGCCATGCGTGCGGCCCAGGCGGGGCCGTCGGTGGAGCTCAGGGCCTGGGTGGCGAGCATCGAGCCGATGATGGTGTTGAACAGGAAATCGCCGTCGACGCCGGCACGGAACGTGCCGTCGGCCACGCCGCGCTCGAGGAATGCGGCGAATTGGCGGCGCACCGGGTCGATGACGTTTTCGGCGATGGCATGCACGTAGTCGTTCTCGCTGGAGAGCACGACCCCGACCGACTTGAGGCCCATTTCGCCGTCGAAGCTGCCGACGATGCGTTCGAGCAGTTCGCGCAGGCCGCTGCGGCTCGGCGCCAGGTCGTCGATCCGCACGACATGCCCGACCGTCACCGACAGCTTCGCCAGCAGGTCGTCGGCGTTGCGGTAGCGCCGGTAGATTGTCGTTTTCGCCACGCCGGACTGCCGCGCGACCTCCTCGATCGTCACGGCGCCGATGCCGCGGGCGATGATGATGTGCAGCGTCGCGTCCATGATCTTGCGGTCGGTCGCCTCGCGCCGCTGGTCATGCCGCGTGCGGTGATGCTCGAGCGCCGACGCAATCGGTAGGTCCGCCATGCCGGGCCGCCTTCCTTCCCTTCTTCGTGCCGCTCAGCCGAGCAGCTTCGTCGACTCCACCTTGGCGCTGTACCACCGGTTGAACCCGACCAGCGGCTTGCGCAGCAGCAGCCCGATCAGCAGCACCGGCGGCACGAACAGCAGCAGGCCTCCGATCGACCCCCAGAAATCGTTCTGGTAGATGCCGGCAATGGCCGCCCGGGCCGCCTTCACCGAATACGTCATCGGCAGCAGCGGCGAAATTTCCTGCGTAATCTTAGGCAACACGGCAAGCGGATACGCACCGTCGGAACCGGTGATCTGCATGACCAAAAACAGCACGCCAATCGCCTTGCCGACGTTCGAAAAACTGACGACGAGCGTATAGATAAACAGCGAATATACGAACGCCGAACCCCAGCCGTCGACGAGGAACAGCAGCGGATGCACCATCTTGACGCGCAGGAACAGCAGCAGCCCCAGCTGCATGAACGTGCTCTGCAGCAGCGCTATCAGCAGGAAGACGCCGTAGTGGCCGAGGTACAGCTGGTGCGGCTTCGGGTCGCCCAGTTCGGCGCGCGTCTTCCTCGAAACGGTCGTTTTCAGCGTCACCGCGAGCAGCAGCGAGCCGACCCACAGCGCGAGGAACGAATAGAACGGCGTCAGCGCGGTGCCGAAGTTCTCCACCGGGAAGACGGCCTTCGTTTCCAGCTTGACCGGCGCCGCAAGCGTTTCGGCGAGCGACGTCGAGTCGGAGGACAGGATTTTCTTCACCTGCGCCATGTCGCCGGAATCGAGCGCGGCGGCGAGCTTCTTCTGGAAATCGGAGAGCTTCGTGCCCGCTTGCGTCAGGCTGTCGGAAGCGTCGGCGATGACCTGCTGCGCCTTCGTCAGGCCGCTGTCGACATCGCTGGCGGTGTCGGACAGGTCGCCGAACGAATCCTTCAGGTCGGCCACCGCGCTGCCGAGCTGGGAAGCAGCGTCGGTGAACTGCTCGTTCATCGCCGTCAGGTCGGGTTTTACGGAAGTATTGAAATCATTCGAGATTCCGTCCACCGCGTTTTTCGCCTGCGACGCAAGGTTTTTTATCGACTCGCGGTCCTCGTCGGCATCGCTGACTTTAGACGAGATTTTCTTCGCGGCGTCGTTCAGATCGCTGGCGAGCGTCCGCTGCAGCGCAATGAGCGAGTCGAGCCGTGCAAGCACGGCTTCGAGCGCCGCTTTCGCCGTGTCGGACAGGTCCGGTTCCAGCGCGGCCAGCGAGTCGCGCAGCTTCTGGTAGTCGGAAGCCTGCGTCGAGATCGTCGTCGCCATGTCGGTGATCGACGAGGCCGCGTCGTTCGCGGACTTGTCGACGTTGTCGAACAGCGTGTCGAGCTGCGTGGAGACGGAGCCGAACGCCGTGGCGCTGGCCGTCAGCGCCGAGCTGAGCGCGTCGACGGACGTGTCGAGCGCGCCGGTCAGGTCGCTGACCGACGATTTCGCCGTCTTGAGTTCCTCAACGGCGCCCTTCGCCGACGAGTCGGCGTTCTTGACGAGCGCCGTCGACGAATCCAGCAGCGTCTTCGCCGAATCGGTGAGCCCGGCGTAGGCGCTCAGCGCGGTGCCGCTGTCGGTGAGCGCCGAGGCGAGGTCGGAGACGTTGCTGTTGAACTTCGCCAGCGTCGTCTGCGCTTGCGGTTTCTCGAGGTTCTCGATGAGCGCGTTGGCGATCGACAGCGCCGAATCGGTGATCGTTTTCGCGAACATCTCGTTGATTTCCGCGGCGATCGTGTCGGCGCCCTGGCCCGTGACCTTCGGCGCGAGCGCGTTGAGCTTCTCGTTGTCGTAGTAGTCGAGCGTGGCGTGCTCCGCGTCCGAGGACAGGAACGTCATCATCGTCTTCGAGAAGTCCGCCGGAATGACGACGGCCGCGTAGTAGGTGCCGGACTTCGTACCCTCGATGGCAGCGTCCTTCGACGTGAACGTCCAGTCGAGGTCCGAATTGGCGCGTAGCGAGTTGACGATGTCGTCGCCGATCGACACCTTGATCGGCAGCAGGTCGCTCGAATAGCCCTCGTCCTCGTTCGCGATGGCGAACTTGAGGTTCTTCGTGTTGGCGAACGGGTCCCAGCAGGCCGCCACGTTGAACCACGTGAACAGCGCCGGAATGACGACGAGGCCGATGACGATGATGATCGACACGACGTTGCTGGTCAGGCGCCTGACGTCGCCGACGAACAGCTTCCAGATCGTTTTCATGCCGCGTCCTTTCCGTCGGGGCTGTCGGAGCCTTCAGAACCTTCGGAGCCGTCGGTTCCCTTGAAGCCAGCGAGTTCGTCGAAGCCGTCGAGCTGGCCGGTATCCTCCAGGTCACTGGAAGGCGGCAGCTGGGCGGCGCCGGAGACCCCGTCGGTGCCGCTTCCAGCGTGCTTCGCCTGCTTCTTGGCGAGCTTGAGCGCCTTGTGCCGCTCCTTGGCGGCATGCCGCGCCTCGTGCCGGCGCTCCTTGGCTTTCTTCGCGGCCAGCGAGCGCCGGTACAGGCTCGCGACGATGACGTCGCTCGACAGCCCGCTCATCGCCACCTGCCGGTTGAGGCTGTCGCGGATGTACTCGACGATCATCAGGAACGCGATGATCAGCAGCAGCCAGATGCACCACGCCGCCAGCGCTGCCACCTTCTGTCCGTCGGGCACCACCGAGAACACGATCGCCAGCGCTACCGGCACGACGATGCCGGCGATCAGCGCGCCCTTGAGCAGCTTCGGGTACAGCTTCGCGAAATGCTGCGCGCGCCGCTCGATCTGCTTCTGGAAGCCGCCCTGGTCGGCCAGCGCCTGCAGCGCCACCGCCGCGCTGTACGGGCGCTCCGGCAGGCACGGGGTTTCGCCGACGATCATGTCGCTTTCGGCGATTTCGCGCGCGAACAGCGCGTTGAGATTCGTCAGCCACGGCCGCACGACGATGCCGACGATGAACGACAGCGTGAAGAACAGCGCCAGCACGAGCGCCATCTTCACCCATTGCCCGTCGTAGAAGCCGCCGATCGTTTCGCGGTAGGCGCTGATCGTGTACGTGAACGGGAAGAACGGGTAGAGCGCCCGGAAGAACCTCGGCATCATCTCGATGGGGTAGAGGCCCGAAGCGCCCGGTATCTGCACGATGATCAGCGCCACGCACAGCCCCTTGCCGACGTGCATGAACGTCGTCGACAGCGCGTACTCGATCGACAGGTACGTCATCGCGCTGATCCAGCCGGTCAGCACGAACATGAACGGATTGACGGTCTGCACGCCGATGATCAGGTCGCCGATCGTCACCGTCAGCGCCTGCAGCGACGCGATGATGGCGAGCAACAGGAACCGCGCCGTGTATTTCTGCGACGCCGTGACGTACAGCCCTTCGAGCCCTTCGTCGTCCACTTCCAGCTTGACGATCACCATCAGCATGAACACGCCGACCCAGCTGGCGACGCTCGTGAACAGCGGCGCCATGCCGGAACCGTACGTGGCGATCGGGTACAGCGTCGTCGTTTTCAGCACCGTCGGCGACATCATGAATTCGGCGATATGCGACGTGTCGAGCTCGCCGTCCGAACCGAACAGCGAGGAGAGGATCGACGCCGTATTGAGCGCGCCGAGATCGGTGGACACCGAATCTATTTTCTCCAGCAGCGTCCCGAGCAGTTTGTCGGTGCTTTCCAGCGCGTCGCCGGCCGAGGAGCTGATCGAGTCGAGCTGCGTGAGCACGGCGTTCGTCTGCGCCACCAGCGACGTCGAGCCGCTCACCGACGCCGACAGCAGCCCGCTGGTCGCCGCCAGCGACGACAGCCCGCTGTTGAGCTGCGGCAGCGCGCCGCTCGTCAGCGACGAGCGCGCCTTCGCCGCCGAATCCAGCGTCGTGTTCGTTGCCGACGTGAACGAATCGGCGAAGCTCTGCGTGCTGTCGGCGGTGTTCCTGACGTCGGTATTGAGCGTCGTCAGGTTCGCGATCGCGCTCGCCGTCTCGCCGTTCTTCTGCTCGAGCTGGCTGACGAGATCCTGGAACTGCGTGTTGACGGACGCGCTGATGCCGGACAAGTCGATCGACTTGAGTTCGGTGATGAGTTCGGCGTTCGTTTCGTTGACGTCCTTCATCGTCGTCAGCGCGCCGGAAACGTAGCCGGTTGCCGCCGAAACGCCGCCGGTAATCGTGGAGACGTTCGCGTTCGCGCTGTTCGTCGCCTGCGAGAGCAGGCTCGACGCGTTGTCGAGCGCCGTACCGGTCGTCGACGTGAATGAATTGAGATTGCCCTGCGACTTTTCCAGCAGGTCTTCGGCTTTGTCGAGTCCTCCGCTGGCGCTGGACGCCGCCGAGCTGACATGGTCCATCGCGTTGCGCGCGGCCGCCGTCTTTTCGGGTATGCCGTCGAGTTTCTTTTCAAGATTCTGCAGCGTCGTGCGTGCCGATTCCAGCTGCGTGCTCACTTCGCCGAGCTTCTTCGTGACGTTGTCGATCGTCGCGTTTGTTTGCTGCGTTGCCTCGCCGCTCGCCTTGTTCACCATTTCGGAAATGACGTTCGAAACGGTGGAGACGAACGTGTTGTTGACCTGCCGGTCCACCGTCGTCGCGCCGACGTCGGTGATCTTCGGGGCGACGGCGTTCGCCTTTTCGTTGACGTAGTATTCGAGCGCGGGCTGGTCGCCGTCGCTGGTAAGGATGTTCGCGACCTTGCTCGAAAAATCTTTGGGAATGACGATGGCCGCGTAGCACTCGCCGGACTCGACGCACTCCATGGCGCCGGCGTTGTCGAAGAACTGCCAGCCGAGCTGGTGGTTGCTTTTGAGCGTATCGACGATCTGGTCGCCGAGGTCCATCTTCCCCAGCAGGTCGCTGTCGGTGCCTTCGTCGTCGTTCGCGACGGCGATCTTCACGTCGGCCGTGTTGCCGTACGGATTCCAGAAACCGTAGATGTTGAGCCATGCGTACAGCGCCGGAATGATGATGAGGCCGCCGACGATGACCCACGCTGCCGGCACGCGCAGCAACCGTTTCAGGTCGCGGCGCAGTATCGTCCATACATTGCCCATGCTGCCTCTCTTTGCCCGTATCCGCCTTGCGCTGTGTGCGCTTTGCCGCTCCGTGCTTGCCTGTCCGCCCGCGCGGCGCCGTGCTGTTTCGGCGTGCCCGCGCGGCATGCGGGCCGTATCGGAAAGCAAGTGTAAACGATACGCTCTACGTAGCGCTACGTAAAGTGTAGCGTTTCGTGTCGCGCCGGGCTGCGGGCGTGGCGCAGGCGTCCGCTGTTCGCCCGGCACGAAAAAGGCGCGCCGGAAGGGGGCGTTCGGAGCGTTTTTGTCCCACACTGGAGGGTGAAGGGACCAACCAGCCGGCAGTGCCGGTGCCTGACGAAACGAGATGGGGACGATGACGGGCAACAGGAATCGCAAGCACCGCAACGCCGGCCGTTCGAACGCGGGGCGCGTGAAGGAGAATCTTGAACAGGGCGGCAGGAAGCTCGAACAGACCGCGCTGAAGGCGTCGCAGCGCGTCGAACGCGACGTGAAGGCCGACCGGCAGGAACTGAAGCAGGATGCCGCTGAACGCAAGGCGAAGCGCGACTCGTGGCATGCCGAGGAACGCTCGCTCGACGCCGGGGAAAAGAAGCTCAATGTATTCGTGCGCATTCTGGGCGCGCTGATCGTCGTCGCGGGCCTGGCGACGCTGCCGTTCCTGATCCGCGAAATCCTGGACGTCATCACGCAGGTCAGCACCGATGAAGTCGGCAGGGAAGTCAAGAGCCTGACGTTCCTGCTGGAAATGGTGCAGCTGGGCGCGCAGACGCTGACGGCGCTGGGGCTGGTGGTGTTCGGGTTCCTCGTGCTCGTCGGCAAGCGGCGCTACGCAATGTACTGGACGTACGTGCTCATTCCGCTGGTCATCGCCAAGATGCTGCTCGCGATGTGCCTGCACGGGCTGGACTGGCACCTGATCCTGCCGTTCGTGCAGTTCGTCGTGCTCGTCGTGTTCTCGGTGACGATCGACCCTGCGCTGCGGCGCGAACGGCGCGTGCAGTGGCAGCTCAAGCGCATGGACGAAGAGGCGCTCTACGACGAGCAGCGGGCGCAGGGCATGGCGGGGCGAGACCCGTCAGGCCGCGGGTACATCACGCTGAACTTCTTCAACATCTTCTGGATGTTCGTGGCGGCGTCGATCATCGGGCTGATCCTCGAAACGATCTTCCACTACATCGTCTTCGGCGTCTACCAGGACCGTGCCGGCATGCTGTGGGGGCCGTTCTCGCCGATCTACGGCTTCGGCGCCGTGCTGATGACGGTGTGCCTCAACCGGCTGTACAAGTCGTCGCCGTTCCTCATTTTCTGCGCGTCGGCGGTCATCGGCGGCGCGTTCGAGTACTTCACGAGCTGGTTCATGCAGACGGCGTTTGGTATCACCGCATGGAACTATTCGAACGAATGGGGCAATATCGACGGGCGTACGTCGGTGCTGTTCATGTGCATGTGGGGCCTGCTCGGCCTGGCGTGGATCAAGCTGTGCCTGCCGCCGTTCCTGAAGCTCATCCAGATGATCCCGTGGAAGGTGCGCTACTGGCTGACCGCCATCTGCTTCGTGCTGATCCTGTTCGACGGCATCATGACGCTGATGTCGCTCGACGCCTGGTACAACCGCCTCGCCGGCATTTCGCAGGATACGCCGATCGCCGAGTTCTTCGCGCGCTACTTCGACAACTCGTTCATGAGCAACCGCTTCCAGACGATGAGCCTGAACCCGAAGTCCGCCGGCCGCATGTAGCCGTATGTAAAGGCGTGGTGAGCGTTGCGCAAAACCGGCGGACGGTGGCGGCGGCGCAACGCTACGCTCGGGAAGCATGGAGCACGTGACCAAGCATGATATTGAAATCGTTCCCGCGCAGGACGACCCGAAGGATTTCGTCGACCTCGTCCGGGAGTACACGACGACGATCCGCGAGCACGGGGTTGAAGTGGAGCAGATGCTCGCTTCGCAGAATCTGGAAGCCGAACTCGAGAATGTCCACGGCAAGTACGGGGCGCCGACCGGCGCGATGTACGTGGCGATGGACGATGGCCACCCGGCCGGCTGCGCGGCGCTGACGAAGAACGACGATACCCACTGCGAAATCAAGCGCGTGTACGTGCGGCCCGAATACCGCGGGCAGGGCGTCAGCCGTGCGCTGCTCGACCAGGTCATCGCCGACGCGAAGTCGAAGGGCTACAAGCACATGCGCCTCGACACGTTCCCGTTCATGAAGAACGCCGTGGCGCTGTACGAAAAGTACGGCTTCAAGCCTATCGAAAAATACAACAACAACCCCGCCAAGTCCGCCATCTTCCTCGAAATGGACCTCTAAACCCGTTAATCTCTCGTCATCTCTGACTGGCTGCCTCCTGCGCCAATGCATTATACTTTTTTATATCTGTTATATCTTTTATATCTGTTATATCTTCGCGGGAGGCAGGCATGGCGAATCCGTTTAAACCCACGGCAGGCAAGACGCCGCCGGTACTGGTCGGCCGCGATGCCGATATCGAGGAATTCTCGATTGCGCTTGATGACGGCGTAGGCGCGCCAGCCCGGCTGATGTACGTCACCGGAGCCCGCGGCGTAGGCAAAACGGTGATGCTGAACGCGCTGGGCGACGTTGCACGTGAACGCGGCTGGACAGTCGTTGATGAAACGGCGGAACCCGGCTTTACGGACCGAATCATTGGAGCGCTTGAAACCAAGCAGCGGCGTCTGGCGTCGGTGAAGCTTCCGTCGGCGTCCCTCTCTGGAGCGTTTGGCGTTTCGCAGGCTTCGGTGAATCTTGGCGAAGTGGAATTACAGGACAATACGCGTTCCCTGACGCTGCGCAAGGCGGTTGGCGACAAGCTGGACCATATCAACGAAAAGAAGCACGGCGTGCTCGTGACGCTCGATGAAGTGCAGCCGGAGTCGATGCCGGAAATGCGTTCACTGGCGACGGCGGTGCAGCACCTTATCCGCGAAAACCGCAATATCGCGTTCGTATTCGCCGGGCTGCCGTCGATGGTGGAGGAAGTCATCAACGACGACATCCTTACGTTCCTGCGTCGTGCGGAACGTGACCATCTTGGCAGCGTGAAGCTGGACGATATCCGCGAGGCGTTCGCGAAAACGATTGCGGAAGGCGGCAAAAGCGCGTCGTCGGAAGTGCTGGATGTGTTGACGGAAGCGACCAACGGCTACCCCTACATGATTCAGCTAGTCGGCTACTACGCGTGGCAGGCGGCGGAAAAAGGCGACGATCCGAGCGTCATTTCGCTGCAGGAGGCGCAGGCAGGCGTGCGCAAGGCAACGGTCATGCTCGGCAGCATGGTGCATGGTCCGGCATTCGACGGGTTGCCGCAGATGGCGCGCAGCTATCTGCTGGCGATGAGCCAGGATGACGGACCGTCGGCGACGGCGGATATCGCCCAGCGGCTGGGGCGTTCCATGCAGTTCGCGAATGTCTACCGCACGAAGCTCATCAAAGAGGACCTTATCGAGTCGACCGAATATGGCCGCGTCGATTTCAAGATTCCGTATATGCGCGAATACTTGCGCGAGCATGCCGCTTACGAGCAGATGCGTGCGATGCTCGACGACGGTCGGTAACAATGGCTGGGGCGCCGGGCGAGGGCTGAATCTTTAGGCTTGCTGCAGGAAATCCAGGGCGGCGGCGTCGCGGAAGCCCTGGTCGTAGAGGCGTTCGATGGCCGGGATGTCCTGCTTGAGCGTGCTCATGCCGTCGATGCTGGCCGGCGCGAGGATCGTCACCCGGCCCGCGGCCGCCAGCCGTTCGGCTTCGTCGACTTCGTGGTTGTAGGTGGAAGCGCGGCCCAGCAGCGAACGGGCGGCCTTCGGATAGGAAAGCGCGAGCAGGCCGCTGGACGCGAGGTCGTGGGAAGGCGAGCGGCGGAACGCGCGCGGCCGCGTGAGAATGAGCACGACGTGCGTGCAGCCATCGGCGAAGGCCTTCCGGATCGGCACCGGGTCGCTGATCGTGCCGTCGAAATACGGCGTTCCGTCGATGACGTACGGACGGTCCATGACAGGCAGGCAGCTCGACGCTTTGATGATGTCGTAGTCGTCTTGCCGCATGTCATCCTGCGTAAAGAAGCGCGTGCGGCCGGTACGCGCCTCGGTTGCCACGACGCGAATCTCGGCGCCGCTGGCGACCATGGCGTCGTAGTCGAGCGGGTCCTCGCCGCCGCGGTTCATCAGCGTGCCGTAAATATAGTCAAAGCCGAGGTAGGAGCCGGTGCGCAGGAAATTGCCGACGCTCATATACTCCGGCCGCGTGAGGTACTGCGTGTAAAAGCGGCGGCTGCGGCCGCGCTGGCCGGCGAAGAACGACGTGACGTTCGCCGAGCCGGCGCTGACGCCAAGCCCGTAGTCGAAGCGGATGCCGTGATCGAGGCAGTAGTCGAACACCCCGGATCCGTAGGCGCTGCGCAGGCCGCCGCCTACGTCGATGATGCCGATTTTCCGCTCCATGCCGGGCTCCTTCCTCTCGCTGCGGCCGCTTTGCGCTTGGCTCTTTGCGGTCGCTCTGCGCTTGCTTTGCGCTCGCTGGCGACGCAACGGTCTAGTGCCAATTCCAGCGGTTCGAAAGGCGATGACACGGCGCGGGCGCCCTACGATATTGGCGAAAGTGTTCACTACGATGGAGTGGCAACGGGAGCGGGGCGAGGGATTCGGCATCGCCCTTGGAGCGATAAGCCGGCGAGCGGGAATCGACGCGACAGGCCCGAGTCGAGCGGAAGGAGGGCGGCATGCAGGGACCCAATCCCTACGCGGACGGGCTGCCCGGGCCGGTGCCGGAACGCACGCCGGCGCGCGCCGCGATGGAGGACGCCCTCGTGCAATGGATGGCGGCCAGCGGCAAGGGCGCTTCCAGCCTGACGGTCAGCGGGCTGTGCCGGCGGGCGTTCGTGGCGCGCAGCACGTTCTATGCCAACTACCGAAGCGTCGACGACGTGCTCGGGCAGATCGAGGAGCGGCTGTTGCGCGAGCTTGCCGCTGCCGGGCGCCCGATGGAAGACTTCGCGCGCGGCGGCGACGGGGTGCTGGAAGCCTATGACGCTTTCGTCAGCGTGCTGAAAGCGCATGATGCGCTGTTCCGCCTGCTGCTGGTGCAGGTTCCGGATGCACGGTTCGTCGAGCGCTGGAAGCGGCTGCTTGGCTACCATTTCTGGCAGCGGCTGTTTGCGCGCGGCGAGTCTGCCGGACAGGTGCGGCGCCACGAGCGGCCCAGCACCGTGAACCGCGCGCTGGTGCTGGAAATGATTGCGAGCGCCTTCATTTCCGGCGTGCGCATGTGGCTGGTCGACGGAGCGCAGGTGGGGACGGCGGAACTCAAGGCGCTGATTCTGCGTCTGATCCACGATATCGACGAAGTGTGGTGAGATTGCCGGACGGGCGGTGGAGAGGGGTCCCACGGTTCTTGCCGGCGACGTTCCAAGCGGGCTGCCACTGAGAAATCTTGTTCAGAAAAGCGGGAAAAGAAGAAGGAGCGTGCCCCCCCAGGGATTCGAACCCTGAACCCACGACTTAAAAGGACGCTGCTCTAACCGTTGAGCTAGAGGGGCAACAAAGTGTAACTATATACCGGCGTACCGTTTCAGCGCAAATCGAAACGCCGCGACGGGGCCGCGTCTACCGGCCACCAGCGCGGTACCGTCCGAGCGCACATCGAAATGCCGTCCGCTGTGCCATGCGCTATGCCTCCTGCAGCATCGTCTCCGCGTCGACGGCGACGAATCCTTCGGGCGCCTGGACGGGATATTTGCTGAACAGGTACATCAGCGTGTTGCCTTCGGGCCTGAGCAGCGCCGAACGATGCCGCAGATTGGCCGCCGCCTGTGCCACGTCGAAGGAGTTGCGCCACTTGCATTCCCCGAACAGCATGCGGTTGTTGAATTCGTCGTTCATGACGATGTCGATGTCGGTCTGCTCGCGCCGATCCGGATCGGTGCCCCACCATTTGCCGAATTGCGTCGGAAGCAGATCGAGCTTGCCGGCGTTGACCTGGCGCCAGAGCCACTGCATGCACATGGCTTCGAATTGCTGGCCAACGTAGGTGGTGAACGCCTCGCTTTGCGTGCCAAGCCTCGCCGCGGCCGTTCCGTTGCCCATTTCGATCAGCGAGACCGTTGGCGCGACGAAACGGTACCAATACGCGAAAAACGGGTCGGTAATCTCGTACAGTCCCTTGCGGGATTTCGCCGATGTGTCGCCGACCGGCAGCTTGCGTTCGGCAATGCCGAGCGCTTCCAGCGTTTTCAGATACGGCGACAGATGGGAAGCGGTCACCCCCGTCCGGTCGGCGATGCCGGCGGCTTTCGTCTCGCCGTGCGCAATGGCCTCCAGCACGCTTTGGTACATCGCCGGCTCGCGCAGTTCCTCGCGCAGCAGCATCTCCGGCTCGGCGTACAGCGTTCCCGTCCGGTTGAAGCACAGGCGCTCCAGATTTTCCGTGAAGCCGATTCCTTCCTGCAGCTGGCTGAGGTAGTACGGCGTGCCGCCGAGCGCGGCATAGTAGCCGATGCGCTCTTCCCAGCCGGCGTCTGCCGGCATCAATTCGGTCGCTTCGAACAGGTCGAACGGCTTGAGCTTGAGCTGCGCGCTGCGGCGGCCGTACAGCGGGCTTTTGCCGCCGAGCACTTCGTTTTCCATGAACCCTTCGTTGCTGCCGCACAGCACCGTGAAGATTCCGGTGCCGGCGAATTCATGGTCGAGCGCAATCTGCAGCGACGACGCGAGCGACGGGGCTGCCTGCGCGGCGTAGGGGAATTCGTCGAATACGAACAGCATGTTGCCGCGGCCGGCGGCTTTTCGGGCGATGTAGCGGAACAGCTCCAGCCAGTCGGTGAACGTGGCGGACAGTTCCGTCTCCCCGAAGAAGTCGAATGCCGTCTGCGCCAGCGACTGCAGGTTAGCCCGGTCATTCTGCTCGCGGGCGGTGAACCACAGCGTCGGCTTGTCCTGGCTGAACTGGGAAAGCAGCGCCGTCTTGCCGATGCGGCGCCGGCCGTAGACGACGACCATGCGCTGGTCCGTGTCGTTCCCGTAGTGCTCTTCAAGCACTGAAAGCTCTTGTGTTCTGCCTACGAACATGGCGCCGTCCTTCCTGTGCCGCTTGATAACGTTCCGTTTAATATAATCGTACTTAGTATAATCGTGATTATACTAATCGTGATTATATAACGCGAGGGGCGGTGGACAGCGGGCGTATGATGCAGCTATGCCTTGCACTACCATTCTCATCGGCAAAGACGCGAGCATCGACGGCTCGACGATCATCGCACGCGACGACGATTCCGGTTCCGGACGCTACGACCCGAAGAAATTCGTCGCCGTCAGCCCGGCCGAGCAGCCGCGCGAATACCATAGCGTGCTCAGCCATATGACGGTGCCGCTGCCCGACGATCCATGCTGGTACTCCATCGTGCCGAACGTGCTGCCCAATCGCGGCGTGCTCGCCGAGGCCGGCGTCAACGAGCATAACGTGGCGATGAGCGCCACCGAAACGATCGCGGTCAATCCGCGCGTGCTCGGGGCGGATCCGTTCGTCGCCTACCAGCCGGCCGTGGGGAAGCCGGGGGAGGAAGGGTACCGTCCCGAAGTGCCCGGAGGGCTGGGCGAAGAGGACATCATTACGCTGGTGCTGCCGTATGTGGCGACGGCCCGCGAAGGGGTCGAGCGGTTCGGGTCGCTGCTGGAGACCTACGGGACATACGAGGCGAACGGTGTCGTGTTTTCCGACGTGGATGAAATCTGGTATGTCGAAACGATTGGCGGCCATCACTGGATTGCCCGGCGCGTTCCCGACGACTCCTATGCCGCCATTCCCAACCAGCTCGGCATCGACTTCTTCGACGCCGACGATGCGCTGGGGGAGCGGCGCAGCTTCATGTGCTCGGCCGACCTGCTGGACTGGATGGCCGCGAACCGGCTCGACCGCACCATTTCGAACGTGCTCGACCAGCTCAACGTATTCAATCCGCGCAAGGCGTTCGGCACGGCGACGCCGAAAGACCATATCTACAACACCCCGCGCGCGTGGTACATGCAGCGGACGCTGAACCCGTCCGCCGACTGGGATTCGCCGGCCGCGCAGTACCGCCCCGACTCGGACGACCTGCCGTGGTGCCGCAAGCCCGACGACAAGGTGACGCTTGAGGACGTCGCGTTCCTGATGGCGTCCCATTTCGAAGGCACGCCCTACGACCCGTACGGCACGACCGGCACGCCGGAAAGCCGGCACCGGTTCCGGCCCGTCGGCGTCAATCGCACCGGGCACATGGTGGCGATGCAGATCCGACCGTATGCGCCGGCCGATTCGCGTTCGCTGATGTGGATCGCCTACGGCTCGCAGCCATTCACCGCGGCGGCGCCGTTCTATGCCAACGTGCATGAGACGCCCGCGTATCTGCGCGATACCCCGGGCGAGAAGGTGTCGACCGATTCGCTCTACTGGTCGAACCGGCTGATTGCCGCGCTCGCCGATACGCATTTCTTCGAGAACGACGGGCTTGTGGAGGCGTATCGCGAAGAGGTGCAGGCGTATGGCCACCGCCATGTCGCCGAAACCGACGCGCGGCTGCTGCGCGTGGCGCAGGCGGCTGGAGCTGGCCGGGAAACCGATGCGGATGCGGCGGCCGATACTGCCGCAGCGGGTGCAGGTGAGGGCGTTCTGGAACCTGAAGGCAGTGGGGTTGCCGCGCCGGAGGCGGCAGTGACGGAGACGCCGGTGACGGATGCGCCGGTGACGGAGCTGCTGCAGGAGGCCAACGAAGCGATGGCGCGTTTCCTCGAGGGAAAGACGTCGCGGCTGCTGTTCGACGTGCTCTACACGTCCAGCAACCTGATGAACAACAGCTTCGCCATGTCTGACAAGTGGCTCTAGGAGGAAAGGCGTCCAGAGTTTGAGGGGGTGCCAAGGTACTGGACAGCTTTCAGGGTGACCATGCTGCGCGAGGCGGCCGGTTTTGGCGGAATTCTGCCGTTTTGCCAAAGTGCTAAACAATGCATGGTGTCCAGTGATCGGAGTGCCCAAAAAGTCTGGACGCCTTTTCCGCACGGACGCCCACTCTTAGGGGTTTCTGGACGCTGTTTTCATGCTGGCGCCCCACTCTGGTGGGGTTTGCCATCCAGATCTGGACACCATTCCTTAGTTGAACCCGAGAATTTTGTTGGCTACGCGGTAGCCGACGCGCACGCAGAAGCGGCCGGCCGGTCCGGGGAGGTTCATGGCGCGCGAGACAAGCTTGTGGCGCACGTCGTGGCCGATTTTCGGCGAATAGTCGTCGATGGCGTTCCACAGCTGCTTCTGCACATGGTAGTTCTCATGGTTCTTCGACAGGATCAGGAACACCGTCGTGATCGAGCTCTCGATGGCCAGGAAGTGGATCATGTAGCGGTAGAGCCCCTCGGACACCTCCGGCGACTCGGGGGTGGCGTTGAGCATCTGCTTGTTGACGCGGCACAGCTGGCCCACGCGCCTGATCATGACGTCCGTCTGCACCGACTGGCCCTCGCGGCCGATGAAGTAGTGGTAGAACGGCGTGGGGATGTACATGATGGAATGCACCCACGGGAACGGCTGATAGGAATAGATGAAGTCCACGTAGAACGTGTGCTCGGGCAGCTGCATGCCCGATGCGCGCACGACGTCGGTGCGGAACGTCAGCGCATGCATGATGATGTACTGCGCGATGCCGAACTTGCCTAGGTCGTTCCAGTCGATGCGCCGGTTCATCGGCATGACCTTCTCGAAACTGACGACGTGCTTGTGCTTCTTGCCGACCTTGTCGTACACGTAATCAGTCACGAGCATGTCGAGCGGATCGTCGGAGCCGGGCTGCGCGCGCAGCACCGCCAGCACGTCCTCGAGCGAGTCGGCGCCGATCCAGTCGTCGGCGTCCACTACCTTCACGTACATGCCGCGCGCCTGCGCGAGGCCGGTGTTGACGGCCCCGCCATGCCCCTTGTTCTCCTGGTGGATGGCGCGCACGACGCCAGGATTCTCGCGTTCGAAGCGCTGCGCAACCTCAAGCGTGCCGTCGCTGGAGCCGTCGTCGACGATGATGACTTCGACGTCGTCGCATTCAATGGCGGCAAGCAGCGATTCAACGCAGCGGGGCAGGTAATGCTGCATGTTGTATGCCGGTACGACGAACGTAAGGATCTTGTGATCCATGGGGCTCCCCCAACGTGGATATGTCCCGCCGCCGTACGCTAGGTATGGTCTCTGGTCTCGGTCGGCGTGGGATATGCGGACAGTGTCGCTTCCATATTAAACGGAACATCCGGCACTGTGCGCTTCACACTCACTTTTGCTCGTCATCAGCTGAATCGGGGGTGTCGCCGTCCGCTTCGTCGCCGCCTTCCTGCGGTTCTTCGGCCTCCGGTTCGGCTTCCTTCTTGCCCTTGCGCTTCTTGCCGTCGGCTTCCTTGGCTTCAGATTCCTTCGCCTTGGCTTCCTCTTTCGCCTCGTCCTTCGCTTCCTTCTTCGCCTTCGCGCCTTCGAAGATGAGCTCCGGCTTGGCTTCCAGGCGGCTCAGGCCGTGCCATGCGAGATTCACGATCAGCGCCGCCAGCTGCTCCTTCGTCATCTTGCGCTGGCTTGCCCAGTACTGGCCGGTGAACACCGTCATGCCGACGAGCATCTGCGAATAGTAGGAAACGCCCTTGAGGGGCAGCTTCTGCTTCTTGAACCACACGGTCAGGATGTCCTGTACGCGCAGGCTGATGTCGCCCCACAGCGACGAGAACGAGCTGGACGGGTCGGTGATCGGCGAATCGCGCACGAGCACCTGGAAGCCTTCCGAGTTCTCCTCGATGTAGGTGAGCAGCGCCAGGGACGTGCGCTCCACGATCTGGCGCGGGTGCAGGTCCTGCTCGCTCATGGCGTTGAGCAGCGTTTCGCTCAAGGCCCGCATTTCGCGGTCGACGACGACGGCGTACAGGCCCTCCTTGCCCCCGAAGTGCTCGTAGACGATGGGCTTGCTGACCTTGGCGTGGGCGGCGATTTCCTCGACGCTCACCGCTTCGAATCCCTTGGCTGCGAAGAGGGAGCGGCCTATTTCGATGAGCTGTTCGCGGCGCTGGTACGCCGACATCCGTGAAGTATTCGCCATGGTCCCCAGTTTCGCACCAACGGGGGATGAGCCTAGTTTAGGGTAGGGGTTATGGATACGAATACGATCATCGCCATAGTAGTCATTGTCGTGATTGCGGCGCTCCTCGTTTTCGGCGGCATCTGGATGGACCGTTCCCGCAAGAAGGCCATTTCGGACTCGCAGGCCAAGGCCAAGGCGAAGGCCGATGAACGGCTTGCCGCGGAACGCGAAGCCGAACGCAAGGCAGCCGAGAGCGCGGCGGCGCAATCCGAACCGGAACCCAAGGAACAGGAAGAGACCGGCAAAGCGCCGGGTGCCCCGCCGGAAGGAACCAAGGCAGCTGAAGCAGCCAAGGGCGGCGAGGTTGCCAAGCCGGCCGCGGCTGAATCTGAAGCAGAGGCGGAAGCCGCGCCACGCGGTGAGGTCCCCGAGGGCAAGCCGTCGCGGCTGAAGAAGCTGCGCGAAAAGCTGTCGAAGTCCGCGAACCCGTTCGGCAAGGCGCTGTTCACGATCCTGACGAAGGACAACCTGTCCGAAGAGGATTGGGAGGACGTCGAGGACACGCTGCTGCTGGCGGACGTCGGCGCCGAGGCGTCGGAGGAACTCGTCGAGAAGATGCGCACCGACGCGCGCGTCAACGGCGACACCGACGCCGCGCAGGTGCGCGAGGCGCTGCGCGGCGAGCTGGTCGAGCTGGTCGGCAAGGACACCGACCGGCGGCTGGAAGCCGAGAAGGACGGCGCGAAGAAGCCGAGCGTCATCATCATGGTCGGCGTCAACGGCACCGGCAAGACGACGACGACCGGCAAGCTGGCGCGCATGTTCGTGTCGGAAGGCAAGTCGGTCATGCTCGGCGCCGCCGATACGTTCCGCGCGGCCGCCGCGGACCAGCTGGAAACCTGGGGCGCGAAGGTGGGCGTGCCGGTCGTGCGCGCCGACCATGACGGCGCCGACCCCGCGTCGGTGGCGTTCGAAGCCTCGAAGCAGGCGAAGGAAGCCGGCGTGGACGTGCTGATCATCGACACCGCCGGGCGCCTGCAGAACAAGGCGAACCTGATGGACGAGCTGGGCAAGATCCGCCGCGTCACCGAGAAGAACCTTCCGGTGGACGAGGTGCTGCTCGTGCTCGACGCGACGACCGGCCAGAACGGCATGGCGCAGGCGAAGGTGTTCGCCGAAGCGATCGGCCTGACCGGCGTCGTGCTCTCGAAGCTCGACGGCTCGGCGAAGGGCGGCATCGTCATTTCGGTGCAGAAGGAGCTCGGTGTGCCGGTCAAGGTCGTCGGCGTCGGCGAAGGCCCCGACGATCTGGCGCCGTTCGACCCAGAAAGCTTCGTCGACGGCATCCTCGGCTGATTGCGCCCCGTGGCTGTTGTAGCGCCGGCGTTCCCACCAGGGGCGCCGGCGCTCTTCGTTCTCCGGCGCTTCGCAGCCCCCTGCCGGCGCCGTCTGTCCGCCGAGGAAAGGACATGCCAGCCATAAGGCTTGCAGGCTCCGCAGCTGCCCTTCCCGTCCGCAGTGCGGACGGCCAAGCGGCGCAAGACTGCGGAATTCGGGGGCGTTTTACTTTTTCGTAACCTCCCGTAACACAACGAAAACGCGGGCGGCGTTCGATGGGCAACTATGAAACGGCGCCTGGGGCGACGCTTCTGCAAGGAAAGAGACCAGAACCGCTGCGACGGTTCGGCGATAGACAAGCAACCTTCGTGGTTCAACGACAAAGGATGAAAGAGAGGGAGGGTAGGCAATGGGACAGCTTGATTCCGGTAATGCCGCGTGGATATTGACGTGTGCGTCCCTGGTATTCCTCATGACGCCCGGCGTGGCGCTCTTCTACGGCGGCATGGTCCGTGCCAAGGCCGTGCTCAACATGCTGATCATGGAAGCGGCAGCGCTTTCGGTGACGATGGTGATCTGGGCCCTGTGGGGCTGGTCCATCGCCTATGCCGGCAACTCGGTCGGCGGCATCTTCGGCGACCCGGCCACCGGCTTCCTGCTGCGTGACACGATGGTCGTGGAGGATGGCGTCTACACGTCATCGGCCATCAACGGCAACAACTATCCGGTCAGCGTCGACGTTGCCTTCCAGGCCGCCTTCGCCATGATCACCGTCGCGCTCATCTGCGGCGCCATCGCCGAACGCGTCAAGTACAGCACCTGGATGATCTTCGTGGCCCTGTGGGTCACCTTCGACTACGCCCCGATGGCGCACATGGTGTGGAACGGCGGCTTGCTGTCCGCCGACGGCCCGATTTCCCAGGCGCTCGGCGCCGCTGCCCACGACTTCGCAGGCGGCACCGTCGTGCACATCAACGCCGCAATGGCCGCGCTCGTCATCGTGCTGATCATCGGCAAGCGCAAGGGCTTCGGCACCGAGCCGATGCGCCCGCACAACGTGCCGTTCGTCATGCTCGGCGCCTTCCTGCTGTGGTTCGGCTGGTTCGGCTTCAACGCCGGTTCGGCGTTCGCCGCCAACGGCACCGCCGGCTACGCCTGGGTGTCCACGTCGCTCGCCGCCGCCGGCGCCATGCTCGGCTGGGGCTTCACCGAAAAGATCCGTACCGGACACTACACGGCCATGGGCGCCGCCTCGGGCATCGTGGCCGGCCTGGTCGCCATCACGCCGGGCGCCGACGTCGTCTCGCCGCTGTGGTCCATCGTGCTCGGCCTCGTCGCCGGCATCGTCACCTGCCTCGCCTGCGGCCTGAAGTACAAGCTCGGCTACGACGACTCGCTTGACGTCGTCGGCGTGCACGGCGTCGGCGGCCTCATCGGCACCGTCGCCCTCGGCCTGATCATGGAAGGCACCGGCCTGTTCTACTCGGGCAGCTTCCGCCAGCTCGGCGTGCAGGTCATCATCGCGATCGTCGCCATCGTCTACTCCGGCGTCATCACGACGATCATCGCCTTCGCGCTTGAGAAGACGGTCGGCTGGCGCGTCACCCCCGCGCAGGAAGTCGCCGGCATCGACATGGCCGACCAGGGCGAACGCGCGTACGATTTTGCTGGTACCGCCAGCTCTGTTCTGAAGGAGATGAAGTGATATGAAGCTGATCACCGCAATCATCCAGCCTCATAAGCTCGACGAAGTCAAGGAAGCGCTCGCGGCCGCCGGCGTCCATGGCCTGACCGTTTCCGAAGCGAACGGCTACGGCCGCCAGCGCGGGCACACGGAAATCTACCGCGGCGCCGAATACACCGTCGACCTGATTCCGAAGATCCGCGTCGAGGTCATCGTCGACGACGCCGACATGGAAACGCTCGTCGACGTCATCGTCAAGGCCGCCGGCACCGGCACGATTGGCGACGGCAAGGTGTGGGTAACGCCGCTTGACCTGGTCGCCAGGGTGCGTACCGGCGAAACCGGCTCCGCCGCAATCTAAGATTCAAACGGCCCCCTTTGCGAACGCGAGGGGGCCTTTCCATACCTGCAGCCAGCGCACGGTTCCGCTCAGGCGACGTGCGCTGGCTGCGGCAACGAGAGAGAGGGAACGATGGGGGCAGTGGACGGGCTCAAGCAAACGCTGCTGGAGCTGAGCGCGCCGGACGCCGACGGCGTCTACCGCGGCGGCGCGGCGAAACGCAAGGCGCGCACGCAGGCGGCGAGGGCGGCGCTGGGCAATCTTTGGCAGGAAGCGGTGGAAGCGGTACCGTTCGACGTGCCGCGGGAAGGGATCGGCTTCGCGGCCGTCGGCTCGCTGGCGCGCGGGCAGATCGGGCCGCGTTCCGACCTCGATTTGACGATCATCGTCCAGGATTCGCGGGTGCTGTCCACGTCCGAACTCAACGAACTCGCAAACCGGCTGTGGTATCCGCTGTGGGATGCCGGCATCGACCTCGACCATTCGGTGCGCTCGAAGGCGCAGTGCGAAGCCGTCACCGACCACGACGTGCCGGCGGCGATGGGATGGCTGGACGTCATGCCGATTGCCGGCGACGCCGCGCTCGTCGAATCCACCGGAGCTTCGATTCTGCAGCGCTGGCGCAAGATGGCGCGCAAACGGCTGCCGGAACTGCTCGAGACCGCGACGAAACGGCAGGAACGGTTCGGGCGGCTCGCGTACGTGAACCAGCCGGACATCAAGGAATCGCGCGGAGGGCTGCGCGACACGGTGCTCGCGTCGGCCATCGCTGCCTCGTGGCTCGCGGACCGGCCGCACGGACGCTACGACGACGCCGTCGAGCGGCTGCTGGACGTGCGCGACGCCATCCATCTGGCGGCCGGCAAGGATACGAACCTGCTGCTGTCGCCGTACCAGGCGCCGGTCGCCGCGATGCTGGGGCTCGCCGACCCGACGCTGCCCGACGGGGAGCGCCAGGCAACGTCGATCGACGACCTGCAGACGCTGCTCGCGCGGCTGGGGAGGGCGGTGGCGTTCGGGCTGGACTCGACGGCGTCGCGCGCGCAGCGCACGCTCGTGCACGACAAGCCGCGCTTCTCGTTCTTTCAGATGCGCAAGCCGCAAGCCGGCGGCAAGCGCGAGGCGCCGAAGTTCGACGTCGTCGCGCCGGGGGTCGCCGTCCATGAACAGGAGGTGGTGCTGGCGCCCGGGGCGCAGCCGCAGGAGGACGCGCAGCTGCCGCTGCGGGTCGCCGTCGCGGCCGCGCGGCGCGGCATGCCGATCAACGCGGCAACGCTGTCGAACCTGCGGCGCGCCCCGGTGCGCAGCAACGGCTGGGACGGCGAAAGCCGCACGCTGTTCGTGCAGCTGCTGGCGAGCGGGGCGAATCTGCTGGACGTGTGGGAGGAACTCGACTTCATCGACATGCCGGGGCGGTGGATGCCGGAATGGTCGGCGATCCGCAACCGGCCGAGCGCTTCGGCGGCGCACCGCTTCACGATCGACCGGCACATGGTGGAGGTGACGAGCCGGCTGGGTCGGGTGCGTCCGACGCTGCAGACGCTGACCGACGTGCCATTGCCGGTGCAGGCGGCTGGCTGGGAGCTGGCAGGCTCCGCGGGGGCGGGGAGGTCCGGCGTTCCTGGCGGGGGCTCGCAGGGTGCGGGCGTGCAGTATTCCGATGATGAGTTCACGGCGCTGCTGCTGGCCGGAATCCTGCACGACATCGGCAAGCGGCCGGGCGTGGCCGACCACGCCTCGGAAGGCGTGCGGCATGCGAAGGTGATCCTGGAGCGCATGGGGTTCGAGCCGGGCGTGACGGCGCGCGTGCTGGCGTTGGTCCGGGAGCATCTGTCGATGTCGCAGCTGGCGCAGTCGAAGCCGGCGGCCGAAGCGGGGGCGCTGCTCGCTGAACGGCTGGAAGGCGACGTGGTGCTGCTGGACATGCTGTTCGACCTGACGCGGGCGGATATGTGCTCGCTGGGCGCGACGGCGGGGGAGTCGATTTCCGGGCAGCTGGGGTGGAGCAAGTGGCATGCGCAGCTGGTCGCCGGCGTCTACCGGGCCGCACGGCAATGCATGGAACATGAGTGAGCATTATCACAGTTCGCGCAAAAGTCAAACCGGATTGGTGGGAATTGGGGATAGCAGGCTGGTTATCCCCATGTTGTCCACAGAGTTATCCCCCCTTTGTGGATAACGGATACGGTTATCCACAAAGTTATCCCCACGATGTGGATAACTCGAGTTTTTTGCAGAAAAGTTATCCCCATTCATCCACATCAGCGTGTTTCGAAAACCTGTTCGACCGGTTTGCGAGGAGGTGTGGGAAGGGGTGTGGCGCTCCTCTGTAGGCGGACAGGATTGGAGCGTGTCGGGTTGGCCGCGCCCCGCGTCGCTTTGTTACGATGGCGGGTAATTGCGCGGCGTGGCTCAAGGACAGGCAATGATGCCGTTCAGCGCCGCGGGAAGGCAGGTACCACTATGACTGACCAGCGTGTAGCCATCGTCACCGGCGCAGCGCGCGGCATCGGCCGCGGCATTGCCGTCAAGCTCGCCGAAGACGGCTTCGATGTCGCCGTCGCCGATCTCGAATCGCAGCGCGACGAAGCGCAGGAAACGCTCAAGCAAATCGAGGCCGCGGGACGCCGCGCCTTCTTCCGGCCGACCGACGTGTCCGAGCGCGAGCAGGTATTCGGCCTAGTCGACGACACCGTCGATGAACTGGGCACGCTCGACGTCATGGTCAACAACGCCGGCATCTGTCAGGTCGTGCCGTTCATGGAGATCACTCCCGAACAGCTGGAGCAGATCGTGCACATCAACCTGTTCAGCGTGGTCTTCGGCATCCAGGCGGCGGCGAACAAGTTCGGCGAGCTGGGCAAGGAGAAGGGCAAGATCATCTCCGCGTCGTCCATCGCCGGCTTCGAGGGCTTCCCGATCCTCGGCGCCTACTCGTCCACGAAGTTCGGCGTGCGCGCGCTGACGCAGGTCGCCGCCAAGGAGCTCGCGCCGCGCAACATCACCGTCAACGGGTATGCGCCCGGCATCGTCGATACGCCGATGTGGACGTACATCGACGCGGAAATGGGCAAGATCAACGGCAAGCCGGTGGGGCAGAACTTCGCCGACATGGTCGATACGATCGCGCTGGGCCGCTGCGAGGTGCCGCGCGACGTCGCCGGCGCCGTCTCCTTCCTGGCCAGCGACAACGCCGACTACGTCACCGGCCAGACCATCATCGTGGACGGCGGCATGCAGTACAGGTAACTGCCGTACGTTTCGCTGCCGTACGTCCCAACGCAGCGCCCGGCCGGGGAAACCACAAAAGCCCGATCCCTTCCCCGGCCGGGCGTTTTCGCGTCCGAAACGGAGGTTAGGCCGTTCGGATTATGCTGAGGGGTATGGCTGATTCCCGTTCGTTTTCCGATGGCTTCGCGCGTCCACAGGACGACGCGAACGATACGGCGCTCTTCGACCGCATTCCGCCGCACGACGACAACGCCGAGATGGCGGTGCTCGGCGGCATGCTGATGAGCAAGGACGCCATCGGCGAAGTGTCGCAGATGATCGAGGTCTCCGATTTCTACCAGCCGAAGCACCAGACGATCTACGAAGCGATCATCGACATGTTCGCGGCTTCCGAACCGGTGGACGCCGTGCTGGTGGCCAACCGGCTGACCGACCAGGGCAACCTCGAGAAGGTCGGCGGCGTCGACTACCTGCAGAGCCTGATCTCCTCCGTCCCGACGGCGGCGAACGCAACGTACTATGCCGAAATCGTCCACCAGCGCGCCATTCTGCGCCAGGTCATCGCCGCGGGCACCAAGATCGCCCAGCTGGGCTACAGCGCCGAAGGCGCGCAGGCCGAGGACATCGTCAACCTCGCGCAGTCCGAAGTGTATGAAATGGGCGCCGGGCGCGTCCGCCAGGACTATTCGCCGATCAAGGACGTCGTCAACGACGCCCTCGAGCAGATCGACAAAATCCAGAAGGGCGAGCTGCAGAAAGGCGTGCCCACCGGCTTCCGCGACATCGACGAGGTAACGCAGGGCCTGCAGCCGGGCCAGATGATCGTCGTAGCCGGCCGCCCGGCCATGGGCAAGTCGACGCTCGGCATCGACTTCGCGCGCGCGGCGGCGCTGCACCACAACATGACGTCGGTGGTGTTCAGCCTCGAAATGAGCAAGGTGGAGCTCGCGCAGCGCATCATCTCCGCCGAAACGAACATCCCGCTGGCGGCGATGCGCCACGCGGAGGACATCACGATCGAGCGCTGGGACACGCTCAACAAGTTCTTCGTCAAGCTGGAGAACGCCCCGCTGTTCATCGACGATTCGCCGAACATGAGCCTGATGGAGATCCGCGCGAAATGCCGCCGCCTCAAGCAGACGAACGACCTGAAGCTCGTCGTCATCGACTACCTGCAGCTGATGAGCTCCGGCAAGCAGATCGAAAGCCGCCAGCAGGAAGTCTCGGAATTCTCCCGCGCCCTGAAGCTGCTCGCCAAGGAGCTCGAGGTGCCGGTCGTGGCGCTCTCGCAGCTCAACCGAGGCCCCGAAATGCGCAACGACAAGAAGCCGCAGCTGTCCGACCTGCGCGAATCCGGCTCGATCGAGCAGGACGCCGACGTGGTGTTCCTCGTGCACCGGCCCGACTTCTACGACAAGGAGGACCGTCCGGGCGAAGCCGACATCATCATGGCCAAGCACCGCAACGGCCCGACCGAAACGTTCCACCTGGCCTTCCTTGGCGCCAACTCGAAGTTCAAGGACATGCCGCAGGACTACCAGCAGGGAGTGTGAGCGACGATGGCACAACGACAGGAAGCAAACAAGGCCGCAAACGCTGCAGCCGGTGAGCGCGGCGGCGGCGCCCCGAAAGCGACCCGAAGCGCAGCCCAGGGGCAGCCTCAGGGGCATGCTGCGGCCGCCGACCGGTTCTCTGCAAACCCCTGGCATGCGTTCGCCAGCCCGCTAATCGGCAAGGCCGTGCGCCTCGCCGCCCGCGTGACCCGCCATGGCGGCAGCGCGCTGCCCGGCCAGGTCATCGAACGCATCGACCCGGGCTTCCTGCGCCGCACGCTCGGGCGGCTGCCGCTGGGCGTCGTGCTCGTCTCCGGCACGAACGGCAAGACGACGACGACCCGCATGGTCGCCTCGATGCTCGAAGACCTGGGCCTCAAGGTGTTCACCAACCCGACCGGCTCGAACTTCACCCGCGGCGTCGTCTCCTCCATCCTCGAGCAGGGGAGCCTGTCCGGCAGGCTCGACGCCGACATCGCCGTCCTCGAGCTCGACGAAGCGTACGCCGTGCATTTCGTCGAGCAGGCGCGCCCCCGCTACGCGCTGCTGCTCAACGTGCTGCGCGACCAGCTCGACCGTTTCGGCGAAATCGACAACACCGCCCGGCTGCTGGGCCATGTGGCGTCCGCCACGACCGGCACCGTCGTGCTCAACCGCGAGGACCCGCGCATCGCGGCGCTGGCCGAACTCGTGCCGGCAGGCACCGCCGTGCGCTGGTTCGGCCTGTCGGAACAACTGCGCCCGGCGTTCCCCTCCGACGACCAGATGACGACGACGATCCAGGCGCAGGGCGCCGGCGAAACGCCCCGCGAAGCCGACCCGGACGCCATCGCCGGCGACGCGGCCCGCGAAACGCTTCCCGCCGACGTCACGCTCGTCAGCGTCGGCGACCACCATGCCGAACTCGACGTCGACGGCGAGCGGATCGGCACCGCCGTCAAGCTCGAAGGCGTCTACAATCTCTACAACGCAGCCGCCGCGCTCGCCGTCGTGCGCGCCGTGCGCGACGATGCCGTGCGTGCGCTGCGCGAGCCGCAAATCTTAAGCGAACTGCAGCGGCGCGGGCAGCCCGGCTTCCGACAGCGGCTCTCGCGCTTCGCCGCGGCGAGCACCGCGCAGCAAATCTCGGCGCTCGCCAACGTGACGCCGGCGTTCGGCCGCGGCGAGAAGATCTCGGTGAACGGTTCCGACGTCGAGCTGCTGCTCGTGAAGAACCCGATGGGCTTCCGCCTCGCCCTCTCGTCGTTCGCGCCCGAAGGGCACGACACGATGATCGCCATCAACGACGAATACGCCGACGGACGCGACATGAGCTGGCTATGGGACGTCGACTTCACGAGCCTGGCGGCCACCGGCGTGGCGACGGTGTCCGGCGTGCGCGGCTGGGACATGGCGCTGCGGCTGGAATACGACCAGGTTCCCGTCGGCGAAACCGACACGGACCTCGAGGCGGCGGCGCTGCGGTTCGCCCAACGCAACCCGGGCACCCCGAAGCACATCTACTGCACGTATACGGCGATGCTGAGAATCCGCGCCGCGCTCGCCAAGGTCGCCAACGTCGCCGATGCCGGCGTCGGCAAATAACGCAAGCAACGGCGCAACGCAAGGCTGAAGGAAGGACGCGATGGCAACCCAATCCCGCGATATCGATATCGTTTCGCTCTACCCGCGCGACATGAACATCTACGGCGACTCCGGCAACGTGCTGACGGTGGAGCGCCGGCTTGCGCTCTACGGCTATGAGCCGCGCATCCGCTTCGTCAACCAGAACGATCCGTGGCCCGAGCATGCCGACATCATTCTCGGCGGCGGCGGCCAGGACACCGGCCAGAAGAAGATCATCGAGGATTTCTTCCGCCGCGCCGACCTGCTGCGTTCGCTGGCCGCCGACGGCACGCCGATGCTGATGATCTGCGGGCTGTACCAGCTGTTCGGCGAGTATTTCGAAACCGTCGACGGCGCGCGGCTGGAGGGAATCTCGATCATTCCCGCGTATACGGTGGGCCGTGAAACGCGCATGATCGGCAATCTCGTGGAGGAAAGCGACGATTTCGGCAAGATCGTCGGCTACGAAAACCACTCGGGGCAGACGTTCCTGAGGGAAGGCGCGCGGCCGCTGGGACGGGTCGCTGCCGAAGGGGAAGGCAACAACGGCGAAGACCATACCGAAGGCGCCCGCGTCCATAACGTCATCGGAACGTACATGCACGGTTCGCTGCTGCCGAAGAACCCCGCCATCGCCGATTTCCTGATCCGCACGGCGGCCGAACGCCGCTACGGCACGTTCGAGCCACGCCAAAGCGAGCGGCAGCAACAAGATTTGCGCCGGCTCGACGACACGGCGGCCCGCGCCCGCGACGTCGCCTTTGTACGCCTTCGCTGAACATCGGTACGCGGGGAGCGTCGAAAGCGCCAAGCGAGTAGAGTTAGGGGTCAACAGTGCAACTCCAAACGCTCAGAAGGGGGCAAGAGATGGCTGACAACAACAATCTTCTCGACGGATTCGGCGAGGGCCTGCGCAAGGTGTTCCTTGCGGGCGTCGGCGCGATGGCGACGACGGCGGAAAAGGGGCATGAAATCATCAACGACCTCGTCAAGAAGGGCGAGCTGACCGTGGAGCAGGGCAAGACCCTCAACTCCGAGCTGGCGCACAAGGCCGACGACGCGAAGGGCACCCTCAAGGACCAGACGCGCGAAGCCGCCGAAACGGTGAAGAACGCCGCCTCCGGCCTGCGCGAAACGGTGCGCAGGGACGTCGAGGAGGACCGCAAGGCCGTCCATGAAGACGAAAAGGAACTCAAGGAAGACGCCAAGAAGGACGAGGACCGCTGAACCGCAACGACGCAGGGGGCCAGGGCGGCCCCATCCGCGATACAAAGCCGCCGCAAGGCGAACAGGTTGACGATGTCGCGCTCGCGCAGGATGCCGGGCGCGACATCGCCGTCGTGGCCAATGGAGGCGACGGCGCCGACGACTTGCTTTCACGTGAAACGCTGGAAGATACGCCGCTGTCCTACGATGCGGCGCGCGAAAGCGCCGATCCGGAACTGGACGACGCGGCGAAGGACCCGAAAAGCGACTACCGCAACTGGGATGACGTCGCCTACTGGGAACAGCGCGATGCGCAGCGCAAGCAGGAAGCTCAGGGCAAGCAGGAAGCGCAGCGCGATTCCCGGCACGGGCAGGAGGGCGCCGCGGCTTCGGGCGCCGCTGCCGGCGCCGCTGGGACGGGCGATGTTCCCCGTGAAACGCACGATACGTCCGGTGCCGGCATCCCCGCCAGGCAGCCGAGCGAAACGATAGGGTTGTTCGGCTCCCATAAGCAGAGCTTTTCCGAGGAATACCATCTGACGCGGCGCAGCAAGCTCAAGCGCCTCAAGCAGATCATGCGCATCGCGATGCACTACGACGTCGTCAAGGGGCTGACGCCGGTCAAGATGCGCCTGATGCTCGAAGCACTGGGGCCGACGTTCGTCAAGGTCGGGCAGATCCTGTCCATGCGCTCGGAGATCCTGCCGGCGCCGTTCTGCGACGAGCTGGCCAAGCTGCGCGCCAACGCCGACCCGATGCCCTACGACGTCGTGCTGCAGACGCTGGAGAAGGAATACGGGCGGCCGATCGAGGAGATCTTCGACCATATCGACACCAAGCCCCTGGGCTCGGCGTCGCTGGCGCAGGTGCACCGCGCGACGCTGAAGACCGGCGAAGACGTCGCCGTCAAGGTGCAGCGGCCCGGCGTGCGTGAAACGATGGCCGAGGACATCTCGATCATGCGCTCGATCGCCAAGGGCGCCACGAAGGTCATGCACAGCGCGCAGGTCGTGGACTTCCAGGGCGTCGTCGAGGAGCTGTGGGAAACGTTCGACGAGGAGACGAACTTCCTCAACGAGGCGCGCAACCTGTGCGAATTCAAGCGGTTCTGCAAGTCCTACGCGTATATGGACTGCCCGACGGCCTATGTCGACCTGTGCACCGAACATGTGCTCGTCATGGAGTACGTCGACGGCATTCCGGTGGCGCATACCGCCGAGCTGGAAGCCGACGGATACAGTCTCAAGGAAATCGGCACGAAGCTCGTCGACAACTATGCGGCGCAGATCCTCGACGTCGGTTTCTTCCACGCCGACCCGCATCCAGGCAACATCATGATCCGCAATGGGCAGATCATCCTGCTCGACCTGGGCATGACCGGGCGGCTGGATGCGTCCACGCGTGCGGCGCTGCAGCAGATGCTGTTCGCCGTGGCCAAGCAGGATTCGCCGCAGCTGGCGAACGCGCTGCTGCGGTTCGCCGGGGCGGATACCGACGCCACCGACTACCCGGAGCTGCTTGCCGACCTCGACGGCATCGTCAAGGAATTCGGCACGGTCGACCTCGCCGACCTCAACCTCGCCGACTTCCTCGGCTCGCTGACGCAGATGGCGCGGCGGCACGGCATCGAGGTGCCCAGCTCGGTCACGACGGTCGGCCGCGCGCTGGTGACGCTCGAAGGCACGCTCGACGAGTTCATCCCCGACGTCAACATGATCGAGATCATCTCGAAGCACATCGCCGCGGCGAAATCGAAGAAAACGGTGGTGGTCGACGAGCTCAAGTCGCTCGCGCTCGAAAGCCACGAGGCGCTGCACGGCGCGCTGAAGGCCATCAACGAAACCGAAGTGGCGCTGCACATGCTCACCCGCGGCGAGCTGCGGCTCAATGCGGAGCTGGTCGGTTCCGAAAAGCCGCTGCACCAGCTCGGCGACATGGTCAACCGCCTGACGATGGCGCTGATCGTCGTCGGCTTGTTCATCGGCTCGTCGATTGTCTATTATGCCGGCATGAAGCCGATCATCTTCGGCATTCCGGTCGTCGGGTTCCTCGGGTACGTCATAGCGTTCGTGCTGAGCGCCTGGATCGTGTTCGACATCATCTCCAAGAACAGGGCAAGCAAGAAGCGCGGGCGAGGCAAGTAGGTTTTGCTGACAGCCATGCCGCTGCGCGGCGCCGCCCAGCTTCCTACCATAGAATTACAGGCCAAGGGCCGCTGGGCCGGCCTTGCACTGCGGAGGAATCGCAGAAGGAAATCGCAGGAGGAACGATGTCCAAGTTTTTCAGGAACGTACTGATTGGCGGGGCGGCCGCGGCTGGCGCCGCGCTGTTCGCCACCGCGCCGCGCACGTTCGCCAACAAGCGCGCCAACTACGTGCCGACGCTGCCGAACGTGCTGTATGCCCACCGCGGGCTGCATGACGCCGGCTCGGGCCTGAGCCAGCAATACGCGCCCGACAGTGGCCAGTATGTCGCGCTGGCGCGGCGCATGGCGATGAAGGCCGGATTCGGCAGCCCGTCCGAACCGGGCCCGATTGCCCCCGAGAACTCGCTGGCCGCGTTCGCCGCAGCCGCCGAAGCCGGCTACGGCATCGAGCTGGACGTGCAGCTGACGGCCGACGGCAAGGTCGTCTGCGTCCACGACGCCGACCTGCTGCGCGTGGCAGGGGACCCGCGCAAGGTGCGCGACCTGACGTATGACGAGCTGGTGCGGATCCCGCTGTTCCCGACGTGCGCGCCGGGCGCCGACAAGTCCCCGCTGCGCGAAGGTGCGGAGGAGAACCCGCCGCTGGTCGTCACGCCCGATGAAGCGCCGGAAGGCTACTACCAGCATGTGCCGCTGCTCGAGGACGTGCTGCACGTCGTCGACGGACGCGTGCCGATCATCGTGGAGTTCAAGTTCGACGACCTGCGCCACTGGGACCCGGAGGACGACGAACTGATGGAGCGCGCTTCCGACCTGCTGCATGCCTATGAAGGCCCCTATGCCGTCGAGTCGTTCAACCCGGTGGCGATGAACTGGTACAAGAGCCACTACCCGCAGGTGTGCCGCGGCCAGCTCGCCGTCGGCAAGGAACTGGCGAAGGCCGGTCCGGTGGACTGGATCGCCGGGTGCCTGGGGCTCAACTGGCTGTCGCGGCCGGATTTCGTGGCCTACCTGTGGAGCGAGGGCGAGAACCCGGCGCTCAAGCTCGACCGTTCGATGGGCGCGCTGGCTGCCGCCTGGACTATCCGCTCGGACGCCGAGCTCGAGGAAGCGATGCCGTACTTCGACCGCTTCATCTTCGAATCGTTCGTGCCGCCGGCAATCCCCGACTCCGTGAAGATCGAGGGCTGACCGGCGCCGGAACGCTGCGGTTGCGGCGTTCCGGCTGCTGCCAGGCCGGCACTTTCAGTCGATGACGCCGTAGAGGCGGTCGCCGGCGTCGCCCAGGCCCGGCACGATGTAGCTCTTGTCGTTGAGGCCCTCGTCGACGGCGCAGACGACGACCTTGAAGTCGATGGACGGATCGATGTTCTCTTCCACGTACTTGATGCCTTCGGGGGCGGCGATGATGCACACGGCGGTGACGTCCTTGGCGCCGCGGTCGGCAAGGTAGTGGGTCGCCGCGACCAGCGTGCCGCCGGTGGCGAGCATCGGGTCGATGAGGAAGCACTGGCGTCCGGTGAGGTCTTCGGGCAGGCGGTTCGCATAGGTAATCTGCTGCGTCGGGTGCTCTTCGTCGCGCTTCATGCCGAGGAAGCCGACTTCGGCGGCCGGAATCATCTTCATCATGCCGTCGAGCATGCCCAGGCCGGCGCGCAGCACCGGCACGACGATCGGGCGTGGCTTGGCGATGGCCTTGCCGACCGTTTTGGCGACCGGCGTTTCGATCTCCTTGTCGACGACGGCGAGATTGCGGGTGGCTTCGTAGGCTTCCAGCGTGACGAGTTCGGAGACGAGTTCGCGGAACGTGGCGGAAGACGTGTTCTTATCGCGCAGAATGGTGAGCTTGTGCTCGACCAGCGGGTGGTCCAAAACGTGAAGATCCATGGTTTCTAGAGTAAGCATGCGGCTGGAAGAACGGCGGGAGCGCGCCAGCGCCGGGAAAACTGCGCCGTGAGCATTGAACAGATGCGATGGCTCGTGTATAGTAAGAGGCCGCGTCGGGCCGTGCATAGCCCCGGGCTCCATTTTTTGCCGCTGCGAGCGGCCTGTGCGCCGACATGGCGCTTTCGCGGTCCGGCGCATTTCTCTTTCCGTATCCTTAATCTCCCTGCACAGCGCAGCCAAATCCCCTTATGCGGGAGGTCGCCTTCTGCTTCCTGGCTTCCGCTTTGCCTCTTCCTGTCGAGGTGCCCCCTACCCGTTTTGTGTAGAATCTGGACAAACGGGGGCGTACAGCCGGTAGATTTGCGGGAAAGCAAGGCTGGTGGGGAACGCTGAACGACGCGGCTCAAAGGTTTGTGCCGGCTGGGAGCGAGGAGAGTGAAGATGGGTCCGATGGTTGCCGCGGTGACGGCCGCCGCGTTGGCGGTTGCGCCGTCCGCGATGGTGGATGCGGGGTATACAGCAACGGAAAATACCGTTACAGTGGCACAAGCACCGCTGTTGGGTGGATGCCCGACGTGGATGCATGTATTGGGCCTATGCTGACGGCGGTCAGCGCTCCGTGGGAAAGGGGCAGCGCATTGCGGCACATCGCGGACAACAGCAAACACCATCAAGTCAGATTGCGCCACCCTGTCGTTGCGGCCATCATTGCCCTGTGCTCTGCGTTTACGCTGTGGGAAACGTCTGGCACGCTAGGGGCCACTCCGGTGCTGTGGGTGGGCGCGCTGGCCATTGTGGCGCTGATGGTCGCCAGCTACCGCTGGCCCATTCCGTCGCTGATTGCGCTCGCCATCGTATCGATTCTTGTTGATTCCGGCTGCGCGTTCATATTCCACCGGTCGGTGAGTTTCTGCATCTATGCGCATGCGTTTGTCGTGGGCATGTGGGCGTATTACCAAGGCGTATGGGGCGGCGCGGCGATGTGGGCGCTGATTTCCGCCTACCAGATTCTCTGGAGCGGCTTCTATTATGGATGGGAAGAAGTGCTCTCCGTCAATATGGGGTTCGTTGGGCTTTTCGCGTTCTGCGCCATTCTTGGCTGCGGCATCCGCCAGCTCAACGAGTCGCTGCATGCCCAGGCCGAGTCGCTGCGCCGGCGCGAAGCCATGGAGCTGCAGCTCGCCGGACGCATCCACGATTCGATTTCCAGCGAACTGACGCATGCCGTGTACGCGCTGCGCAGCGGGGCGAACGAAAGCGAAGTGGAGGAGAGCCTGCGGCAAATCAACGTGGATTTGCGCTCGGTGCTCAACGACCTGAAGGAACCGGAAAAATCCCCCGCGCCAGCGCAAGGCGACGACGACGCGTTCGAGCGGCAGCTGCAGGCGTGCATGGACGAATCGCAGCAGCGGCTCGAGCAGGACGGCATCCGAGGCACCTGCATGGTCCGGACGGTCGGCAGGCATCTTGACGTTTCCCCTGCCGTACGCGATACCGCGCTGCTGGCGCTGCGTGAGTGCTTCACGAATCTTCAGCGCCATGCGGACCGCAACAGTGAATACGACGTGTCGGCGGTCATTGAACCCGACGGCGTTTCCATTGCGGCCGTCAATGCCATCGGAGACCAACGCGAAGGGCTGGAAGGCGGCCATGGGCTGGAACTGCTGCGCCAGCAAGTCGAATCTTTGGGTGGCGAGCTGGTGGCGGCAGCTGCCGGAACGCAATGGATGACCGTAATCTCGATTCCCTATGACAGGGAAACCGACGAAGGAGGACGGTAAATGCCAGGAACTTTTGACGCAACGCAACGCAAGACGGCGGTGATCGTGGAGGACGACGCGCTCGCAGCCGTCATGGTCAAGCGGATTCTCGAAGGCGTGCGGCCGGAATTCAGTTCCATCCGCCGCTTCGCCTCCGGCCGCGAAGCGATACGGTTCATCGTCGACGGGCCGCATGCCGACGTCGGGCTGATGGTGACCGATATCCGGCTGGAAGACCTCAACGGGCACGTCGTATGCCGCTATGCACGCCATGAGAGCGTGACATTCCCGATTCTCGCCATTACGTCGCTCGCCGTGCGCAAGGTGGAAAACCAGGTCATGCGGGCCGGGGCGCAGGGGCTGCTATCGAAGGACAGTTCGCTGGACCAGTGGGCCGAAGCGCTGCGGCAGGTGCTGGAGGAGGGCCATATGCCCGGCTTCGAGTCGCCGATGATGGCGAACGCGCGCATTGGATGCTCCGAGCGGCGCGGAACGCTGCTGACGGCGACGGAAGAGCTGGTCATTTCGTGGTGCGCCCACGGCTGGGACGACGAAAGCATCGCCGAACAGCTGCGCATTTCGCAGGCGACGGTACGCAAGCACCGCCAGAACATCTGCGTAAAGTGGGACTGCGCCACGCTGCGCGAAGCCATCGCTCACTGGAACATGGTGGAAAACTCCCTGACCATGGACTAGCTTCGCGCTGCTTCAACGCGGACGTCGGTACGGATTATTCGAGCTTGCCGGTGCGCCAGAGGTGGGCTCCGGCCTTGAGGTCGGTTGCCGTCGACGTAAGATTCCCGGCGGTGTGCATCAGCTTGGCCGCCTGCGAGCGCAGCTTGCGTACGTCGGCGTCATGGTTGTCGCCGAGCGCTTCGGCGCGGGAAAGGAGGCGCCGCGACTGCACGCGCAGTCCGGCGACGACGACTTCGATGAACGTGGCGGCGCGGGTGAGCGCAACGGCGAAGTCGCCGCGGAACGCGCCGGTGAGGATCGAGTCGGCGGTGCGCGCGATGTCGTCTTCGGTCGGCGCTGAATCGACGCCGGCGATGGCGGATGCCGCCGTTGCGATCGGCTCCCCGAGCCGCCACAGCCGCGCAATGGATTCGCTATGGCGCCGCATCCATTCGCGCAGGCAGTATAGCCGCCACAGCACGCCCGGCAGCGAATCCGGCTCGGCGTGGCTCCACAGTTCGGCGATGACGTCGACGCCTTCGCGGTCCACGATGGTCAGCACGCGCTCGACGACCTGCGGATCCTTCGTGGCATGGACATGGCTCAGGAGCGCCCATGCGGTGGCGTGGCTCATTTCGGTGACGTATTCGGGGTCGAGGCCGCCGACGATGTTGTCGGCGATGGCCTGGTCGAGCTGGCCGGGGCGTGCCGGGCGCGGGGAGCCGGCGTGCGAGAACGCGCCGCGGCTGGCGACGATGGAGCCGGAACCGAAATGCATGGAGTTAGTAGACAAGCGGGAGCACTTTCTGGATATCGATGATGCGCGGACCTTCCGCCGACTCAACAAAGAATAGCGCAAGCGCGCTGCCGGTGGGCATGTACGGCGATTTGGCGATGAGCTGCTTGGCGAGCGCGGAGCTTGCGCACATCGGCCGCAGCCGTTCGAACATGCCGCCGATAACCGGCCGGTGCATGCAGACGAGCGATGCCGAAGGGGTGCCCAGCGTTGCGTTGATTTCGGCGAGGAACGCCGCCCATGCGCCATCGGGGTTAGCCGCGAACGCGTCCTCGGTGAGCGCTTCGGCGTATTCCATCGGCCGTTTCGTCTGCCACGAGAGCATCTGCACCGTCTGCTGGCAGCGCAGCCACGGGGAAGTGACGAGCCGGACGGGGTTGTAGCAGGCTAGTTCGCGGTCGAGCGCGTAGGAAGCGGCGCAGCCGTTCGGCGTGATCGGCCGGTTCTCCTCGGTGCCGTCCCACGATTTGCGGCTTTCGGCCTTCGCGTGGCGCACCAGCAGCAGCGGGCGCGCTTCGGCCGCGCCTTCCTCAAGCCGGTCGACGAACAGCGCCAGGATGTCGCGGTCGGTGGAGTGGGTGAGCTTCTTGCGCGCCTGCGCGATCGGCAGCCATTCGACGTCGTTGATTTCGCCCAGATCGGCCCGGTGGACCGGCCCGAAGGCTTCCGAAAGGTGCTGCGCGTCCGCGCGGTTGATCGCCGTCGCCATCCAGTAGCGCACATGCTTCGTCTGCAGCGACCGGACGCGGGGTTTCGAGCCGGCATGCGAACGAGATTTCTTCCCTTCGTCGCTTAAGGGGTATTCGACGTCGCCAAGGTAGGGGCCGAGTGCGACGTGCATGCCGGTTTCCTCGCCGATTTCGCGCACGGCCGCATGCCGCGGGGATTCGTTGGCTTCCAGCTTGCCTTTTGGCCAGCTCCAGTCGTCGTACTTCGGCCGGTGCACGAGGCAGACTTCAATGGCCCCGCCGGGCTGCTGGCGGTACAGTATGCCGCCGGCAGCCTCGACGGTCCTTCCATGCTTGCTCATGCTCTCCATCGTAGGGCGTTCGCCGCTCCAGTCAGTTCGCTCCGTGCGGACGGCGCGTGTGCTTGCGGATGAGGAACTCCTGGCTGTCCACCAGCGGATGGCCCTCGGCGTCCTTCGAATGGCGCTCGTAGGTGCCGTCGGGCTGCATGTGCCACGATGCGGTGGAATCGGCCATCTGCAGGTCGATGTAGTCGATGAGCTCGTCGATCTGCTCGGGAGCCGTGATGCGCACGAGCGCCTCGACGCGCCGGTCGAGGTTGCGGTGCATCAGGTCGGCGGAGCCGATCCACACTTCCGGGCCCGCAATCGGGCCTTCGCCGATCTGCGGGCCGTTCGAGTTGGCGAACGCGTAGATGCGGCTGTGCTCGAGGAACCGGCCGAGGATCGAGCGCACGCGGATGTTCTCGCTCAGGCCGGGCACCCCGGGCTTGAGGGCGCAGATGCCGCGCTCGACGATGTCGATCTTCACGCCGGCCTGGCTGGCGCGGTAGAGCGCGTCGATCGTCTTTTCGTCGACGATCGAGTTGACCTTGATCTTGATCCACGCTTCCTTGCCTTCGCGGGCGGCCGCTTCCTCGCGCTGGATGCGCTGGATGAGCCCGGTGCGCACGGTGCGCGGCGCGACGAGCAGGCGGTGGAAGCTCGACTTCGGCGCGTAGCCCGACAGCTGGTTGAACAGGCGCGTCATGTCCTGGCCGACGACCGGGTCGCAGGTCAGCAGGCCAAGGTCGGTGTAGACGCGCGCCGTCTTCGGGTTGTAGTTGCCGGTGCCCACGTGGCAGTAGCGCTTGAGGCCGTCGGCTTCCTGGCGCACGACGAGGCTCAGCTTGCAGTGGGTCTTCAGGCCGACGATGCCGTAGACGACGTGCACGCCGGCACGTTCGAGCTTGCGGGCCCATGCGATGTTCGCGTCCTCGTCGAAGCGTGCCTTGAGTTCGACGAGCGCCAGCACCTGCTTGCCGGCGTGCGCGGCGTCGATGAGCGCGTCGATGATCGGCGAATCGGCCGAGGTGCGGTACAGCGTCTGCTTGATGGCCAGCACCTTCGGGTCGGCGGCGGCCTGCGCGAGGAACGCCTGCACCGACGTCGAGAACGAATCGTACGGGTGGTGCAGCAGGATGTCGTGCTCGCGGATGGCGGCGAAGATGTCCTGCGCGCGGCTCGTCTCCACTTCGGCGATCTGGCGGTTCGTCGTCGGCACGAACGGCGGGAACTTCAGGTCGGGCCGGTCGATGGCGCCGAGCTCGAACAGCACGGTGGCGTCCAGCGGGGTGGGCAGCCGGTAGACCTCGTCGGCCGTCACGCCGAGCTGGTCGGCGAGCAGCTGGGAGAGGAACGGCGAGGTGGCGTCGGAGATCTCCAGGCGGATCGGCGGTCCGAAGCGGCGGCGCAGCAGTTCCTTCTCGATGGCGTTGAGCAGGTTCTCGGCGTCGTCTTCCTCGACGTCGATGTCCTCGTTGCGCGTCACGCGGAACGAGCGCGCCTCCTTGATGATCATGCCGGGGAACAGGCTTTCCAGATGGGCGATGATCAGGTTCTCCATCGTGATGAAGCCATAGCGCACGTCATGCGCCTCGTCCTCGGTCATGTCGTCGACCGGCACCAGGCGGTTGAGGTTGTCCGGGATCTTCACGCGGGCGAAGTGCGACTTGCCGCTCGTGGGGTTCTCGACGAGCACGGCCAGGTTGATCGAGTTGCCGGAAATGTAGGGGAACGGGTGCGCCGGGTCGACGGCCAGGGGCGTCAGCACGGGGAAGACCTGCTGGCGGTAGTACCTCGAGAGGCGTTCCTGCTCTGACACCGACAGCTTGTCCCAGTCGAGCAGCACGATCTGCTCCTTGGCCAGGTCGGGCAGGATGTGGTCGATGACGTAGTGGGCGTGCTCGTCCTGCAGCTTGTGCGCCTGCTCGCTGATGGCGCGCAGCTGCTGGCGCGGGCTCAGGCCGGAAGCGGCCGTCACGGCGATGCCGGTGTCGATGCGGCGTTTGAGGCCGGCCACGCGGACCATGAAGAACTCATCGAGATTGCTGGCGAAGATCGCGGCGAAGCTGGCGCGTTCGATGATCGGCAGGTCTTCGTCCTGCGCCAGTTCGAGGACGCGCTTGTTGAACTTGAGCCAGCTGAGCTCGCGGTCGAAGAAGCGGTCGGGGGGCAGCGGCTGGGCGTCGGACTGCACGTCGGCTTTGTCGGGCTTGTCCGTCTCCGCAATATGCTCGGCGATCTGGCTGCGCAGGAACGCCTTGGAGGGTGCGTCAAAAATCTGTGTCATGCTACTACTTTAAGGGCTTCGGGCCGCTGCGTGCCGGAAACATTCGAAAATTTAACAGGACTTCACTTTTCGCGCAGGCCCGGGTGCCTTTCCCTGCGTTTCGGGGCGGTTCGCCAGCGACACGCCAATAACGAAATGGAGCGATGTTCGTTTGAACATTCCGGCCGTTTTTCGGCTCAGAAAGTTGCAAAGAGGGGGCTCCCTGGAGCGCTCGATGGAACAAATGAGATAATTTCGCAACATCGGTGCGAAAATCCGGTGAAATCGGCGAAAACGATTTGCAACCGGCGCGGAGTTGAGCATAATTAACAACTACAAGGACAACTGAAGAGCAGACCCCACAAAAAGTATATGGTCAGCAAGATTATTACGTTGAGCGGGTATTGGAAGGACTTACCGTTACAACGATGGAGTTGTGCAGAGATTCTGCCGCAGTTGGACTTGGAAAGGAAGGCCCGCCTAGCGCGGGCCTTCCCGTTTTTCGTTTCGGGCGCCCAGCGTGAAGCTGGGTGCCGTTCAATGCCTGGCGGCATAAACCGCCTCCCGGTACGCAAGGGTTAAGTAACAAATCGTGGGTCTTATAGCTCCTATCGGAGCCATCCTTTCCTGATGCCGAATCCGCTTTCGTAGGCGTTGATGTTGTCGGGGTTGGGGCCGGGCTGCTGGATGCCG